>DASTWM010000496.1:0-9725 GCA_035765855.1 Roseiflexaceae bacterium
ATATCGGTCCATGTTGAAGATGAAAACTCCCGGCCAGCCGTCTGCCCGGAATACCACATGTGATAGCGGCCATCTTTATACGCCAGCGCCGGGCGATTGATGTCATCCTCCCAGCCGGTTTCCGTGCGCGGTTGCAGCACCAGAATCGGCTCGCTCCAGTGGATGCCATCGGGACTCTCGGTCATGGCGATGCTGTAATGCTTGCGCCATGAAAAATACATGCGATACACGCCGTCAACCAGCAGGACGTGGTTATCGAACCGGAAATCGTCGGGGCCGCCCAGCACCGGGTTGCCCTCGTACTTTCGCCAGCCGCCCCGGCAGCCGACCCGCGTCGGATCATATGATGCCATGAAACACACCTTTCTGCTTTGTGCGCGCGGCCTTGCTCTGCATGAAGCCATTCCACCAGGCGATTATACCATTGCGCAGACGCGTGAAAACCTGGCGCTGCCGCTGGCCGAAGCGCCCGGACATACCTTTGTCGGTGCGAATGCCAGGGCATGGAGTTGCGCCGCGCGCGTGGACATGCTACGATCCACCATATCTGTTTTGTGCAAGCGAGTGATCATGTACGTTGTGATTGTTGCCAATGCGCCCGATGCCGACCTCGCGCCCTACCAGGCGCAGATTGCGGCTGCCGACCTGCTGATAGCCGCCGATGGTGGCGCTGAGGCGTTGCTGCGCGCGAACATGCCGCCCCATCTCGTGCTGGGCGATCTTGACTCGGTGCGGCCCGCGAGCCTTGAGGCATTAGCGGCGCGCGGCACCGAAGTCCGGCGCTTTCCGCGCGAGAAGGACGAAACCGACCTGGAACTGGCGCTGCTGGTTGCTGCCGAACGCGGCGCAACCACGATTGACATGCTCGGCGCATTAGGCGGGCGCTGGGATCACACGCTGGCAAACATTGCGCTGCTCGATCATCCCGCGCTGCGCACCTGCCATGTACGGATTCTGGCCGATCGCCAGGCGCTGTTTCTGGTGCGCGATGCGGCGGAGTTGCACGGCCAGCATGGCGATACGGTGTCCCTGCTGCCGCTTACGCCCATTGTCGATGGCGTGACAACGACTGGCCTGTTTTATCCGCTCATGGACGCGACGCTGCACTACGAACAGGCGCGCGGCATCAGCAACGTGCTGCTCGAATCGCCCGCGCATGTGTCGATCACGAGCGGGCTGCTGCTCGTCGTGCAGCATGATGATGGCGGTGCATACCAGTGGAACACGCCGGTCCAAACTTCATAATTGACAGCTCGTTCATCACAGGGAGAATAGCGTATGAATGATCGCAATCGCCGCCGCATGAGTCTCAGCTCGCTGATCGGCTGGCTGATTTTCATTCTGGTGTTTGCCGGTGCCCCGATCTTTCGCCTGATCGGGCGGGCGCTCAACGGAACGGTCAGTTTGCCAGCCAACCTGCCGACGCTGCTGATCGGCGGACTGGTGGTGCTGAGTATTCTGGTTTCGGTGCTGCGGGCGGTGGGCAGCAATGGGCAGCGGCGCGGCGATACGCGGCTGCCCACCACGCCATCCTCGCCCGCGCGCCCAATGAACGCGCCCATGCCGCCATTTGGCGGGTCTGCCGGGCGCGCGATCACCGGGCAATCGTTCCCGCAACGTTCCGCGCGCGAACGGCTGCCCGGCACCCCGCAGTTCGAGCCGCTGATCAATCCGCGCCTGGTCGGCGTCGCCGTTGTTGGCCTGCTGGTGCTGGTTGGGCTGGCGCTGGTTGTGGTGCTTGGAAACGTGCTGTGAGCGCGTTCGACGCCTTCGCCCGCTTCTATAATGCCGATTATGGCGCGTTTGCCGATGACGTGCCGTTCTATCGGGCCATGGCGCGGCGCACCGGCGGGCCGATTCTGGAGCTGATGTGCGGCAGCGGGCGTTTGCTGGAGCCGCTCGCCCGCGATGGCCACCATGTCACCGGCGTGGATGTGTCGGCAGCATTGCTCGGCGTGGCGCGCCACAAACTCGCCATTGCCGGGCTGCTCAATCAGGCCGAGCTTGTCGAGGCCGATGTGCGACAGGCAGTGCCGCCCGGTCCGTTTGCCATGGCGATTGTTGGCCTGAATTCGTTCATGCACCTGGAAACAACCGACGATCAACTCGCTGTGCTGAGCCATGTACATGAATCGCTGCGCCCCGGCGGCGTGCTGGTGCTCGATCTGTATAACCCTGACCCGCGCGAACTTATTCGGCACAATGGCGAAATGGTGCTTGATAAAACGTTCTCGTTCGGCGATGGGGGACAGGTTCAAAAGTTTGTTGTGCAATCGGCTGATCTGGCCGCGCAAACCAGTCATGTTGTGTTTATGTATGACGAGATCGATGCCGATGGCAGCGTGCGCCGAACCACGCTGCCGTTTTCCATGCGCTGGATCTACCGCTACGAAATCGAGCATTTGCTGGCGCGCAGCGGCTTCGTGATCGAGGCGGTGTACGGATCGTACGATCTCGACGAGTTCGGCAGCCCGAGCGAACTCATGCTGACGGTTGCCACCCGCGACGATGAGGAATCATGAAACCGGCAGGTCACTCCGTGTCATCGATAATCCCATGGGCGATGGCATAGCGGACGAGGTCGGCGGTGGTGTGCAGGTGCAGTTTGTGGAGCAGGTTGGCACGATGCCAGTCGACCGTGCGCACGCTGATCACCAACTGGCCCGCAATGTCGGCGCTGGTGTGGCCCTGCGCCACCAGGCACAGCACCTCGCGCTCGCGCGCGGTGAGCGGCGCAGGCTCCGGCACCGCAGCGGTCGCGTCCTCGGCCAGCCAGGTGAGGGCTTGCTCGGTCAACGCCGAACTCAGATAGCGCTGCCCGCGTGCGGCCTGCTCGATCGCGTAGATGAAGTCATCCGACAGCGCGTCTTTGAGCACGTAGGCCGTGGCTCCGGCGCGCAGCGCATCGCGCACGTGCGCCTCGTCGCCGTACATCGAGAGCACCAGCACGCGCGTGCGGGGTGCCAGTTGCCGCACTTGCCGGGTCACTTCCAGGCCGTTCATGCCCGGCATCATCACATCTACAATCAGCAGGTCGGGCTGTTCGCGCGCCACCAGCGCCACGGCATCAGCGCCATTGGCCGCTTCGCCAACAATCTGGGCGTGCAGTTTGGTTTCCAGCAGCAGCCGCAGGCCGTTGCGGATCACATGATGATCATCCGCCAGCACAATCGTCAGCGCACCCATCGGCATTCTCCTCGTCAGGCGCACGCGCGGGCATGGGCAGCGTCGCCGCCACGCAGGTGCCCGCTCCCGGCACCGTCTGCAGCCGCAGCCTGCCCTGCAACAATTGGACCCGCTCCCGCATCCCGGAAAGGCCGCTGGAGGTGTAATGCATGCTGATCGGGTCGAAGCCGCGCCCCTGGTCGGCAATCTGCACATGCAGATGTTCGGCATCGAGCCAGACCTGCACGGTGGCATGATTCACCCCGGCGTGGCGGGCCACATTGGTGAGCGCTTCCTGCACCACCCGGTAGGCGGTGATCTCCACCTCTGGCCCGAAGCGCCGCTCCGCCAGGCCATGATGGGTGAAGCCGACCTGGATGTGTGTTTGTTCGGTGTAGCGCTGCAGGTGCCACTCCAGCGCCGCAAGCAGCCCCAGATCATCGAGCATGGGCGGGCGCAGGTTCAGCGAGATCGTTCGCACCTGCGCCATAATCGCGCTCACCTGCCGTTGCGCGGCCTGCACGCGGGAGCGCAGCGCCGGAGCCGGATCATGCGGATCGATCATGAGCAACTGCAAGCTCAAGCCGGTCAGGTGCTGCCCGATTTCATCGTGCAATTCGCGGGCCAGCATGCGCCGTTCGGCTTCCTGCACGTCGAGCAGCCGCCGCGAAAGCACTTGCAGTTGGTCGCGCGCGGCATGCACCTCCGCCAGCGCCTGTTGCAGGTCGGCCTGAATCTGCCGGGGCGCGGAAATATCAATGGAAACTCCGACAATGCCGACCAGCTGATCATGCGCATCCCGAATCGAGGCAGCGTTCAAAAAGGCCGGAAAGGTGGTGCCATCGCGCCGGCGCATCACATATTCCCCTGCCCATGTGGTGCCATCCTGAAACCAGTTCATCATCTGTTCGGAACGATCAGGGGTGGTTTCAGGCACAACCACGTTGATGACAGGCCGACCAACGGCTTCTGCCGCCGTCCAGCCGTAGAGCCGTTCGGCAAACCGATTCCAGTAGGTAATAACACCTGCTGTGTTGCAAGCGATGACCGCCTGTTCCACGCAATCCAGGAGCTGCGCCTGGAACTGCACCTGCTGGTCGGCATGCAGGCGCGCGGTGATGTCCCGCATGAAGCAGCGCGTGTGAACGAACTGACCGTCCTCGCGGTACACATTGGAACTGATCAGCACATGCCGCTGCATGCCATCCTTACACCGCAGCCGGGCTTCGTAATTGTGCAGCTCCTCACCCCGGCCAAGCCGCGCGAGAAAGTCGCCGATCACATCTGAATCGACGTGAAACTCGGCGATGTTACGCCCGATGTATTCTTCCTCGGTGTAGCCGAGCAGGTCGAGCTCGGTTTGATTGGCCCATAAAATGATGCCGCTCGCATCAATCCCATGTAACGCGACCGGCGCATGCTCGAAGAAGTCCGTCAATACCCGCTCGCGCTGCCGGAGTCGCTGCTCGGTGGCCTTGCGCTCGGCGATCTCGGCCTGAAGCGACTGGGCCTGCTGTTGCAACTGAATAATCGCGCGCATGCGGTCATCCTCGGCTGTGAGTGTGGTGTAGCTTTCGGCGGGAATAACGCGCGCATGCGCGGCGCACACGTCGTGCAGCGGCTGGGCGAGGGCTGCGCCACGAAAACCGCTGATCGGATACGCGCAGAACAGCATGAACGCTTGCGCGGCGTGCAAATCATTCCACAACGCTTCGAGATCGAGCGCGGCATGGTACTGCTCCGCCGCCCACAGCAGCGCCACGAGTTCCCCAAAGACGCGCACGCGGCGCTGCTCTGCGCGCGCGCGGGCAAGCAGCGGTTCGAAGATTGCGCCGAAGCGTTCAGGATCGGGGGAACCGTCAACCATGAGTATTCCGAGCGTCTCGGCGGCATCCAGCCCCACAAATTGCCCGGATGGTTGCGCGGCGGGTACATCCAGCCCGGCAGCCTGCAAACGTTCGTCGAGACCGGCGCGGTGCTCGGGTGTCGCCAGCACGATGCAGAGGTCGCCAGCCGCCAGCCCGGTGCCGATAAAACTGCTCAATGTCTCAAGAAGAAAAGCATCAGTTTCGTAAAACTGGACGAGGTGTTCCGCCGCGTGCAGCGGTTGACAGGCGGCGTGCGCATCATGTTCCGCATGCTCGTGGCTTGTTTTGTTGAAGTGCATGCCGGTGTGGGCAAAAATATTGGTGATACGTCTGGTGATCACGATTGGCTCCAGCACAAGTCCGGTAAGGCGGCGAGGTAGCTATCCATGCCTCGCCAGCCATGTGATTCATGTCGTCAGATATCCAAACTTCGTGGGAGAATCAGGATGTCAGGGATATGCAGATTATTCTACCACGCCGTGTACGCAAACGACGGCGCTGTCTCCAACGATTTTCATTTCTGCGCGCCACACAAGCTACGGTATAATCGCCCTGTCACCTGACCATGTAAGCCGACCAGTATGTAATTATCCACGGAGAACATCGTCATGCAGCAGGAAGTCATCTCGTATCTTGAAGATCAGGACGAAAAGCTTGCGTATCTCGCGGGTCAGATTTGGGAGCAGCCCGAAATCGCATTAAACGAGCAGTTCGCATGCACGCTGCTCGCGAATGAGATCGAAGCCGCCGGGTTCGCGGTGCAGCGGAATGTGGGCCAGATGCCGACCGCATTTGTGGCAAGTTGGGGCAGCGGCTCGCCGATCATCGGCATTCTTGGCGAATATGACGCGCTGCCCGGCCTGTCGCAACAGGTTTCGAGCGACCGGCAGCCGATTGTGACCGAAGGGCCAGGCCACGGCTGCGGGCATAATTTGTTCGGCGTCGCCAGCCTCGGCGCTGCCCTGGCGCTCAAAACGGTTATGGAGCAGCACAACATTCCCGGCACCATCCGGCTGTACGGCTGCCCGGCGGAGGAAACGCTGGTCGGCAAAACGTTCATGGCGAAGGCGGGCGTGTTTGACGATCTCGACGCGGCGCTGGCCTGGCATCCCGGCGATACCAATGTCGTGTGGGCCGGTTCGTCGCAGGCCATGAACTCGTTCAAGGTGAATTTTCATGGCGTCAGTTCGCACGCCGCCGCCGACCCGTACAACGGGCGCAGCGCGCTGGATGGCGTGCAGTTGATGGACATCGGCGTCAACTATTTGCGCGAGCATGTTATTCCCGAGGCGCGCATCCACAGCGTCATCACCAGCGGTGGCCTCGCGCCGAACGTGGTGCCAGCCTACGCGCAGATCTGGTACTTCGTGCGGGCATCGCGGCGCGATCAGGTCGCGGCGATCTACGAGCGCATGCTCGATATCGCCAAAGGCGCGGCGCTGATGACCGGCACAACCTACGATGTCGATTTCCTGACCGGCTGCTATGAAATGCTGCCGAACAAGGTCTTGTCACGGCTGCTGCTCGAAAAGATGCAGGCGATCGGCGGCTCAACTTTTACCGACGAGGAGCAGGCATTTGCCAGATCGCTCCAAAACACCTTCACGCCGGGAGCCATCGCGGACGCCTTCGAGCATTTGCAGAATCAGGTAACTGTCGATCTCAATCCAACGGCCTGCGATACGCCGCTGTGGAGCGCGGTTCTGCCGCACACCGAAACGCCGCGCGTCATGCCCGGCTCGACCGAGGTCGCCGATGTGAGCCAGATCACGCCGACGGCTCAGATGACGACATGCTGCTGGCCGTTCGGGACGCCGGGGCATAGCTGGCAGATCGTCGCATCTTCCGGCTCAAGTATCGGGTTCAAAGGCATGCTCCTGGCGGCGAAAACGCTGGCGCTGGCCGGGCTGGATCTGTTCACGCGCCCAGATGTGCTGGAGGCCGCGCGGGCCGAATTTCAGCGCGAGAAGCGCGGCCAGCCGTATGTTTCGCCGCTGCCGCCAGACGCGTTTCCGCATTAAAGCGCGCCGGTCATGCGGAAGCGCGATGAACCCGCACCGCGCTTCCGCAGGGATCACTATGTTCCGTGCAGCGCGCGTTCGGAGGTAGCGGAAGGCGCGTCGTTCAGCGCACGCGCAGACAGGCCGCTGACCCGCAGCGACATGCCGAAGCGCGTAACAACCGGCCAGAGTTGTTGTTCTAATTGCAGGCGCTCATGGGCTGGAAGCACGTCTATTTCCAGCCCCAGCGCATGATCTGCGGTGCATCTGCCGAGCTCGACCGGCAGCCAGTAATCCTGGTAGCGCACATCCAACCCTTTTCCACGCGCATTATCGGTGCGGATGGCGGTGAATAACGCTGCGCGCGTGAGTGAAGGATAGCGCTGGCGCGTGGCGGTAACAATATCATGCACGCGACTCTTGCACAGGTAGATTTTACATGCATCAAGGAAGGTCGACACCGCACCGTAGCTCAGTCCCAGGAAATACAGCAGTGTCGCGATACATCGCACCCGCTCGGAGGTGGCCGCGCGCGTGACACCCCGCGGATATACGCGAAACGTACAGCCGCACGCCGCGCAACGGTAGCGCCGCACGTCGAGCGTGCTGTACTCCATGTCGTGGAGCGGTTTCACGACACGCTGGTGCAGGCGGAATGTGGTGCTTGTGCAACCGGGGGTTGGGCACACGAGCGCCGGTTCCGCGTGCGTCGGCGCGAGCGACGGCAAAATACAATCAATCCGCATTGTGACTTCTCGGTCCGGCACAGGTCCGGCATACAGCATTGGGGCGGCTTCTCCAGATTATAAATTACTGTACCGTCACCATGCGGCCATGCGGGTGAAGGAGCGTTAACCCACAGGGCAGAAATCATCACAAATAATTACGTCAAGTAAATGCCGGTTACAGCGACATGCTGTTTATGCCTTCACAATGGTATACTACGTTCTGTCCAGATCAACGCCGATGCCTGGCCGCCAGCGCTCGCCGCAGAGCCGCATATGTTTTGGCGCTCGCAGCGAGCTAGCGGAGATAGTCCATGACAACCAGGTTAAATCATTCGACGGTGAAACTAACGATTTTGCTCGGCATTCTCGCGGCCTTCGGGCCGCTCTCGATTGACACGTACCTGTCGGGTCTGCCTGCCATCGGGCGCGAATTCCGCGTCGACGATGCCGCCGCACAATTGACGCTGTCCATGTTCTTTGTCGGGCTGGCGCTGGGCCAGGCGGTGTATGGCCCGATTGCCGACCGGCTGGGGCGGCGCGGGCCGCTGCTGGTCGGCTGCGCGCTGTACGCGGCGGCGGCGGTCGGCTGCGCGCTGGCCCCTTCGATCAACGCGCTGATTGCCATGCGCTTCGTGCAGGCGATCGGCGGGTGCGCGGGCATGGTTATTTCGCGCTCGGTGGTGCGCGACCTGTTCGACGCGCATGAGTCGGCGCGCATGTATTCGTTTCTGATGCTGGTGATGGGCGTGGCACCGATTCTTGCGCCGCTGCTCGGCGGGCAGTTGCTGGTGCTGTTCGGCTGGCGGGCGATCTTCTGGATGCTGACCGGATTCGGGCTGCTGTGCTTCCTCATGGTGGCGGTTGGCCTGCCGGAAACGTTGCCGCCGGAACGACGCGCCGTGGCTGGCATCGGGCAGGTGCTGCGCGTGTATGGCGGCCTGTTGCGTGACCGGCACTTCATCGGCTACACGCTGGTCGGCGGCCTGATTTCGGCTGGCATGTTCGCCTACATTTCTGGCTCGCCATTTGTGTTCATCGACCTGTACGGCGTCGCGCCGCAGAATTACGGCTGGATTTTCGGCACCAATGCGTTCGGCATCATCGCCGCCTCGCAGATCAATCGCTGGCTGCTGGCGCGCTTCCGCGCCGAGACGATTCTGCGGACGGCTCTCATGGTGATTATGGTATCGGGCGTGGTGTTAACTGTGCTGGCAGCGACCGGCGTGGGCGGGCTGGGTGGGCTGCTCGCCCCGCTATTCGTCTGCATCGCGGGCTACGGATTTATATCGCCGAACGCCACGGCGCTGGCCATGGCGGCCTACGGTCGCACGGCAGGCAGCGCGTCGGCGCTGCTCGGCACGCTGCAATTCGCGCTTGGCGCAGCTGCGGGCGCGCTGGTCGGCGTGCTGGCGAATGGCACAGCGCTGCCCATGGCAGCCGTGATCGCAGGCTGCGAACTGGTCGCGCTGGCGACGTTTTTCGTGCTGGTCGGGCGGCGAACGGTGCAGATCAGCCCGGCACACAGCGAAGCCTAGCGCCTGTTACTGTGCCTTCATGGCCCCTTGCTCTACCGCAAGATCAAGGGGCCATGAGTACGTCATTTCTTCTGATAGGCGACGACAACCGTGTGCAGTTGTTCTTCAAGGCCGCGCAGGCATTCAAGCTGGCTGTCGGTTAACGGCGCGGCCTCGATGTTTTTCGGCGGTGTGTCAACGATGTTGCTGGCGGATGCGTCGGGATGCTGAAACGCCAGCAGGAAATCCGCTCCAAGCGCCTTCTCAGCCTCGGCCAGCATCTGGCGCTGCTGGCTTGAAAGATTTGCCCATGTCCACGCATTGTCTGACATAACGCCTCCTCGCGCTAACCAGCCTACGCTTTATGGTCGATCTGCCATGAACAGGTCCATTCATAACAGACACTCAGCACTTCATGGAATTATAGCACGCTGCCATTCCCGCTCGCCG
>DASTWM010000497.1:0-3211 GCA_035765855.1 Roseiflexaceae bacterium
GGCCCCCACGAACACCTCTCCACCGACGACATGCAATTGCTGGCGGATCTTGCACGTCAGGTTGGCATTACACTGTATGCTGCCCAACTGTCAGCAGCGCTGCAAACCTCACGCGAGCAATTGGTGCTGGCGCGGGAAGAAGAACGCCTTCGCATCCGCCGCGATCTTCACGATAGTCTTGGCCCAACTCTGGCCTCGCTGCGCTTGCAATTGAGCGCAATGCGCCACACAGTGCGCGACAACCCTGACGCAGCCGAGCACCTGATCGATGAACTGCGCGATGATGTACGTGCTGCCACCGCCGAGATTCGCCGCCTCGTGTACGATTTGCGCCCGCCCATGCTGGATGAATTTGGGCTGGTAGGGGCGCTCCGCAATTTTGAATTAACCAGCGATGGCCTGACTCGCAGCGTCGAAGTGCCTGACACACTGCCGCCGCTGCCCGCCGCAATCGAAGTTGCGATCTATCGCATCGCCGCCGAGGCGCTGCACAATATCGTGCGCCATGCCCACGCCACCCAGTGCGTGATGTATCTTTCTGCTAACGACACAACTATCACGCTGACGGTGACGGATAATGGCTGCGGCCTGCCCGCCAACTATCTGGCCGGCGTCGGCCATCGGTCGATGCACGAGCGGGCAGCGGAATTGGGGGGCAGCGTCGCTATCCTCCAAGCGCCCGCAGGTGGCACATGCATAACTACAACCTTCCCGTTGAAGGCGGCACATGATGACTGAACCGCTCACCATCCTGATAGCTGACGATCATCCGCTGTTCCGCAAGGGCTTGCGCGCCCTGCTTGCCACCGTTCCCCAGGTGCAAGTGGTGGGCGAAGCAGCCAGCGGAACCGCAGCGATACAGCTTGTCGAGCAACTCCAGCCCAATCTGGTGCTGATGGATTTGCAGATGCCGGGCGGCAATGGCCTTACGGCGATCCGTCAGATCGCTGCCGCGCACCCGCATGTTCATATCTTGGTGGTGACGATGTTCGAGGACGACGATTCAGTCTTTGCGGCGGTGCGGGCTGGCGCGCGGGGATATGTGCTGAAGGACATGGATGACGACGAGATGACGCGGGCGATTCTGGCGGTCGGGCATGGCGAAGCTATCTTCAGCCCGGCGATTGCCGCGCGCATGATGACCTTCTTTGCGAATCAGCCTGCCCAACCCACTGCCCTGTTTCCCGACCTGACCGAAAGCGAGCGCAAGGTGCTGCGGCTGATGGCTCAGGGACTCAGCAACGATGCGATTGCCAGCCAGCTCGCCTTCAGCCCGAAGACCGTGCGCAACTACATAAGTAATATCTTCAGCAAGCTGCATGTTGCCGACCGGGCGCAGGCGATTGTCCGCGCCCGCGATGCTGGATTGGCATGATAACCATGCGCATAGGCACTGCTCTTGCAGAATTGAATGGCAGGCGAGGTGCTGATAATGACAGCGTTCGATGTGTGAAAAGGAACGGCCATGGCAAAACGCTCACTGATTGGCTTGCTCGGTCTTGCGGCGCTCGGTGCCTTGGCCTACACGCAGCGCCGCGCGATACCGGCCCGGCTGCTGCGCCTGCCGCCCGCGAAATACAAGATTGCCGTACGCCGCAACCTGCGCGTACCCATGCCAGATGGCGTGGAGCTTGCCGCCGACCACTACGCGCCGCAGAGCGCGGCAGGTTTCCCGACCATCCTGATCCGCACGCCATACAGTCGCGGCGGCCTCAACGCTTTGATCGCGCGCCTGTTCGCCGAGCGCGGCTACAACGTTGTGGCGCAGGACGTGCGCGGGCGCTTCGACTCGCAGGGCATGTGGGAGCCGTATGTTCATGAAGGTATGGACGGCGCGGCGACGCTCGACTGGATCGCGCAGCAGCCGTGGTTCGATGGGCAGGCGGCTATGTGGGGGCCGAGCTACGTCGGCTTTGTACAGTGGGCGGCTGCGGCCAGCGGTTCGTCACACCTCAGAGCCTTGCTGCCGATGATCACCGAGGCGAACCTGGGACCGGTCTGGGAGCATGGCCTGCGACTGGATCGCACGCTGCACTGGCTGTTGACGCTTGACGCGCAGGCAAATCCCGAGCTATCACGCTGGGAAAAGCTCAAGCGCGCGTGGCGGGCTGAGGAGCAGGATCGCGTGCTTGCGCCCGGCTTCGCGCACCTGCCGCTCGCCACGGTGGATGAGGCGATGCTCGGCAAGCCGGTGCCGTTCTATCGCACCTGGGTCGAACATTTCTCCGCCGATGATCCGTACTGGCGCACGTCGGATTACCGCGCTGCCGTGCCGAACATTGATTTGCCTGCGCATTTCATCGGCGGCTGGTACGACATTTTCATCACTGGCACGCTGCGCGATTATCATGTCATGCGCAAACATGGACGCAATCCGTACCTGACAATCGGCCCGTGGACGCACATCAATGCGTCTGTGCAGATCGAGGGCGTGCAGCAGGGGCTGGCATGGTTCGACGCGCATCTGAAGGGCGACCGCAGCCGCCTGCGCGCGAAGCCGGTGCGCCTGTTCGTCATGGGCGCGGATGAATGGCGCGAGTTCGACGCGTGGCCGCCCGACGCCCGCGAGACGCGCTTCTTTTTGCAGCCCCATGGCGGCCTCGCGCCCGCCACGCCGCCCGCCGACGCCGCGCCCGACCAGTATCGTTACGACCCTGCCGACCCGACGCCGAATATCGCCGGGCCGCTGCTATCCGCGCACGCTGGGCCGCGCGACAACCGCCCGCTGGAGCAGCGCCGCGACGTGTTGTGGTATTCCACGCCGCCGTTGGAGCAGCCGGTTGAGATCATCGGGCCGGTGCGGCTGGAGCTGTGGGTGAAGTCAAGCCTGGAACACACCGACTTCTTTGGGCGGCTGTGCGACGCGCATCCCGACGGGTGCGTGATCAACATCTGCGACGGCTATTTTCGTGTACAGCCGGGGCGTGGCGAGCGACATCCGGACGGCAGCCTGCGCCTCGTGATTGACTTCGACCCGACCGCGCACCGCTTTCTCGCAGGCCACTGCATGCGGCTCATCGTCGCCAGCGCGGCCTTTCCACGCGCCGCCCGCAATCTCGGCACCGGTGAGCCGCTGATGACCGGCACGCGCATGCTGGCCGCTGACCAGACGATTTTTCACGACACGGCGCGGCCTTCGGCGCTGGCGCTGCCAGTGCTGCCTGCAACGTAAGTGTACTGTTTCACAAGATGCGCGGATGTGGCCCTCACC
>DASTWM010000498.1:0-4855 GCA_035765855.1 Roseiflexaceae bacterium
CGCCAGCATGGGCAGAACGGCGCGCTCTCCATGGGCTACTATGATGCAACCGACCTTCCGTACTACTGGAACCTTGCCGATGATTATGTGCTGTTCGACCGGTTCTTTAGCTCGGCAGCCGATGGCAGCCTTCCGAACCGCATGTTCTGGCTCACCGGGACAGCCGGTAATACGACCGGCCAGATTCCTGCGAATGGCTTTGGCGACCTGCCAACCATCTTTGATGTCCTGAACAGGCAGGGTATCACCTGGAAGTTCTACGTTCAAAATTACAATCAGCGCCTGACCTATCGAACCGTGAAGGACGGCGGCGCGGCGGCACAGGTCAACCGTGTTCCGCTGCTGGCCTACGACCGCTTTATTGACGACCCGAACCTTTCCAGTCATATTGTCGATCTCGATCAATATTACGAGGATCTGTACAACGGCACATTGCCAGCCGTCGCCTATGTTGCGGCAGCGAGCGCCAGCGAACATGCGCCAGCGAATATTCAGGCCGGCCAGCGGCTGGTGCGGGCAATGATTAACGCATTGATGCAGAGCGAGGCATGGAATAGTTCAGCCTTCCTGCTCACGTACGATAGCTGGGGCGGCTGGTACGACCATGTCGCGCCGCCGAAAGTCGATAACGACGGCTATGGATTTCGGGTTCCGGCGCTGCTCATCAGTGCCTACGCGCGCAAAGGTTATATCGACAGCACAGAGCTTGATGTTACATCGGCGCTGAAATTTATAGAGGATAATTACCAGCTTCCGCCACTTGCCACGCGCGATGGGCAAGCAAAGAGTTTGGCTGGGGCTTTCGACTTTACCAGGCCTCCTCGCCGTCCGCACATGATTACCGCCACACGCGAGACCACGCAAGTTGTGGAGCCACGCCGAGACATTGTCTATGCTGGCTATAGTTCCATGATCGTGTTAGCTGGCATCGTCATGGTGGTTGCAATCGCGCTTGCGGGCGGCAATCATCGTCAGAAAAAACTCGGGCAGCAGCATATATCGCAGGAGGGAGCGTCATGAGCTATCGGTTGCGATGCACACTCACCGTATTTACAATCCTGATAGCCTGCATGGCATGGGGCAATGCTAACGCGCGCGCGGAGAGCCGAACGACCGCAGCGACAACTCAACCGGCTGCGGCAGCGACGACACTTCAGATCTGGGCCATTGCACAGCCCGACAACGGAGGCCAGCACACGCCGGTTGTCGCGCATCTGGCGACGGCGGCAGGCGCTCCTGTCCCGAATGCGGTCATTACCTTCTTTGTGGATGGGCAGCGCGATGGCGAAGCAAAGACCAACGCTCATGGCAATGCTGACTGGCGCCTGCGCACCAGTCTCACGCTCGGCAGGCATACCATTGCTGGTGTCTTCGACGGCACATCTGCGTTCCTGCCTTCACGCGCAACAACGACGTTTACCGTTTCGACAACCAGGCTCAACGTGCGGATAGCGCCCGAACTATCACAGGGCGGCGCGCGCTTTCCGATTGCGATCCATCTCGCCAGCCCTTCAGGCACACCCTTGAAGAATGCGCGCGTTGATGTCCTGATCGACAATACGCATGACGGCCAGGTCTGGACTGATGCACAGGGCAACGCGGTGTGGCGCGTCCAGCGCGACCTGCCTGCCGGCACACATGCCGTTACGGCGGTTTTCGATGGGTTGTCCGGCTTTGCTGCCGCACGCAGCACCGCGCAATTTGACATGGCAGCGACACGCCTCAATGTGCAAGCCACTTCCGCAGCGCCGCTGACCGTCGGTAAGCCTTTCACCGTAACTGCCCAACTTACTGCGGCAGCGGGTACGCCCGTCGAAGATGGCCGGCTGGTATTAACGGTCAACGGCACGCGCATGTACGAGGTACGTACCGATGCGACGGGGGCGGCTTCGTGGCGCTTGCCGGGTTTCGCGACGACGGGCGTATATACACCCGACGTAAGCTTCGAGGGGAAGCCGGGCTTTCTTGAGTCGCAGACAACCGCGCAAATCCAGGTAAAGCCAGCCATGGTCACCATCCAGACCGTCCCGGCGGTGGCAGGCGTTCACTTTGCACTGGATGACCGCGCGTTTGTGAGTGACGCAGGCGGAGTGGCGCAGATCGAGGTCGATAAGGTCGGCACGTACGATCTCAAGATGCTCCCATGGGATGGCAACGATCCTGAAACGCGGGTGACATTTACGCGCTGGACAGATAATCGCTTCATTCCCCAACGAGATGTGCAAATTCCGATCGATGCGCCACTTCAGGCCGGGCTTGAAGTGAGCTATCGAGTGAAGCCAACGTTTGTCAGAGGGTCGGGCCAGCAAATCGATCCGGCGCGCATTCAAACCGTGACGCTGACAGGCAATGACGGGACCGGATACACCTTTAACGCAAATCAGCCAATGTGGCTGAAGGCCAATCAGATCGTCCGCAACGATACGGGCATCGAGGAGCGCAAGATACTCTATGCGCTCAGGAACGTGGTCATTGATCAGGCGAATGTCGTCAATGAGGGGCAGCAGCGCTTCTCTGCCAACGCGCGCGATCCGTTGAACATTGAGGTGCAGATTTATACGGCTCGTTTCTTTGTGCGCGATGCGTTCTTCGGTACTCCGATCGGCTCAGCGCTGCACCTCACCTTTCCCGATGGCAGCGTCCATTCACAGCGTTTGGGGTCTGACGCAGCTTTGACTTTTGCGTCGCTGGCGCGCGGCAACTACAGTGTTAAAGTTGATGCCAGGGGGATTTCGAGTTCGATGCCGATTGTCATGGCGCGCGATCAGGATGTCTATCTGATTGTGCTCAGCTATTTCGATCTTGGAGTTGCGGCGGCGCTGGGTGTGGTGGTGGCGATTGGGTTGTTGCTGATCGGACGCCCGCAAGTGCTGGCTTTCGGGCGCGGCACGCTGGTATTCGCTGGTTCGGCCATTCGGCGACCGACGCAACTGCGCGCCCACATCGCCAGCTTCCGATCAACGCTCGCGAACGCTCGTCATGGGAGCATGCCTGACCCAACGACTCAGCATGCAGTTGAGGCTACCAGGCCAGCCGCAAGCACTACCCGTCGGATTTGGCGACGAGTCTTTGATCCCATGTTCGGCTACGCGCTGGCGCTCGTGCTTTTCGGTGCCGTAGGGTTCAGGCTGGCCGGAGTTGAAGCTGCTTCCCTGCATGGTCATGCGGTTACGGTGCAACCGACTGTAGCAGCAGCAGACGAAGCACCAGCGCGGCCGGTAACATCGCCTGTGGTGCCGACGCCGCGCCCGACAACGATGCCACCAACGCTGGGTGGGGCAGCCGCGGATGGGACGGAAATGCTCTCGTTTGATCGTAACTTTGCACCGGGTCAGAACGGTTTACCTATTGCACAGTTACAGCAACGCTTACGAGCATTAGGCTATTTCACCTACCCGGAGAATACTGGCTTCTTTGGGAAAGTCACGCAGGATGCGGTTGCTCAGTTCCAAACCGATCACCAGTTACCATCAACCGGAATTCCGGATCGCAAGACGATTAATGCGTTGAATCAATGCGGCCAAGCCTGTGTGAAAGGCAGCGGAGCAGCCCAAGCGGCGGCAGCTCGTTCTGAACCTGTACCAACGGCCACAGTGCCTGCAACAGGGCAGATGTTGACATTCACCCGGAATCTGGCCAGCAAGAGCCGGGGGCCGGAAGTTGTGCACGTGCAGCAACGGCTACGCGAATTACAATTCTTTGACTACCCAGACAATACCGGATACTTCGGGGAAGAGACAGCCGCAGCAGTCTCCCGCTTCCAAACAGCGCGCGGACTGCCCATCACGGGAATTGTCGACGGCGCGACCATTGACGCGCTCAACCGTTGTGGCGAAGATTGCTTGAACCACAAATAACCACTGAGGAGATCGGTAATGAACAAGTCCTGGGGTCGTCTTATCCATTACGTCACCAGAGTTTGCATGCTGCTTATTGCGGTTGCTGCACTCATGGCATGTGCCCAAACTAGCGTAACGAATGTTGGACAGACGACCGCTGCGCGCCCAACGCCGACGACGGCAACGACCTCATCGCAGGCACAGGGGCAACAGCCGTTACCCCTGCTGGCCTACTATTATATCTGGTTCGACCAACAATCATGGAATCGAGCGAAAAAAGATCTGCCGGCGCTCGGCCCGTATTCCAGCGACGATCGCAAAGTGATGCAGCAGCACATTCAGTGGGCTAAGCAGGCTGGCATCCAGGGTTTTATCGTAAGTTGGAAGAGTACTGATACGCTCAATCGCCGCCTGAAGCAGCTTATTGAGGTTGCCAACCAGGAAGATTTTAAGCTGGTTATTATTTATCAAGGCCTCGATTTTGATCGCAACCCGCTGCCCGCCGACCGTATTGCAACCGACCTCGATTACTTTACGCAGCAGTACGCGAACAACAAAGCCTTCGCGCTGTTCGATCGTCCAGCTGTTATCTGGTCCGGAACATGGAAATTTTCACGCGAAGATGTGGCAAAGGTGACGGCCACCCGCCGAAAGCAGTTACTCATCCTCGCTTCACAGCGCAATGTGGATGAATACAAGCAACTCGCCGACCTTGTTGACGGCGATGCCTACTACTGGTCGTCAGTGAATCCAGATACCTATCCGGGCTACCAGAAAAAGCTTGATGCGATGGCTCAAGCGGTCCACAGCTATAAAGGCCTCTGGATTGCACCAGCCGCTGCCGGGTTCGACGCACGCATGATCGGTGGAACAACGACCGTCGAACGGAATGATGGGGCAATGCTGCGGCGTCAGATGGACGCCGCTATTCAATCATCGCCTGATGCAGTCGGCTTGATTAGCTGGAACGAGTTTAGTGAAAATTCATACATCGAACCAAGTCAAAAGTATGGCCG
>DASTWM010000499.1:0-5337 GCA_035765855.1 Roseiflexaceae bacterium
CACCGCCGCGTCGAGATCGGCATCGTCCAATACCAGCATGGGATTTTTGCCGCCCAGCTCCAGCGAGCAGCCGATCAGCCGTTCGGCGGCATGGCGCGCCACAATCCGCCCGGTGGGCGTGCTACCAGTGAAGGTCACATAGTCCACCGCGTCGATCAGCGCCCCGCCGACCAGCGCGCCATCGCCGGTCACAATCTGAAGCACGTCAGCCGTCAGTCCGGCCTCGCGGAACAACTGCGCCACCCACAATGCGGTGAATGGCGTCTGCACATCAGGTTTGATCACCACTGCATTACCGGCCAGCAGCGCCGGAATAGCATCGGTCGCGGCCAGGCTGAGCGGGTAATTCCACGGCGTAATGATGCCGACCACGCCGCGCGGGTGGTGATGCTCCCACGTTGCGGTCAGCAGCGGCAGCGCGCCCGCCCTGCGGCGACTACGCAGCATTTTTTCGCCATGAACAGCGTAGTAGCGCGCCACAATCGCGGTATCCAGCACTTCTTCGAGCGCATGGCGGCGAGCTTTGCCAGTTTCCCACTGCATCAGGTCGAGTACTTCATGCTGGCGTTGTAAAACCAGGTCATGGAAGCGGAGGATGATCTGCGCGCGACTGCGGAACGGCAACGTGGCCCAGGCGGGTTGGGCTTGGCGGGCGCGCGCCACAGCGGCCTGCACATCGGCAGGGCTGCATTCTGGCACCGTGCCGATCTGCTCGTCGGTCCACGGCGCGTGAACTGGTCGCTCGACGCCGGTGTGCGCGACGATGTGGTGCTGGAGATCGCGGGCTAGTTTGCGCAAACTGTTCCAGTCAGACGTCACCACAACCACCTTCTTCCAATAATCTTTATTGACCTTCCGGTCAATAGAATCATACCACGTATTGACCCTTTGGTCAACACCATGTTATGATAGAGAGAGCAGCAGCGTGGAAGGAGGAATTGCATGCCGGGTAAAAAAGCATCCGAAGCCGAACGGCGCGAGCAGATCCTGCGGGCGGCGCGGCGAGTCGCCATGCGCGACCGGCTGGACGGCCTGACGATTCGCAACGTCGCGCGCGAGGCTGAGGTGAGTTCGGGCCTGGTCTTCTTCCACTACTCGACCAAAGATGCGCTGCTGGAGGCGCTGCTCGAATGGCTGCTGGAGCGCACGATTGTGGCCGAAATCGGGCCAGACATTCTACGTCACGAGACCGCCGTCGAACAGTTGCTGGCGCTCCTGGAGCAGGAGCTACAGCGCCTGAGCATGCATCGCGATCAGCTTGAACTCTTTTTCGACTTCTGGGTAATTGGGCGACGCGATACGACGATCCGCACCATGATCAGCCAGGCGCTTGACCGCTACCGCGCCTCGTTCCGGCCCTTCGCCGCCGCCGTGATCGCGCAGAACCCCGAGCGCTACGCCGACATGACCGCGGAGGGATTGGCGCTGCTGGTAGTGAGCGTGATTCAGGGCTGCGCGATCCAGGTTATCAAAGATCCCAACCCCATTGATTTGAAGCCGATGCTGCAAACGGTGTACGCGCTGCTGGGCCGCTCAGATGCGGTCGAGGTGTGAGCAAAACCTACAACACCGCCGCAACTGTGCTATACTGCGAACGAATGTTCTGTAGCAAAGGCTTCCGCATGCGGCTATCATTCGAACTGGCGCTGCCACCCGGCATCAATCAGCAGTATTACACCCATCGCGGGCTGCATGTGCTCACGCCGCAATCGCGCCGCTACCGCAAGGCCGTCGAGCAGCAGATGCTGCGCATGTACGCGCAAGACCTCGTGTCGGACAGCTTTCTGGCTGCCATGCGACAAGGCTACCTGTCGCTGTTCTTCCGCTACTACTTTGAAACGCCGCTGCGCCGCGACCTCGATGGCGGCCTCAAAATCACCGTTGACGCGATCACCTCCGGCCTCGGCGCGCCCGACGACTCGCGCGTGGTTGACATTCACCTGCTGAAGTACATCGACCCGTTGCGGACCCGGCTGGAGGTGGATGTGGAAATCGTCGAGGCGTGGGATTGGAAGGCCGAGACTGAATCGCCATGGGCGTCAATTGCGCTCACGCTGCCGCTCCCGCCGAGCATCAACAGCCAGTACGTCGTGGTGGACGGCCAGCGCCACCGTGGCAGCGCGCTACGCCGCTTCCGCCGCGAGGTCAAAGCAGCGGTCGATGCGCATGCGGTGCATGAACGCATTCCGGCGACATTTCATGCCAGCGGCAAGCCGGGCTATCTGGGCGTCTATGCCGACTTCTACTTCAAGAATCAGCAGCGCCGCGATGTGGATAATGGGCTAAAATCGCTGCTCGATGCGTTCTGTAGCGCGGTGGATGTGAACGACGCGCGCGTGGTTGACATTCACCTGACCAAGCGCGTCAGCCGCGCCGCGCCGCGCACCGAACTGCAAGTCGAACTGTTCGACGATTGGCAGTTCACGCCCGAGCATGCGGTGCGCTCGAATCAGCAGCGCATGTGGTGAGAATGATAATAGCCACAGAGGCCACAGAGGCCACAGAGGCTTCAGCAAACACCATGCCTCTTCGTGCCTTCGTGCCTTCGTGGTGAAAATCTGTTCTCCATGCCTTCGTGGTGGAAATCTATGAGTTCTGGGAATCACTCTTGCGGCGGATGTGCAACACGGCGATCTTGGTTGAATGGTTGAACGGCGCGGGGTCGGTGATCTGTCCGGCGCTGGACGCATCCGGGCCGCCAGTGCAATCATCCGGCACTGGAATCAGTTCGCCGATCCGCACGTAGCCGTCAGCGCAGATCGCCTCCAGCATGGCCATGTAATCGCGCCCGCTCAGAAACAGCGCGTTGTTGATCGCCACCAGCGTGCCGCCGTCGTTGATCAATGGCCGCACTTTGTTGATTACCTTGGTGTAGTTGCGCGCCAGATCGACCACGCCGCCCGCGGTGGCCGCGAAGATCGGCGGATCGACGAACACGCAATCGAAGCGCTCGCCGCCCCATTTCATGCGATTGATCGCCGGCCAAAAGTCGCCGGTCTGAAAGTCGGCCTTGTTGATCGGGAAGCCGTTGAGCGTGTAAGACGTTTTGGCGACGTTCAGGAAGCGCCGGTTGAGGTCGAGCTGCACGACGCGCGCCGCGCCACCCGCCATGGCCGCAACGCCCAGGCTGCCGGTGTAAGCGAACGTGTTCAGCGCGGTTTTGCCGCCGAGATGCTCCATCGCCCACCGGCGCAGGTTGCGGGTGTCCAGGTACAGGCTCGCGTCGCGATTCATCGTCAGATCGACGGCGTAGCGAATGCCATGCTCACGAACGGAACGATCTGGCGCGTCGCCCGCCAGCAATACGCCCTGCTGCTCCGGCATGGATGTGGTGTGGCGCGTCTTCAGGATAATCGTGTGAATCCATGGGAAGCGCTGCTGGAGCAGTGCTTGGGCCACAGCGACCTGCGGAAGGCCAAGTTCGGGCGGTTTGGCATGATTGTACAGCACTGCGGTGGCAGCGTACAGGTCAATGACGAGCGTCGGGCAGCCCTCCGCAAAGCCGTTGAACAGCCGAAAAGCGGCCTGGTGCCGCTCGTCGAAGAAAGGCGTCCGCGCGGCGATGGCGCGGTCGAGCAGGAAAGGGAGATGTTCAGCAGTGGCATGTGGCTCCATGACCACAGTATACCAGTTCGGGCGCGTGCATGCGGTCCAACGGGTTGCGCATCAGCCGCTGACGACAAACTGGTATAAACACGATAAGGCGAGAAAGCGCCAGTGTGCCCAAGCTGCCGAAAAGAGTTAGATAGAACATGCTGGTTGCATAGTAGTGTTGATCTGCGAATAGCTTATAACTGCTTCTCAATCAAGTCGACAATCTGGTTTAGACGATCAATCTGCTCTTCAGTGATAGCGATATTCTCAATATTTGTAGAATGTACAGCTCTATTTCGAAGATTTCGAAATTCAAGTAGTTCTTGCAGGTCTCGTTGATCTACAAGTTTAAGCCGGAATAATTCTTCTACAGGATAGACTCGGCGGCGTGAAATTTCCTCAGATAGATAATGCTTCTTCATTGCTGAATAAACTACACGCTCAAGCCTCGCTGATGCTTGAATAAAACGCCCAAGTTTTTCTGATGATTGGGCTTCAGGTGCACGACTTCGTTGACTTTCCTGTACTTGTTTGAGGTATTCTAACCATTCATACACTGTATCAATTACAGAACGTGCTTGAGTACGCGTTACCTTTGTTCCAGCATGAGTAACTTTGTTACGAATAATTTTCGCTTTTTTGTAGTCATCCCATAATCGGGCATTCTTGTCAACTTTCAATCCAGTTGCCAAAGGGATTACCACGCCGAGCCTTGAGTCAAAATCCATCCTTGTCTTCTCCTCAATCCAAGCCGAAAAATCGCCTCCTAGCCTTGCTTTTAACGCTGGGAAAGCTATTGCTTTCACACTTGCTTCAAGTGCTGTAATCGCTTCAAGCACGGAGGCGCGATACATGTTTGCTTCGCCCATATCGTAAAGTCGATCTGCGGTTGTAAGCAACTCGGCTGGAGTCATATGGTCACTGTCAATGGTCACAGGCTACCTCATTAAGATGCTTAATAAACACAGATGACCCCCGAAAACTTCGGAGGCCATCTGCTGTGTTGAGTTGTCAATAGTCTATCAGAAAATGAGCAACGTACTGATAATTGTCAACTGGTAGTGGCTGGAATGTTAACAAGGTTGTTGTTAGATTGATGCTGCGACGTTAACAGGATTGCTGGCTGCGACGTGTGCTGGATTGTTGTTGTGTTGGTGCTGCGACGTGTGCAACGATGACCAGTTGATACTGACAGACCTGACGATGTTCGGAAACCGTGCGAGAATGTTCTGCTGTGTTTGGCTCTCAACAATCAGAAGGATACCATGAGCACCGGCACCCGACTATCGCTCGCAGGTATAGTTCGATTGTGACCACGGGTACTAACCCATGCAGGCAAGAAAGTACTACCTTTCAATGGATAGTGGTGGCACGCCTTCGCGCTGGACCGCCGATCGCACCGGCCGCATGTCGCGCGCATTCTCCACCAGAATGCCACGCCGGTAGGCATCCACAAGCTTTTGCAAGTCTTCAAGCTGCCCGCGCAGCAACTGCCCGGTGTCGGTGTCAGCGATCAACATGCGGTGCGGAAACGTCGCAATCTGCTCGGTGAGCGGCGTGACATCAATGTCGCGCTCGATCATCTCCTCGGCCGTCGTGAACGGCTCGTGCGCGGCCAGCACCAGTTCATGCGAATTGCCGATCAGCGTGTAGCCTGCGATGCCTGTCACCGACTGGTAGGCTTCGCTCATGCCGCCGTCGATCACCAGAAGCTTGCCGTTCGCCAGCAGCGGGCGCTCGCCT
>DASTWM010000500.1:0-7269 GCA_035765855.1 Roseiflexaceae bacterium
ATCAGTTGCACAACATGGGTGTCGATTGCCGTGATACCTGTGATATCAAAAATAACGTAGCGCGCGCGGGTTTGATCGACTGCCTGAAGCACATGCTCGTTCAGCATCGCGGCGCGGTGATTGTCGAACGAACCGATGAGCGGCGCGACAAGCACGCCAGGCAACACCGGCATGATCGGCGCGCTCAGTTGTTGAATGGTCTGCTGGCTGGTGCGCAGCTCATTGACGATTTCCTGCAATGACGCAGTGCGCTCGGCCACCGTGCTTTCGAGCGAAACACGCAAATGCTCCAGCTCCTGCTCGCGCTCCTGCGCCATATGCAGCGCTTCGTGCATGGCTGAACCAAAACGATCCAACAAAAAGCTGAGCACAATCGCGCTAAGGATAAAAGACAAAACGATTGAAACTGGTGAAGTTGTTCGATTCGATGCAAACCCGACCAGCGTTGGCGCAAACACATGGAGCAATCCCGTGCTAAGAACAATCAAAGCGATAAGGCTTGTGATGATAAGTAAGCCGCGTCGCCCGATCAACAAACCTGCCAGAGTCATGGGAACTGCAAACGAGAACAGAATGAGTTGATTTTGCAATAACCCGGTTATGAGTAACGCAACGCCCAGATCAAGGCTGATGCCAATGCTGACCAGGTAAACGGCTGAGGAAAACATGCCGCGTCGTAGCAGGATGATGCCAGCAACGATGGTCAATATCATCAGTGAAAAAATGATAACTGAAGTGCTATATGATGCTGTCCGCCCTGCGTTGGCGACTGACAAGATGATAAAGAACACAATGGCTAGAAGCAAACTCAGAAGCATTGTTTGAAGCAACCGGGCCTGGCGATAGCGCAGTGGGTTGCCGATTGGTAGTGCCGCCATCCAGTCCTGTACGTTTGCGAGCATGACAATCTCTCTAAACTGTTTCGTTCCGACGCACCACGCGTGGATTCATCCGTGTATTCTGTGCTTAGTGTAAACACATGGATGCATCAGTACGTGATCAAATAGAGAGCGATCTGCACACAAAGTAGATTCGTTTAAGACACGTAAAAGGAGTGCCAATCCTTTTAAGGAGGTCATGGTGTGCTATGCGTCTGCGCGTTCCCACACGATCAGCGCCGCGTCGTCGCCGAGCAACGCATCGTGGAGGTAGCCGTGGAGCACGCCGCGCACGGTGAAGCCGTTGCGAAGCTGCGCCGTCAGTGTCGGGTCGGTGAGTTCGCCGCGCGCCACGCGCGCCACGTACTCCTCGACGGGCATGGCGGCGCGGTGGAAGCGGTAGCCTGGGATCATGCCGCCCGCAACCATGCCTTTGAGACCAAGCTGGCGCACCAGCGCCTTGCGGGCGTCGTACAACTGCGAGGCAATGCCGCGCCGCCGAAAATCGGGATGGGCGCTCATGTCCGCGCCGTACAGCCATGCGCCGTCAGGATCATGTGTCGTGAAGTAGCCGCCCGCGATGATCGCATCGAAGCTGTGATCGGGATGATCGAGGTCGAGGTTGACGCGCATGGTCGAGCTTTGGCCGACCACCCGCTCGCCGGCCAGCGCGACGTGCTGGCCTTCGGGGAAGATTTGTAGCTGGCTCTCGAAATGCGGGCGGCGCATCAGGTGTTCGGGCGAGAGCGTCGGGTAGCAGATGCGCTGCAACTCCTCAAGCTGGTCGATATGTTCCGCGCGCGTGTTGGCGATGATGATAGTTGACATAGTCTCTTCCAGTTTCATGCTTCGTCAAAGTTCTGTGACATACGCATCAGCCGGCTCGACCAGCACGTCGTAGCCGCCGTCGGCGCGGCGCAGCAGCCGCATGTGGAACCCGCGGCCCTCGGCCTGACGCTGGCGTAACTCCGCATCAACACGCGCCTGAATCTCGGACCACAGCGCCGCTTCACCGTGATAGTAGCGGCGAATAAGATCATTCAGCATCTCGTCGGCCTGCCAGCGCAGCATCGGCATCTCCGTCCGTTACGGTTTGGCGTAAAAAAGCTGCACCAATTCCATCGCTTCCTGGTGCGTGATGCCATTCTCCATGATGCTATAGCGGCGAATCAATTGCGCGATGACTTCATCAACCGCTGCTTCGTCGGCGGGCTGGCTGGCGTTAATCCACTCGAGGCGGCGCAGTTGTTCATGAACGGCGCGGGCTGGGCGCATGCGCAACTCCTCATGCTCGCGCCAGAAGCGCACGTTGGCCTTGCCGCAGCCGAAGCATGCCAGCACCGGCGTGCGCAGCGGCATGTCATAGGGCGGCAGCGCGCCCGCATAGGCACTGTTGCCAATATCGACCGCCTCCTGACCGTCCGCGCCGTCGCTCAACGCGAGGTGAAACGCGCGCTGGGTGGTGTCGGCATGCACGCCCGAGCCGTCGAACTCGGTGTTGGCCGAGAACGGGCTGCGGTCGAAGATGAAGCCGATCTGCGACAGGAGGTGGTAAAAATAGGTATCAGCATCGCGGTAGCGGTTGACAAACAACTCGCCGTCCGGCAGGCGTCCGAGTTTCTCGCGCATGGCCTGCCGAATCTGCGGCATCTTACGCGGGTACAGCAGAATCAAGCGACGATAAATTGCTTCCAGCAGCGATGAAAGGCCAATCGTGCCGTTGCGTTCGCCAATCCCGAGAATCGAGAAATCGGGCAGCATGGTCAGGCCGAGCCGCTGGCAGAGCAGCAGCGTGTCGACATAAATGCGGTCGGCGTTGCCGATGTCGTTGTGAATATGTGATTCGAGGAATGTGTAGGTCATGCCGGTGCGCTGCAACACCGCGATGCGGTCGCCAAGCTCGTCAATCGTTGACAGGCCGACCGTATCAGGGATGCCGATGCCATCAACTGAAATATTATTTTCATGCAACGCCTGCGACAGGCATGTGTAAAACGTTTCGTAATCGTCCAGCGTGGTGCGGAAGGCGTCTTCGGTGCTGATGCGGATGCTGGTAAAGCCAAGCTCGCGCGCCATGCGAATCGATTCAAACGCTTTCTCGGCCAACTTTGGCACAGTGGCATGCGCGGTCGCTTGCTTGATTTTGCTGGTGCCGATGTACAGGTGGATGCGGCGAAAGCCGGCCTCGTGCGCGGCCTGCACATCCGTGGCGACACAGCGGGCGTGCGCGGCGAACTCGATCTCCAGATCATGCTGTCGCGCCCGCTCGATCAGGCGGCGGTTCATGGCCTGACCCGGCTCATTGGCCGGGTAGGCGGGCAGCTCCACCACGCCGACATGGAGGCCGTCCATGAACGTGATGCACTTCCATGCCTCGTCATCGCTCAGGTGGAAGCCTTGCAGCGTGCCGTCGCGCCGTTCGCCGACCGCTTGCAGCGATTCGCGGATGCTGAACACGCCGAAGCGCTGAGCCTTGAGATAATCGAACAGCGCGAACAGTTCGACCGCTTCATGATAGCGGGCGTGCGCCGGATTCTCATCGGTGAGAAATGGTGGTATCGGGTAATTAGTCATGTGCGGTCAAATCCTTCTCCATGGTGATGTACGTCGGCGCGCTGTAGCCCGCATGCGCGTGCGCGCTCACCACGCGGTAGCCCATGCGCTCGTAGCTGGCCCGCAGGTGCGGAAGCGCGATGCGCGTGGCAAGCTGCACGCGCCACAATCCCCACGCCCGCGCCTCGGCCTCGACATGCTCCACCAGTTGCCGGGCAATGCCACGCCCACGCCACGCGGGCAGCACGGCCAGCCGCCCGAAATATACAAAATCTTCTTCGGGACGGCACAGCACGCAGCCGACGGTCTGGCCGTCTGCTTCGGCGACAAGCAGCCGCCCCGCGCCCATGCGCGCCCGGAAGCTGTCGAGCGTTTCGCGGGTGACGCTGGACGGCGGATCGAGCACGCCCTCATGCTCTGCGAAGGCCGTGCGGATGACTTCGAGCGCGGCGGGCAGATCATCGTCGGTGGCGGCGCCGATGGTGAGAGATGTCATGGTAAATATATTTAAAATTCAAACCTGACGGGTTTAAGATCAAACCCGTCAGGTTTCGCATGATTTAAATTAAATCGGATGCAGGCCCGGAAACTCCAGGCCAGCCGTTTCCTCGAAGCCGCACATCAGGTTCATGCACTGCACCGCCGTGCCAGCCGCGCCCTTCATGAGATTGTCAATCGCGCAGATGCTCACCACCCGCCCGGTTGCTTCGTCAAGCGCGAAGCCAACGTCGGCGTAGTTGCTGCCCGCCAGAATCTTCGGCTCGGGCAGGCGGTAGGTACCCTGCCGCTCACGCACGATCCGCACGAATGGCTCGCTGTTGTAGGCGCTGCGGTAGGCCCGCCACAGGTCTTTCTCGGCGATAGCTTTACCTGGAAACACATGCGCCGTCGCCAGCGCGCCACGTACAAGTTCGATGCTTGTGACCGACATGTGGACGCGCTCCAATCCAGTGGCCTGCATGACCTCGGCAGTGTGGCGGTGGCCGACCGGCGCGAACGAACGCACCGCGCCGCTGCGCTCCGGGTGGTGCGACGAGTCGCTGCTTTGCGCGCCGCCTTCCGACGAGCCGACCTTGACCTCCACGACCACGTCGCGGCTCGCGTCGAGCAGTCCGGCGCAGGCCAGCGGCAGCAGCGCCAGGTTCGTGGCGGTGGCGTTGCAACCCACGCCGCTGACGTAATTAGCAGGCCGAATTGCCTCGCGGTGCAGTTCCGGCAGGCCGTACACAAAGCGGTCGAGCCACTCCGGCGCGGGGTGCGGCTCGCCGTACCAGCGTTCGTAGGCCGCCGCGTCACGTAGCCGGAAGTCCGCCGAACAATCAATGATTTTGGGAGCGAGCTGCGCGAATTCGGCGATGCGTTTAGCCGCCGAGCCATGCGGCAGCGCCAGGAACAACACATCGCATGGCTCGACCGCGCTCGACGGCACGTATTGCAAGGCCGTACGCCCGCGCAAATTCGGGTGCGTACTCGTGACCGGCTTGCCGCCCAGCCGCTCGGACGTGACCTGCGCCACCTCAACGCCCGGATGCGAGAGCAGCAGCCGCAGCAATTCGCCGCCGACATAGCCGCTGCCGCCAATGATTGAAACCTTCACGCCTTTCTCCTCATACGATGACAAGATGACAAGATGACACAGTGAACGGGTGACGTGGTGACAGCTGGTTCGCTTCATCCTGTCATTTTGTCACCCCATCATCTTGTCACGCCTTCGCGGTTGCAATCGTGTAATCAATAATGCGCGCCGGAATGTTCACGCCGGTCGTGTCGATGCTGTTGCGGAACTCCATGGTGTAGTTCACTTCGTTGACCAGCAAGCGCCCATCTTTATCTTCCAGCACGTCAATCGCCACCACGCCGCCGCCGACCGCCTGCGCCGCACCGATGCAGATGTCGGCCAGCGCGGGCGTAACCGGGCAGTTGCTGGCCTGGCCGCCGCGCGCGGTGTTGGTGATCCAGTGGCCGCTGGTGCGATAGATCGCGCAGATGCACTCGTCGCCGACCACAAACGCGCGGATGTCACGGCCATGCGGCTTCGTGATGTACTCTTGGATGTAGAAAATCGAGTGGTGATAGGAGCCGAGCGTCTCCTTGTGCTCCAGCACCGCTTCGGCAGCCTCGCGGTCGTTCACCTTGGCAATCAGACGGCCCCATGAGCCAATCGCCGGCTTGAGCACCGCCGGGTAGCCAAGTTCCTCAATCGCCCGCAGCGCCGACTCCGGCGTGAAAGCCATGCGGGTGCGCGGCGTCGGGACGCCGTTCTTAATCAGCGCCTCGGTAGTCTTGAACTTGTCGCCGCACACGTCGGCCACTTCGGCGGTGTTGACGGTCGGCACGCCCGCGTCGTTGAGCACTTTGAGCGCGTATAGCGCCCGTGAGTGGTGAATGCTGCGCTCCAGCACCACGTCGTATAGATAATGGCCATTGTTCAGGTCGAACACAAGCTCGTCGTCATTGAGGCGCGTGTACGTTAGCCCGCGCCGGTCGAGTTCGGTGAGCAGCAGCTTTTCCTCGACGCGGATGCGAGAGCACAAAATACCTATATTCATTCATATTCTCCATTGACATGATGACACGATGACAAGACAACTGCTGTGATTGAGACTCATCGTGTCACCGTGTCATCGTGTCATCTTATCAAAGCTACTCGCCCCAATCCTCGCCGACTTCCGGCGCGAGGGCCAGTTCCGGCGGGTCCACGCTGACGATCTCAAGCTCGGCGGCGCAGTCCGGGCAGGTAATGATCTCGCCCTCGACGGCGTCGGCGGCAAGCGTGATTTCGGCGTCACATTCCGGGCAATTGGCATTCATGTAAAAATCCTTTCTGTATATTGCACATTGCAGATTATCTATTGTTTACCTAATCTGCTGTATTCAATCTGGATGGCGATTCCTTGTCATCTTGTCACCGTGTCATCTGGTCATCTGATCAATAACCGCCTGCGCCACATCCTCGGTCGCCGCTGCTCCGCCCATGTCGGGCGTGCGCGGGCCGTTGGCGAGCGTCACAGTCACCGCATTGCGGATGCGTGCGGCCCAATTTTGCCAGTCGGCGGTCGACGGTTGATAGTCGCCAGTCGCTGATTCATCCTGCTGACTGCTGACTGCTGACTGCTGACTGCCGATGTGCTCCAGCAGCATGGCCGCGCAGCCGATCGCCGCCAGCGGATTCGCAATGCCTTTGCCGGCGATGTCAGGCGCAGCGCCATGCACCGGCTCGAACAGCGCGTGCTGCTCGCCGATGTTGGCCGAGCTTGCCAACCCCAGCCCGCCGCCCCAGTAGCTCGCCACGTCCGACAGAATGTCGCCGAACATGTTGGTCGTCACGATCACGTCGAAGCGTTCGGGCCGCTGCACCAATTGCAGCGCGGCGTTGTCAACCAATAGTTCGTCCACCGCAATATCGGGATATTCCCCGGCGACCTGAAGCGCCGTTTCACGAAACAGGCCATCGCTCACGCGCAGCACATTGGCTTTGTGGACGATCGTGACCTTTCGTCGTTCGTCGTTCGTCGTTCGTCGGCTGCGCGCCAACTCAAACGCCATGCGCACGATCCGCTCGCTGGCCCGGCGGGTGATCACCCGCTCGGCGATGGCCGTGTCGCCGTTGTCCTCCAGGCGCTCGCGGCCCATGTACAGGTCTTCGGTGTTTTCGCGCACCACCACGAGATTGACGGACGACGAAGGACGAAGGACGAAAGAACTGCTGTCCTGGTCGTTCGTCGTCCGTCGTTCGTCATTTGTCTGAATTGGGCGAATATTGGCGTACAAATCCAGCGCGCGGCGCAACGCCACGATTGGGCTGCGGTAGCCCGGCACGGCATGGCTCGGCGAGGCG
>DASTWM010000501.1:0-2325 GCA_035765855.1 Roseiflexaceae bacterium
GGATGCTGGCCGATGTGGCGCTTGTTATTGGTGTTGCGGTAGGGCCGGGCTGCTGAAACACGATGCCGGAGACGTTGAGCGCCATGGCGAGCAGCACGACGACGCATGGTTGGATGATTAGCATAAACAACAGCTCCACTGCTTTATAATGCCTCGTTTTCGATTTCTTTAATGGTAATGCCGAGCAAGCTGGCAAGCTGCACCACCTGCGCCGCGTCCATGATTGTGCCGCGCAGCGCCTCGATGCTGACCTGCACGCCACTGATGTTCGAGCCGCGAAAGTCAGCGCCATTGAGCTTTGCGCCGCGCAAATCGGCGTTGCTGAGGTCGCAATCGCGGAAGATCACGCCGGACAAATTAGAATCGACGAACGACGCCTCGCGCAGCACGCACTGCTCGAAGCGCGCCCGCTTGAACGACGTGGACCAGAAGCGCGCGAGTTCGCCGTTGCATTTCTGGAACAACATATCTTCCAGGCCGCTGTCAAGTACTTTCATGCCAATCATGCGGCAGCCCAGCAACTCGGCCCGCCGCCAGTGCGCTTTGTTCCATGTCGAGCCAGCCAGGTCGCAGCCGTCGAAGCGCGTGTCGAACAGTTGCGCCAACGCAAGCTCGGCCTGATTCAGCACCAGCCGCTTGCCGACTACCTGCTCGAACAGCACATCCTCGGCGGTTTGCGCGGCGAACATGCCGTCATTCAACGCCTGCCCGGTGAAGCTGGTCTGATCGATGAGCATGTCGGGCGGCGGCGCGCTTGCGAGTGACTGCGGCAGTTGCGGCGGCTGAATGATTGTTGCTGATGCGGTACGTTTGGGCGGCATGCTGGCTCCTTATAGAAACCCTCACCCTCGGTCCCTCTTCCTCAGGGAGAGGGAAGCTGCGCGAGCAGCAGGGTGAGGGAAATGATGATTATTCATGGGCAAGCCACTGCTCAATCTGCTGCGGCGTCAGGTTGCCGCCACAAATAATCGTCGCCACCAGCTTGCCCGCAAAGCGCTCGCGGTGTTCGAGCAGCGCCGCCACGCCGACCGCGCCGGACGGCTCGACCACGATGCCTGCGTGCTGGTGCAGCAATTTCATGGCCGCAATTGTCGTGTCGTCGCCAACCAGCAGCACGTCGTCAACCGTGCCGCGCATGTCGGCCACGGCTTCTGGCACCGGCACGCGCACGCCAATACCATCAGAAATGGTGTCAATGCGCTCATGCTCGACGATCTGGCCCGTGCGCCACGACTCTTCCATCGCAGGCGCGCCACGGGCCGCCACGCCAATCACTTCGGTATTCGGCGCGTGGGCCTTGATCCAGCGCCCCACGCCGGTCAGCATCGCGCCGTTGCCTAGCGCGACCAGCACCGCGTCGAACGGCTCCGGCCAGCGCAAAAGCTCAACCGCCATCGTGCCAGCGCCCTCGCCGGTAGCAGGCTCCAGGCTGTCCTCGACCATGCGCGTGCCGGACTGCGCCGCGAAGCGCTTGGCCTCCAGCTTGGCCGCGTCGAAGTCCTCGCCATGCAGCCGCACCTCCGCACCCAACGCTCGCATGCGCTCGATCTTAAGCGGGTTGGCGTTGACGCTGGCGTAGACGATCAACTTCACGCCGCGCGCCCGGCAGGCGTAGGCCATGGCCTGCCCGAAGTTGCCCGCGCTGGCGCACACCAGCGTGTCACCCGGCGCGACCTGCGCCACGAACAGGGACGCGCCACGACCCTTGAATGAGCGAATTGGGTTCAGCGTCTCGACCTTGATCACCAGACGGCAGCCGAGCTGCGCTTCCAGCGGCTCCAGGCGGTACTGCGGTGTGTTGAGGAACACAGGATCGATGATCTGCATCGCCTGCGCGATGTGTTCAAGGCTCAGTCGGTGGTTCATGGGCGATCTCCGCTTCAGCGTCGTCGCACGAGTGTACCGCAGGGCGCGCGGCGGGTCAAGGCGCCAGTTAGTGACAAGGTGACAAGATGACGGGGTTACAAGGCAAATCATTGTCATGCTGAACGAAGTGAAGCATCTCAGTGGGCTTACAACGAGACCCTTCACTTCGTTCAGGGCGACAAAGAATTGCATTGTCGTAGGGGCGAGGCATGCCTCGCCCGCACATGCGCGGACGCGATATATCGCGTCCCTACCGACCGCCATTTTGTGCTTGCATCCTCTTGCATCTGCATGCTATGCTACAAATGTTCCGCTACGATATTTCGAACGGCTATACTTATGACCACACCCCACCCCATCGCCCTCGTCACCGGCGCGTCACGCGGGATCGGCGCGGCTACCGCCCGCGAACTGGCGCAGCGCGGTTATGCGCTGGTGCTGGCGGCCCGCTCGGCGGAC
>DASTWM010000502.1:0-5484 GCA_035765855.1 Roseiflexaceae bacterium
CGGAAGCATTGCCATCTGCGATCGTCATGCCAGTCAGTGTCAGCGGCGCGGTCGCGCTGAACACGCGGGTCGCATTGCCGCCGCTCACGGTTACGCCAGTGACATTCGAAGCATCAATTGTCAACGTTTTCGTGATGCCGATCTCCGACGTAAGCGTAATCGTCGAACTGACTGGCAGATTGAACGTAATCGTGTCGCCGTCAGTCGCATCGAGCACGGCCTGGCGCAGCGAACCAGCCCCACTGTCAGCAGTGCTCGTAACGGTGAATGTAGCCGCGCGCGCAACCGCCGTCGCAAACGGCGTCGCAGTGCTGACGGATACCATGCTCAGGCAGAGCACCACGAGGACAGCCACCAGCGCGTGAGGACACCAACGTTTGGATGCGTACATGAAACCTCCTTGTTCATGGTTCAATGACACGGGGTATGCGGTGATCATGTGCCGTGAGCCTGATGAACGTTTCCAACATAACGGGTGTTTGGGTGTAGCGGCACCCCTCGTGGGTGCCGCCCGACGCCCGCACGGGGCTACGATGACAGCCCGACGCCCACAAGGGGTGTCGCTACGATGACATACCCGTGGCCTGAACAGCTCGCCTGCGCGGGCTTTGTTTCACATGGCCCACCCGTTCACGGGCCGGGCGCACCCGCACCGCATACGGTGTGTCAATAAGAACAAATTATGTATCATGAACGCTGGAGCAAAGCTCCAACATACATGCGCGATCACTCCCAACACAAGGATGAAGAGCGAAAGACGGCACGCTGGCAGGGAATGCCGGGAAATGAGCATGATAAAATCATGAGAACAAAGAACAAAGCATACTACCCTCACCTGCTCACCCTCGCACATGCACCGGCCACACACCCAGCCCGACCAGGCGCGGCGGAATGTCGCGGATGTACGGCGTATTCAGCAGCAGCCGCATGATCAGCGGCGGGCGCACTTCTTCAGACGATGCAAGCGCGCGGGCAATTACCTGCTTCTGCGCGAGCGTCTGGAGCCATTGAATGATGCGCGTCGGCCACTCGCGGCGGCGCTGCACAGCCGCTAAATCCTGCTCTGTCAAAGTTCCATGGAGCAATGGTGCTGTCACACTATTTGCCGTGACCACCGCATCCTGAATAGCATAGTTGATGCCTACGCCGCCAACTGGCGACATGGTGTGCGCTGCGTCGCCAATCAGCAGCAAGCCCGGTTTGTGCCAGCGCGGCAGCCGGTTCGACTCAACTGACAAGAGCGCCATCTGGTTCCAGTCCTCCAGCCTGGTTATCCGGTCGGCAAAGCGCGGCGCAAGATCGGCCACCACGCGCCGGAATGCCTCAATACCGGCGGCGCGCACTTCTTTGTAGCTGCCCTTGGCAATAACAAATGCAATCTGCCAATCGTCGGGCCGCTTGAGCGCCACAAACATATGCCCATGCCTGATCGCCGCGAACGCCATGTCGCCATCTTCGGCACGGCGCGGCAGCCGAAACCAGAGCACGTCCATGGGCGGCGAGGTTTTGATCGGCTCCCAGCCGAGCAGCTTGCGCACTTTCGAGAAACGTCCATCCGCCGCGACGGTGAGCGTTGCATGTAGCTCGTGCTGCTCGTCGTCCTGCCGAAAGCGCATGCCCCGCACCGCGCCATCTTCTTCAATCAGCCCTTCGACACGCGCGCCCATGAACAGGTGGAAAGAAGGATACTTGCGCGCCTCACCCACAACAAAGTCAAGAAAATCGGCCTGTGGCAGGATCATGATATAAGGAAAGCGGGTCTTCAACCGCTTGAACGAAACATTGATGGGTTCGCTGATGCCAGAAACTTTGGCATGCGGAAGCTGAAGCAGCCGGTCGGCCAGGCCAAGCTCGTCCATAATTTCCAGCACTGATGGGTGAATCGTGTCGCCGCGAAAATCACGGTTGAAGTCGCGATGCTCCTCCAGCAGCGCGACCTGCACGCCCTTGCGCGCCAGCAACAGCGCGAGCACCGCGCCGGCCGGGCCGCCGCCGACAATGGCACAATCGACATGCGTGACAACCTGTTCAGATGGCGTATAAGCAACATTGGCGTTCATGCCGTCCTCCTTTATGGCTGTGGGAGCGCAACTTCCTGCCGTTCCACGCGCACAAAATGCTGTACGCTGACCGTTCGCAAGATCAGCCGAGCCAGCATGGGAAACGCCGGCAATGCTTCCTGGCGGTCAATCGGCTGCGGTTGCTCAAGCGTATACGTTCTTCCATGCCAGAGCAGCGTGCTGTGTCCCGCAGCGCACACATTGCGATACCAATCCACTTCAGGCCCATAGGTCAATGCGATCACAAAACAGCTCCCCATTGGCTCAACAATAATCGGCGTCGTATAGGCTTTGCCGCTCCGACGGCCAACATGATGAATGACCGCAAATGGCCCGCGAGAAAGATGGGCCAAGCGGCTCAGGACAGGGTTAATAATGTGCTTGTTAAAGGTGCGTATTCGTTCATGAGACATCCTGGACTCCTTTTGTGCTGCTGTTGATTAACTAATCAGTCAATAGTATAGAACCTCTTGATTGAAGAGTCAATCATCCGTTTGGAGGATGCCGTAAGTACGCAAAGAGCGAGAAAAGTACAACGAACCGTTTGACAGAGCAAGGCGCGCAGGCAACAATTCTGTACCTTGATCGTCAGATACAGGAAGGTTCTACCCGCAGATGCAGGGGAGCAGAGCCAGAGGGGGCAGCGGCGGGACCGTGACAAACGCTTTCGTTAATAAAAAGAACTATAAGGTTTACAATTTGTATCACTCTTTCGATTGACATCACCATTTCTTTCGTTATGATATAAATGCTGGTCATGAATGTCGTGACCGCCCGTTGAACGAGGAGACGACCCATGTTCCAACAAATGCTCAATGCCAGCCGTGCCGTGCTACTTCGCCCGTCGGTCGCCACATTTGAGGAATTCGAGAAAGACGATCTTGGCTGGGCAACGATCTATGTTGTGATTGCCGCCGTAATATCGGCGATTTTTGCGGCCATAGGCGCTGCAGTAAAGCAGGAAACGGGGCCAGGGCTGGGCGGCATCGTTATTGGCACACCGGTGGGCGTGTTAATCGGCTTTTTCATCTTTCTTGGGATCGTGTTCTTGCTTGGGCGCGCCTTTGGTGGAACCGGCACCTTCGGCCAACTGAGCTATGATATATCACTTTTCTACGCGCCATTACTGGCACTCGGAAGCTTAATCAACATCATTGCGATCGGCCCGCTTGCGTTCCTTACCGGGTTGATAGGTTTGGTCATCTCGATCTACCAGCTCTATCTTACCTACCTGGGCATTCAATCCGGCATGAATCTGCCGCGCGACAAGGCATTGTACGTCATCCTGATCATATTCCTGATTGGCCTCGTGCTGGTTGCGTGTGTGGCTATCGTTCTGGGCGCTTTCATTGCGGCAATGATGAACAACACCACCAGCCCATAGGATCACAGCAAACCAGAAGCACAGAGCGCAGAGCGCAGAACAGAGAATAATAGTCGATATGATGTTGTTCTTTGCTCTGCGCTTTACGCTTTCTGTTCGGCGAGTTGCTGGCAGAACGGGCAGAAGTGCGTTCCCCGCTGGCCCACCGTCATCTTCTCAATGGTTGTGCCGCAGCGCGAGCATGGTGTACCCTGGCGGTCGTAGACGTTGAAGTGCTCCTGATTGCTGCCGGCCTCGCCGTAGGAATTGCGGTAGTCGCGCAGGGTGCTGCCGCCATGATTCAGCCCTTCCAGCAGCGCCAGCCGAATGCCGGAATGCAGCCGCGCCACTTCGTCGTCGTCGAGGCTGTCGCTGGAGCGCAACGGGTGGAGTTGCGCCCGCCACAGCGCCTCATCGGCGTAAATGTTGCCGATGCCCGCGATCACGCGCTGGTCGAGCAGCAGCGGCTTGAGCTGCCGCCTGCGCTTCCGCAATAGTTCCGCCAGCACATCGGGCGTGAAATCATCAAGCAGCGGCTCCAGCCCATGCGCGGCGTCGAGCGTCGCCAGCCCGGCAGCGTCCAGCAGGCGCGCCCGGCCAAACTTGCGCGTGTCATGAAAAAAGACCTGCCGCTCGTCGTCCAGCAGCAGCACGAGATGCGTGTACACATCGGGCGTGGCGTCCGGGCCATGCACGGTGATGTAGCCCGACATGCGCAGGTGCAACGCCAGAGTCCAGCCGCTGTCGAGCGTCAGCACGATCCACTTGGCGCGCCGTCCGACATCCAGTACCTCGCGCCCTTGAATCAGTTCAAGGAACTCGGCGACGGTTGGCGTCTCGACCATGCGCTCCCAGTCCAGCTTCGTCACGGCGACGATCCGCCGCCCGATGATCTGCGCGCCGAGGCTGCGGGCCGCATGTTCAACTTCGGGTAATTCGGGCATGTTGTTTCACCACAGAGGCGCAGAGAACACAGAGCAAACACTCCGATAAACACATGATTCGTTCTTGCACAACAACGATAACTATCGTGGGCGTACACGTCGGAGTATTCCTACAATACATTAAATATGAGCGAGGATTTGGCGTACACGACATCCTAAAATCTGCTGAAGTTCTCGTATTTGGCTTACGCTGAGCAAGCCAATGTTTGGGTTTCGTGCTTCAAGTACAAAACGAGCAAAGCCTGCCGGCCAGTCATAAAGAAGTTCGTTAAGCGACGTTTGTACTCCGCAGCAAGGCGTCGTTACGGTGAGATCGATAAAATGCCTCTTAGCAGCTTGTTCCATCGCAGTCTGCCACCACTCGTTCAATACCATGCCACACTCAGGACATGCTATTTTTTCTAAATTCACACCACAATCCACAAACTGTGGTCTATCAGAGATAAATATCTCGATTGTATCGGCATTGGGAGCATATTGTTTAATGGCTTCAAGCGCGGTCTGATGGACGGACACATCAGACAGAAACCAAGGGTCAGCAGGAATGACACTGATAAAGTTATCCGACATAGTGATCCTCTGCATGATCGTCGTGGGCGTACACATTGGTGCGCCCCTACCAATGGGCAGCAACGATTTCATTGCGTAGGGGCAGACCAATGTGTCTGCCCACATTGCCACCCACAGTGCATGGTAATATGCCCGTTCCCAATCGCAAATCGCCAATCCAAAATCCGAAATCAGCTCACACCCGCGCCATGCGCTGCCGCAGCACATGATCGGCCAGCACCAGCGCCAGCATGGCCTCGGCAATCGGCACGAGACGTGGCAGCGCGGTCGGGTCATGGCGGCCCTTGACGATGATCTCGCTAGGGTTGCCCTGCTGATCCACGGTCTGCTGCGGCTGCGCAATGGAGGCCAGCGGTTTGACCGTGACGCGCACGATGATCTCTTCGCCGGTGCTGATGCCGCCCAGAATGCCGCCATGGTGATTCGTCGCCGTACCAATGCTGCCATCATCGCGGCGCACGAACGGATCGTTGTGCTCGGAGCCGCGCATGTGCGTGACCTGCTTGCCCTCGCCGAACTCGACCGCCTTGATCGCCGGAATGCTGAA
>DASTWM010000503.1:0-3151 GCA_035765855.1 Roseiflexaceae bacterium
GTACACATGATCGTGGCCGGCCAGCACAAGGTCCGCGCCCCACACGCTGAACGGCCAGCGCATGCGCTCCATCGGGCCATTCTCGCCGGATGAGTAGGCCGTATGATGGAACATGACCACCCGCCACGGCGCAACTGACTCGGCCAGCCGCAGCCGCAGCCATTGCCCCTGCGTCGAATTCTCGTCCGCGCCGTCGGGCGTCTGCTTGTTGCTGTCCAGCATGAAGAATTGCACCGGCCCATGCGTGAAAGTATAGTAATATTCTTTATCTGGCAGCGTGAAGTAGTCAAGGTACGGCTGCGCATTCTCCGTCAGCCAGTCATGGTTGCCGACTACCGGCCAGAAGCGGTTTTCCGCCGCGCCAGTGCCGTACTTGCCATGATAATTGCCGATGTAGTCGGCATAGTATTGGCCGATGTTTTCGTCAATGGTCTTTGCAGCGCCTTCTGGATAATTGTTGTCGCCGGTGGTGACGATGAAATCAGGCTGCCAGCCCTTCACGAGGTCGGCCACTTCCTGCTCCTGCTTGCCGGCCCGCCCGAAATCGCCGATCACCGCAAACGCTACCTGTTCGGACGGCTGCGGAGCTCTAAAAGGTGTCTGGCAGGACGCCAGAATCGAGCCGATGGCGGGCGCGGAAAGGCCCAGCGCCATGCGCCGAAGGAACGCGCGGCGGCTCAGGTGCGGGGTAATGGTCTGCTCGTCTGATGAATTGTCCGAATCGTATGCCATGCTCTCCTCTTCTTTGATACCTCTGTCTCGATAGTAGCATGCTTTCATAAACAGCAGGTGAACAGCGGGCCAGCATGACAGCCAATATGATGACAGATTTGTTATCAACAGCCGATTCTGCGCCCTCACCTCCGGCCTCTCTCCCACTGGGAGAGGGGTGGCGCGCAGCGGCGGGGTGAGGGCGCGCAACAACGACCGACAGACGACCGACAATCGTAAATCACTCCGTCAGCTTGTCACTCGCTCCCGCCCTGCCGCGCCGCCCGCTCCAGATTGAGCGCCAGCAGCCGCTCCAGAATCGCCTCATCGCTGAGATCGTCCGGCCAGCCGTAGGCCGCGAACACCGCCCGGTCGAGCCGCCGGTGCGCGTCGGTCAGCCAGTCGGGGCGCTGGTTGTACAGGTTGGTGAGCGTGCGGTCCCTGGTGGACGAAGGACGAAGGATGATGGACGATGGCGCTTCTGGCGTCTCCCTCACCCCCGACTGCTCTCCCTCGCCCCCGGCCCCTTTCCCAGTGGGAGCGGGGTGGCGCGCAGCGCCGGGGTGAGGGTCGTCCTCCCCGGCCAGCCACGCATCGCGCTGCTGCACAAGGTCGCGCGCTGCTTCGGCGATGGCGGCGATGCGCGGGTCGCTATGCGGCTCATGGCCGGGCGGCCAGGGGAATGGGAAGGTTTCAAAGCAGGTTGTGTTGTTATAAGTCGGATCGTTACCAACGCCATGACGCGATGAAGTTGCCAACGACCAGAGCTCATGGATCTTAGATTGTAAAACACCAAGAAAATAATCGTCATCACGAGCAAAAACAAAGAGACGACTATCGGGAAGGCTTTCTGCTGTTACTTTGACAAACAATCTATGCTTTGCAACACGAGGCGTAACGATGTAGCTATGAAGTGAAGTAATAGCTGAACGCATATCAGGGCGAGTTCGCTCATGAAGCCACCACTCTTTTCTTGTAGATTTGGATGCGACTCGGCCTGGCCTTATATTTTCAAGGGCATACTCATACGGCTCCTTATAAAGAGCTGCCTCATTTTCCGTAGCATCAGTACCAAAATCAATAATCCATCTGTTGCGTGGACGGTCAGTAATATCTTGTCCATTGATCCACGGTCGTATAACATCACTATTTGGACGCCCATTGCTGTTGAGTGGTGCATTCAGCATTGCTTCTGCAATATCTTCCGAAATATCGAATGCGCCGCCTTTTGTGTCGCCCATGAACGCAATTCCTGCATTTTCTGTCAATCGCCGCGCTGCCGTTAGATCGAGCGCGCTCGTCAAATCGGCATTAATTGTGGCAACAGGTACACCGTTCAACATGGGTTGTACGGGCGAAGCATGCTGCGCCCCTACGGATGCGCCAGGATCGGCAATGGGCGCATCGTTCATCGTCGTTGTAGAGACGCCCCGCCGGGGCGTCTCTACGGATGGGGCCACATCCGCATGCGGGCCGCCGGATTGTACGGATGCGGCCGCATCCGCATGCGAACCATCAAACCCAACCATGGAAACGCGCACCGCCGCGCCGTCAAGAATCCATGGCCGGTCGCTCCATGCCATGAAAATGTCGCCAGTTTGCTTGATGCGTTCCAGCACTTTGCGATTGGCTCCCGCACGTACTGACTGTGTTGCTAGCAAACCGGCGCGCTGCACTTTCCCCTCAGCAATATATTGTCGCGCTCGCTCGAACCAGTACGTTACAAGATCGGCCTCGCGCGGCACGCGCCCGTCGTACAGCTTGAAAACCGCGTTCACGTACTCGTCGCCAAGTTCAGTCCGCAGTCGCTTGCCACCCAAAAACGGCGGGTTGCCGACGATCACATCCGCTTCGGGCCAGGGCGGCTCGGCGGGCTTGCCATGCAAATCCACCGTCAGGATGGCGTCGCGGCATTCGATGGTGTGCAGCGCCTGCAAAATCGGCTCGTGGACGGCGAAGAAGCCATTGGCGCGCTGCCATTGCAAAAAGCCGATCCAGACCACCACCTGGGCCAGCTCGGCGGCGAACTGATTCTTTTCGATGCCATGCAACTGGCGCGGCGAAACGCTTAACTCCGGCTGCGGCAGACCGACGCCGCTCGCGTAGGCCCAGACCTCTTTCTCCAGGTCTTTGAGCTGGTTGAGCGCCACGTACAGGAAATTGCCGGAGCCGCAGGCCGGGTCGAGCACCCGCACGCCCGCCAGCCGCTCCATGAAATCGAGGATCATGCCCTCGGCCACGCTTTGCAGCTTGCGACGCGCATTGCCGCGCTGCGCGTCCCACTGCGTTCGGAGCGCCTCGACGCCTTCGCGCACCGTGGCCCACTCGCGGCGCAGCGGAGCCATCAGCACCGGCTCGACAATCAGCAGAATGTCGTCGCGCGAGGTGTAGTGCGCGCCAAGCTGCGAGCGCTTGGACGGATCGAGGCTGCGCTCGAACA
>DASTWM010000504.1:0-5354 GCA_035765855.1 Roseiflexaceae bacterium
AGGCAGTCACTGTTTGTTCGCCTTTGTCAGCCTGCTCAAGAATTTTGAGTATCTGTTCTGCACTGTACGTTGGCATTTTCATAGTTCCTCCTTTGGAGAATCCTATCATACCAACTTGGCAGTTTTAGGGTCTCAGTACAGGTCTAGGTTATGATGATGTTATACGAATAAAGGGTCGTTCTTGAAAATGCAATAGAAAGATCACATAGACCTTATACGATTTGTCATTCCGAACGCCGTGAGGAATCTCTCTAGAGAGATTTGTCACTCCGCTCGAAATAACATGAACGTCTAAGGTTTATTCGATCCGTCTATAGAATAGGATACGCTGATTATGCTCTCTATCAGCGACATTCTGCAAAACCGCTACGAAGTGACCGCCGTGATCAAAGCTGGCGGCATGGGCGCGATCTACGAAGTTATTGATCGGCGGCTCGGCACGCGGCATGCGCTGAAAGAGGCGTTCGTGACGACGCGCGAAGAGCGGGCGCAGTTCGAGCAGGAGGCCCGGCTGCTGGCACAATTGAGCCATCCGGCGCTGCCTCGGGTAACGGATCATTTCAGCGAGCGCGGCGGGCAGTTCCTGGTGATGGAACTGGTGCCCGGCGATGATCTGGAAACGCTGTTGGAGCAGCACGGGCAGCCGTTCGACGTGCTGACGGTATTACGGTGGGCCGACCAGGTGCTCGATGCGCTGGACTATCTGCATGCTCACAATCCGCCGATCGTCCACCGCGACATCAAACCAGCCAATCTCAAGCCGCTTGCGGATGCTCGGATCAAGCTGCTGGACTTCGGCATCGCCAAATCGGGCGGGCAGACCATGAATGCTGCCAAAGCCTACAGCATGGAATACTCGCCGCTCGAACAGTTCAGCATGCGCACGCACACCGACCTGCGCAGCGACCTGTACGCGCTGGGCGCGACGCTGTATCACATGCTGACGAACCATGCGCCGCCTTCGGCACCGGAGCGCGCCAAAGGTACGCCGTTGCCCAGCCCACACCGACTCAACCCAGCCTGCCCACCGGCGCTCGCCCAGGTCATCCTGCGGGCGATGGCGCTGAAACCAGAACATCGCTTCCCGAACGCTGTGGCCATGCGCGCGCCCTTGCAGGCAGTGGCGCGCTCGTTACAACCCGTGGTGACATCCAGGCAGCGCCCGCGTTGGGGAGTCAGGTTTGCGGCGAGTTTCGGCGGGCTGGCGCTGTTGGCGGGGCTTGGCCTGGTGGAACTGCGCCCGTTCTGGCAGCCCGCCCCAGCACCGTCGGTCGCCGAAGTGGCGATTCCTGCCACTGACATCCCCTTCGCAACCCGCGCAACCCAATTCATGCCGGCAGCCGCCACACAGCCTTCGCCGCTCCCGCCGACTGCACCACCAACCATAGGGGTCATGAATGAGCCGACCGCAGTTCCATCACCATCCGCTCCCACCACCGCACCTGCACCCGCGCCGACTGCGCCGCAGGAGGTCTCGCTGCTCCCGCTGGCAACTGCCAGCGCCTCGTCCGTTCTTCCGGCGGAAACCCTTCCCACACTTGGCCTTGTGCAGTATGATCCTGCCAAAGTGCTGGATGGTAATCCGGCAACATCATGGGTCGAGGGCGTAGCCGGGCCGGGCCTCGGCGAGCAGCTTGTGCTCACTTTCGCGCAGCCAGTCAGCATCACGCGCATCGGGGTTGATGTTGGATTTGATCGCGAGCCGAAGATTTTCGCGGCGAACAACCGGGTGCGCCGCGCAACATGCCGCTTCTCGGATGGCAGCACACGCACGCTTGAGTTTCAGGATCATGGCGGTGTTCAATCTCTTTCCCTGCCAGCAACCACCACAATCTCGCTGACAATCGTGATCGAAGCGATATATCCTGGTGCGAAATATGATGATACAGCCATAGCAGAGGTCGAAGTGTGGGGCTACGAAACACGTTAAATCACATGTGTGCAACCGAGCGAGCGGCATGCCGGAGTCTGATCGGCGTGTGTGTCCTGCTCGTGTTCTTAACAGCTTGTGGCGGCGCGCCGGCCGCCTCCGTGGAACCAATCGCCGTGGGACGCCACCCCCGGACGCCTTCGGTCACTGCACAGGCACTGGTGGCTGTCTCAGCGACGCCTGTGCCTGCCACGCCCGTCCCGCCCACCAGCGCGCCAACTGCAACGCCGACGGCACTTCCAACAGCGACACCGACCGCTACGGCCATGCCTGATCCAAACGCCGACGTTACGGCAGCCATGCGCCCCGGCTTCGTGGCGGATCCTGGCATATTCTCAGATCTGCCGCGCTATCAACTCAAACTCTGGATCGATCCGTCTGCTGGTGTGCTGACCGGCACTGAGCAGATTGCATTGACGAATCGCACCGGCGTCCCACTCCCCGACGTGGCGCTGCGGCTCTACCCGAACTTCCCGGGCGATGTGTTCGGCAAGGGCGGCGATGTTCGCATGGACATGACCGGCGCGGCAGTGGACGGGCAACCCATCGAGACCCGATACGCCGCCCAACGCACGGCGGCGCTGCTGCCCTTCGCGCGACCGCTCGCTCCCGACGCGGCGACGACGCTGGCGATCAGCTTCACGGCGACCATCAAACCCTGGCGCGACGGCACATGGCCGCTGCCGTCGTACTACCCCATACTGGCCGTGCATGAAAGCGATGGCTGGCGACTGGATGTCACCCGCTTCGCCGACCATGTGTATGCCGAGAGCGCGTTCTACACCGCCCAGATTCATGTACCTGCCGACCTGCAGGTCGTTGCGTCCGGCAGCACGATCGCCACCCGGCAAGCCAACAGGTGGACGACCTACAGCGTTCAGAGCGGGCCGATCCGCGAGTTCGCGCTGACGGTCGGGGCCTTTGCGGTTGAACATGCAACGTCGAATGATGTGGCCGTCAACGTCTACACGGCGCGCGGCAGCCCGCTGGATGCGCGCCAGATCGCGCGCGTGGCGGCGAGCGCGCTCGCCGATTTCGACCGGCGCTTCGGCCCCTATCCCTACCGCGAGTTGGACATTCACCTGCTGCCGTATGAGTTCGACGGCGGCGATGAGTATCCGGGACTGATTCTGCTCTACGCCGCCGGGCAGGTCGGTGCCGGAACGCGCTATGTCACCGCGCACGAGGTCGCGCATCAATGGTGGTACGGCGTGATCGGCAATGACATCTACCGCGAACCGTGGCTCGATGAAGCGTTCGCGCAGTACAGCGGCATCATTTACGACGAGGATGTGGCCGGTGCGGCGGTGGCGCAGGCCGATTGGGCGCGCGAGGTGCAGCGCCGCTACCAGGGGGCGTTAGCCGACGGCGACCTGCCGATTGGCCTGGCGATTACGGACTACCCCAACTTCAACGTGTATTATCGCACGGTGTACGGCAAAGGCCCGGTCTTTCTCCGCACATTACGCGACCGCTTGGGCGATGACGCGTTCTTCGCCGCGCTCCAACGTTACTACCAGCAGCACCGCTATGGTGTTGCAACCACCGCCAATGTCGAGCGGGCATTCGAGGAAGCGAGCGGGCGCGACCTTGCCGCGCTCTTTCACGCATGGGTGAAATAGGCTTCTTCCATCTCCCTATGCTTGTACAGACGAGCCAGTAGCTCGTCTGTACCATCTCCACACCTCCACAGGGCTACTCCTGACGCGATCCGCACCCGCCACAGAACTTTGCGCCCACCGGAAGCGAGCGCCCGCACGCGACGCATGCCGCGCGTGGGCCGGAGGTCTCAATCCGGGGCGCAATGAGTACTGCGGGCGCAGTGGCAGGCATGCTCACAGGCATCTCCAGCGAGGCGCCAGCGCCCTGTAGGGCCGGAGCACTGTGCAACGGAAGCATGCGGTGGGATCGTAGCAGGGATGGAAGTGGCAGCAGCAGTTCGACGATCCCGCCGAGCAGCAGCAACGCCGCGAACAGCAGCGCGAGCGTAACTGCCTGCTCAGTCTGAAGGCTTAATGTGACGTTAGCGCGATCCAGGGCATCAAATGCATCGCTTAAGCCTGGATTGGCGCGCAGTTGGGGCAACAATCCGTCGATCCGCCACTTTGTTATGACCAGCGCAACCAGCGTGAGCAGCGCCATAATCGCAAGCGCGGCCCCAAAGCCGCGCCGAAAGCGCAGCACGCCGTTCGTCACCAGCAGCACAAGCGCCAGTGTTGCCGCAATGATCGGCAGTACCCACATGGCTACCAGCCAGATCGCGATGAATTGGGCATTCTGTTGCCCGGCTTCCAATTGATCGCGCACCTGCCTGAATGTACGGTCGGATGTCAGTGACGGCTCGGCTTTGCTCACGCGGCCAGCCAGATCAGCCAGCTTGGGCGACAGCGCGGCGTAGACAGCACCCATGGTGGAAAGATCGCTCCCTGAAAAACTGAAGTGCATTTCCGGCCCGAGATCTGGCCCGAGCGCCGTGCTGCTGAGGCGCAGCGTCGTCCAGGGCCAGGTCAGCGCCAGCACGATCATGATCGCGCTCACCGTTGCGAGCAGGCGGCTGGCGATCAGCATGAACGGGATTGGTTTCATGAGTGCTCTCCTTTTGATGTTTGTTGAACTTGGCAACGAGAATGGCATATCACGGATTCTGGCGCTGCCCGCAACGCATGCAGAATTTGGCTGCCGGGCGCAGCGGCGTCCCGCACGCGCGACAGGCGAGTTCGACAGGCGCAGCGGCAGGAGGTGGCTTCGGTTCAGCAGCGGGAAGCACAACGGGTGACGGCACAACGGATGGCAACGATACCCCACGTCGACATAGCGCCAGTGGGCCTGCCAGCGCGAGCAGCAGCATGACCGAGAGCGCCAGTCCCGCAAGTGGTTGTGAGCGCACCTGGAGCAGGTGGCGTTCCATGTACGTGCTGCTGCCGCTGCCGCTGTGGCCGCCCCCGGCATGGATGGCGATCTCAATGTTGCGGCGCGTGCCGTCATATGCAGCGCGCGGGCTGCGGTACGTCAGAGCATATTCGGTCTGGAACTGCTGCGACAGGGAGCGATAGAGCGCCGTCAATTGGTCGCCGGATGGCGCATAATAATATGTGCCACCGGTTTGTGCGGCGAGTTGCTGGAGCGCCTGCTCATTCAGTTCGCCCCGGTCGCCAAGCCCAATTGTGTAGAGCGTCACACCACTGGCGCTGGCCTGCTCAATGACTTCGTTCAATTCGTGCTTGCTGCCATAGCCTTGCAAGCGCGCCAGCCACTCATCGCGGTTGTCCATGCCATCGGACAGCACAATCAGGCTTTTGCGCCCGTTGACCGGTCTGACAACGTTCAACCCTTCCGACACGGCATCGTAGAGCGCAGTGGCATCGGCAACTTGAATCGAGTCAATCGCCTGGCTCAATGCGGCTTTATCGCTGGTAAGCGGTTG
>DASTWM010000505.1:0-20399 GCA_035765855.1 Roseiflexaceae bacterium
AAATGCCAGCCTGCCCGCGCAGCCGGTCGGCGGCCCAGCGGAAGAACTTGACATATACATCGCTGAGCGCGTTCTTGTTGGTCGCCCGCGAGTCTCTGGCGTAGGTTTCGCGCACATGCTTGTCGATCTCATCGTATTTGCGGTTCTTATTGTTGTCGTTCTCGTTAAGCTGGCCGACGTTGTAGGGCAGGTTGCCGATAATCACGGTGATCTCGGCGTTCTTCTCGCGCTCGACGCGCTCGGTGTTCTCCTCCGAGAACAGCGAAAGCTGCTGCGCCTCGGCGATGTCGAGCGTGTCCACGAAGCAGATGCCCTCGAACGGCGCGTATTCGCCGGTCAGTTCGTAGTAGGCGTGCTCGATGTTGAGCGAGGCGATGTAGTACGGCAGCAGCATGACCTCGTTGGCGAACAAATCCTCGGCGTACTTGCGCTTAAGCGCCGAGCGGTTGATGTAATTCTTCAGCATGTTGACGATGAAATTGCCCGTGCCGGTCGCCGGGTCGAGAATCCTGACGCCCGGCGTCGAGAGCGACGTGTTGAACTCGCGCTGCAACACTTCCTCGACGCTGGCGAGCATGAAATCCACAATCGGCTGCGGCGTGTAGACGATGCCGAACGTGTCGGCCTGCTTGCGCGAGAAGCCCTGAAAGAAGCGCTCGTAGACCGTGTTGAGGAAGCCCTTCTTTTCGCCCCAGTCGTCGATCGTGCGCGCCGCGTCCTCAATCGCGTTGTAGAAATGATCGAGCTGGCGCAGGTAATCGCGCCGCGAAAAGGCCCGGCTGGTCAGCGCGTCGATCACCTTCTCGATCTCGGCAGCGATCACGTTGCGGCGGGTGAAGTTTTCGTTGCCGAACACCGTGCGGAACAGGCGCTCGGTCAGCAGGTGCTGCACCAGCATTTCTTCAATCGCCTGCACGCTGATGTTGGGGTTGATCACGTTGCGGCAGACCCGCTCGAACTCGGCAAACGCCGCCACAAAGCGCTGATTTTTGCCGCGCTCCTGCTCGCTCAGCGCCTCAAGGCCGCGCGCAAGCTCCGGAATCTGATCCTGAAATTGGCGAACGGCGTCATGAAACTCCTCGATCTGCGCCTCGGTGTGGCCGAAGAAGCGTTCCAGCAGCGCGGCAAGCTCGGCCCGTTTGGTGGTGTCGGCGTCGTAGGCGATGCGGCCATTTTGGTACAGCACCGCCCGGCGCGTATCCTCGAAGATCGTGTTGAGCAGCGAGTAGCCGCGATTGATCTTGGCGCGAATCTCAGCGTCGAGGTCGTCGTTGGTGTCTTTAGCCTCCCAGTAGCCGCGCGGAATGCGGAATGCGTCGTACAGCGTGCCGTCGGGCCGGGCGTGGTTCTGGAGCGTCTGCTCCTGCACCGCGTCCAGCCGTGCGGCCTGCCGGCGGCCTCAAGCAAATTGCCGAACGCGGCGCGCAGGCCCATCTCATGCGTGACATCGTGCGCGTGCAGCCGGGCCAGCGAGTCATAGTAAGCGTCAAGGAGTTTGGTGTTGATCATGTTGATTGTTCAATGTGTAAAGCGGTTGCTCCTCCAGTATAGCCTCAAATGGCGCAAAAGTGAACCACATGCGCTGACAATTTCGTAACAGCGCCGCAATTGTTGTCATGTATGTAGGGGCGAACCAATGTGTTCGCCCCGGGCACCGCGAACGCAATCGCTGTCATGCGCGTAGGGGCGAAACATTTCGTTGTCCGCATTGTCATGGTGAGCAGCGCGAACCATCTCATTGTCATCACCGAGATTCTTCACTTCGTTCAGAATGACATAGCGTGCGCTGGTATTTGTTGTACCCTCATCCCCGGCCCTTCTCCCAGCGGGAGAAGGGAGTAGTTCCCTCTCCCTTTGGGAGAGGGTTAGGGTGAGGGAATCTTGGGAGAGGGTTAGGGTGAGGGAATCTTGAGAGAGGGTTAGGGTGAGGGAAATGGCGGCTAATCAGGCCGCTCTTTTTCACGCCGTCTTTATCTGCCGGGTGTATACTATCAGCATCGTTTCCAGTTTAAGAGAAGAGTAAAGCCATGCAATGGGTAACGGTGTTCTCGGCCTTCGCCGCCTCGCTGGTCGAATTCGTCGAGGCGTTCACGATCGTGCTGGTAGTCGGCGTGACGATCAACTGGCGCAGCGCGCTGGCCGGAACAGCGGCGGCAGTGTTCATCCTGGCGGTGCTGGTCGGTGTGTTCGGCGTGTCGCTGGCGCAGCTTGTGCCGATTGACACGTTGCGGGTGGTCGTCGGCGCGATCCTGCTGCTGTTCGGCCTGAAGTGGCTCAAGAAGGCCATTCTGCGCTACGCCGGGCTGAAGGCGCTGCATGACGAAGAAGCGATTTACGAGCATGAACTGGCGGAGTTGCGGGCGCGCGGCCTTGGCCCAACCAACGAACTCAACGGCTTCGGCGTGACGCTGGCGCTGAAAAGCGTCCTGCTGGAAGGTCTGGAAGTCGCGTTTATCGTGATTACGTTCGGCGTGTCGTCGGCGCGCACCGAGGCGGCCCGCATGGCTGGCCTTCAGGCGGCGGCGCTCGGCGCGCTGGCAGCACTGATCCTGGTGGTCATCGTCGGCGCGCTGGTGCATGCGCCGCTGCGCCAGGTGCCGGAGAACACGCTGAAGTTTGTCGTCGGCGTCATGCTGACGACATTTGGCACATTCTGGGCTGGCGAAGGTCTTGGGGTGGCATGGTGGGGCGAAGACCTGGCGCTGCTGGGGCTGGTTGGCGTGTACCTGCTGGTGTCGTGGGCGCTGGTGACATGGCTGCGTGGCTTTGCGCGGGCCGCCTCGCAGCAGGTTGACGCGCCGGTTTCGTAAGCGTTTATGACAGTTGAAGCCACAGAGCGCACAGAGAACTCAGAGGCAGCTTCCTCATCTCTGTGCGCTCTGTACGCTCTGTGGCTTTTTGCGTATACAGCCTGTAGAAGGAGCATGAGTATGAATGCGGTGAAACGCGGCGTCAACGCCGTTTACAACTTTCTGGTCGGTGACATGCGCCTGCTGATCGGTGCGCTCATCGCGCTCGTGCTGACGGCGCTGGTCGCGTCAGCGTCGCCGGTTACGGCGGGCGTGTTGCTCGTCATCGTGGTGGTGCTCACGCTCGGCGCGTCGCTGCGGCGCGAAACCATGCCGTGATAACTCCCCTCACCCTGCTGGTGGCGCAGCTTCCCCCTCCCACTGGGAGCGGGATTGCAGGTGAGGGAAATGAGCTTCAATAACCGCCAGTTCGGAAAAAATCAACCATGGGCGGCGAGCAATCGCAGGCGGCCTTGCGTAAGGGCGGCATGCCCCACGCCTCCTCAATCGTCCGCAGCAGCGAATAATGATCGTACGCAACCGATGACACAAAGCCTGGCCTGCCCAGCGGTGAGATAACCAGCGTGTCAATTTGGCCGCCCGCCGCGTAGGTGCAGCAGCCTGCGCTCGTGTCGCCCTCATCGAACGTGATGAACAACGCGCCGTCGTCCTGCCATGCCGGCGACGCAAGAATCTGCGCCACCCACGTCTGAAGCCACACATCGCCAGTTTCAACCGCGCAATCGTGCATGTCGTTGCACAGATTGGGCGTGATCCAGACGAAATCGGGCAGCGCGTTGGTTGCCAGATCGGTGGAAAACTGCTTGAAAGGCACGACATTGTTGCAGCGTGCCGGGTCATTCCGCACATCGTCATAATAGATAAACGGATTATGGCGCTGCGCGTACAAATTCCCTGCATCGCCGACGAAGCACGGTTGCGGCATCGACTCCATGTACGCTTTCCACGATTTCCCGCTTGCTTCAAGCTGATCGACCAGATTCGTCGCGTTCACGAAACAGTCGGTGCAGTCGCCCTCAATCCCAAACGTATCGCCGCCGGTCAGCGCGAGGTAGTTCGGCAGGCTGGGGTGCCATGTGCCGTAAAATGCAGCGGCGCGCCCGTATTGCTGCGCGAGCGCGTTGATGAATGGCGCGGCAGGATTTCCAACAATCCGCGTGGCCTCTTTATTTTCCATGACAATCACGAAAATATGTTTAAACGCAGGCACCATCGGTACCGCCGGCGTTTGTGTCGGAGACACGTCGGTCGCGGTTGCAATCGCGGTGGGCGTTGCCGTGATCGGTTCGGTCAGCACGGCCTGTGGCGCAGCAGCGTTGATCAAAGGCATGTAGATCAGATGCGCCGGGTCGCTGGGCGCTGTTGTCCGAAGGCCGGAAACGAACGACACGCTGAGCAGAATCGCAATAGTGGCAAGCACAAGCACAGCGATGGTATGCACACGCATTGAAAAATTCCTCTTCTGTGGCCACAGAAACGCTTTACAACCGACGGGTCCATCAGCGTAAGGTGTGCCACTGTGGTTCACTCTGCATGGTACCGAGCATCAGTATGACCTATGTATATGAAGCGCAGATGAAGAATTATTTATATTTCGGTCAAAATTATAATATGTGCAATAGAAAAGCCCATCGTTCTTGAGAGGACGATGGGCCGGGATACCAGATTAGCCTGCGCGATCATGAGGATGCTAGGCCGCCATCTGGCGCAGCACCGCATGAAGAATGCCACCGTTGCGGTAATAGTCGAGCTCGACATCAGAGTCGATGCGGACGCGCACATCGAACGTGATTTCTGTGCCGTCCTCTTGCTTTGCATGCACGGTCAGCGTTCCGCCCGGCTTCATGGTCTCGATGCCTTCAATCGAGTAGATCTCGTGACCAGTCAGCCCAAGCTCCTGCCACGTATCGCCGTCCTGGAACTCCAGCGGCAGCACGCCCATGCCGATCAGGTTGGAGCGGTGAATACGCTCGAAGCTTTCGGCGATGACGGCCTGGACGCCCAGCAGGAGCGTGCCTTTGGCCGCCCAGTCGCGCGATGAGCCGGTGCCATACTCTTTGCCTGCCAGCACAACCAGCGGCGTGCCTTCCGCCTGGTATTTCATGGCCGCGTCGTAGATCGACATTTGCTCGCCGTCTGGCAGATGCATTGTGTAGCCGCCCTCGACGCCCGGCACCATGGCGTTCCGCAGGCGAATGTTGGCGAATGTGCCGCGCATCATCACTTCATGGTTGCCGCGCCGCGCCCCGTACGAATTGAAGTCGCGCGGCTGCACGCCATGCTCGATCAGGTAGCGGCCAGCCGGGCTGTCCTTGGCGATGCTCCCTGCCGGCGAGATATGGTCAGTCGTGACGCTGTCGCCCAGCACGGCCAGCGCGCGCGCGTTTTCGATTGGCTTGAGCGGCGGCACTTCGCGGGTCAAGCCTTCAAAGAACGGCGGGTTCTGGATGTAGGTCGAGTCGTTGTTCCATGTGTACAGGTCGCCCGCCGGCACCGGCAGATCGTTCCACTCCTCGTTGCCGGAGAACACGTTGGCGTACTGGTCGCGGAACATGTCGGCGTTGACCGATGAGCTAATGACATCCTGGACTTCCTCGGCGGTCGGCCAGATGTCTTTCAGATACACCGGCTTGCCATCTTTGCCCGTGCCAAGCGGCTCGTAATCAAGGTCGATATCGACCGTACCCGCCAGCGCGAAGGCCACCACCAGTGGCGGCGAGGCCAGGTAATTGGCGCGAACGACCGGGTTGATGCGGCCTTCAAAGTTGCGGTTGCCGCTCAACACCGCTGCTACGACCATGTTGTTATCCTTGACCGCCTCCGCAATCGGCTCCGCGACCGGGCCGCTGTTGCCGATGCATGTCGTGCAGCCGTAACCGACAATGTCAAAGCCAAGCTTTTCGAGGTATGGCAACAGGCCAGACTTCTTGTAATATTCAGTCACGACCCGCGATCCTGGCGCAGTGCTGGTCTTGACATAGTCCGGCACGCTCAACCCGCGCTCGACGGCCTTTTTCGCCAGCAAACCGGCTGCGATCATGACCGATGGATTCGAGGTGTTGGTGCAGGACGTAATGGCCGCGATCACCGCCGCGCCATCCGTTAATGTGACCGTTTTCCCATCGAGCTTCACCTCGACCTGGTTGCTTTCGTACAAACTTTCGCGGTGTTGCAGCGTCGGCACTTCATCCAGATCGACCGGCTGACCGCCCTCGCCGACCCAGCGGATTTTGCCTTTGCCAACCACATCATCCGTGTTGGGCTGGCGGTTGAACACGGTCTTCATGGCCTGCCAGAACGAGCGCTTGAGGTTCGTCAGCGGCACGCGATCCTGCGGGCGGCGCGGCCCGGCCACGCTTGGCTCGACCGTCCCCAGATCAAGCTCCAGCAGCTTGCTGAAGATCGGATCGGGCGTTTCGTCGGTGCGGAACAAACCTTGCTCCTTGCAGTACGCCTCAACCAGATCGACCACCTCCTCGCGGGCGGTGCCGCGCAGGTAGTTGAGCGCCTCGGCATCCACCGGGAAGAAGCCACACGTCGCGCCATATTCCGGCGACATATTGCCGATCGTCGCCCGGTCGGCGATGCTCATGGTGCTCAGGCCCGCGCCACAGAACTCGACGAACTTGCCGACCACGCCCTCGCGCCGCAGCATCTCGGTCACAGTCAGCACGAGGTCAGTCGCCGTCGCGCCGGGGCGCAGCTTGCCGGTCATGCGCACGCCGATCACCGCCGGGGTGAGCATAGCCAGTGGCTGGCCAAGCAGCACGGCCTCGGCCTCGATGCCGCCGACGCCCCAGCCGAGCACGCCCAGGCCGTTCACCATGGTGGTGTGGCTGTCGGTGCCAACCAGTGTATCCGGCATGGCGACCGTTTCGCTGCCGATCTCGCGCGCCTGCACGACCCGCGAAAGATATTCCAGATTGACCTGGTGGCAGATGCCGGTGCCGGGCGGCACCACGCTAAAGTTATCGAAGCCCTGCTGGCCCCAGCGCAAGAACTCGTAGCGCTCGCGGTTGCGCTCGAACTCGCGCTCGATGTTGATCATGAGCGCGTCGGTGGTGCCAAACGCATCGACCTGCACTGAATGGTCGATCACCAGATCGGCTGGCACCAGCGGATTGATGCGCGCCGGATCGCCGCCGATTTTCGTCACAGCGTCGCGCATGGCTGCCAGATCGACCACGGCAGGCACGCCGGTGAAGTCCTGAAGCAGCACGCGCGATGGCTTGAATGCGATTTCGCGGCTGCCGGCGCTTTCTGGCGTCCAGCGCGCCATTGCCTCCACATCCTCGCGATCAGTGAAGCCATCATCCAGATTACGCAGCAGCGCCTCCAGCACAACCTTGATCGAGAACGGCAGCCGCGACAGGTCCGCGCCAATCGACTGAGCTAATTTGTTCAGGCTATACATGGTGTACTTGCGACCGCCGACGTCAAGCGTCGTTCGCACGCCGAACGGATCAATGGTTTGATCAGTCATCTCGCGCTTCCTTTCAACATAAAGGGCTTGTTCCACTTGCTGTTACCAGTAGTATAGCGTAAAATATGCCATAATTCAAAATGATGATATCGATTGTATTCATAAGTATTTTTTATGATGGATTTGCATAAGCTCAACATCTTTGTCACCGTCGCGCGGCTCGGCTCGTTTACGCGCGCGGCGGAGTCGCTGCACATGACGCAGCCAACTGTCTCGCAGCAGATCGCTGTACTTGAAACGCAGATCGGCGCGGCGCTGATCGAGCGCCAGTCACGCCGCATTCGCCTGACGCCTGCCGGTGAAGCGCTGCGGCCCTACGCCGAACAACTGCTCGCGCTGGCCGACACCGCCCTGCAATCCACGCGCGCCGCCGCTGGTCTGGCGGACCTCACGCTGCGGCTCGGCGTCGGGCATACGTTGGCAACTTACCTGCTGCCCGACCTGCTGCGGCGTTACCGCGCCATGTGGCCCGAACACCGCGTGCGCGTCAGCGTCGGCAACACGGCGGAACTGCTCGAACAGGTAGCGGGAAATGCCGTCGAACTGGCGCTGGTCGGTTCGCCCGCTGTCCATGAGGGCGTCGCCGTCACGCCGTTCATGCACGACCGGCTGGTGGTGATTGTCGCGCCGGACGACGCGTGGGCCGAACGCGCTGCCGTGCATCTCGACGAGCTTGCGCCGCGCATGCTGCTGACCCGCGAGCCAGGCTCGGCGCTGCATGCCACCGTGGAGCGGCTGCTCGGCCCGGCCACGGTGTTGAGCGACAACGTCATGCAATTGGGCGAGACTGAGGCGATCAAACGGAGCGTTGAGGCCGGGCTGGGCGTAGCGCTGATCCAGCGAATCGCCGTCGCCCGCGAGATCGCCGCTGGAACGCTGTGCGCGCTGACCTTGCAGGGCGGCGATGATCGGCGCACCTACGCCTACGCCCGGCGGCAGGGCAGCCAGTTCACCACAGCGGCGGCGGGGTTGGTCGCGCTGCTGAGCGAGGTTGGGGAAAGGGCGGCGGGCGCTGGGTAGTAGTCATGATCTAACGTCAGTTCAACCTTTTGGAAAGGAAGCCGCCTCAGCAGTACAACATGTTGAGCGAGCGCATAATCGTATGCAATACGATTGTTACCGTTCTGCTCCTGTATCGTCAACCTTTTTACTCACCATAACAATGCACTATAATATCACGCATACACATGTTCGGCCTTTACAGGTCCATATTGGGAAGGAATCCTCCGATGCGTGTTGGCTTTGCTGCTCAGAATCCGAGCTCAGATTACTGGCTCATTGTGAATCATGGCGCGCAGGAGCGGGCAGCAGAGCTAGGCATCGATCTTACTCTGGTGCCTTCCTACACCGTCGAGCAGCAGATTGCTGCGATAGATAGCTTTATTGGCCAGCGGGTCGACGCGCTGCTGCTTGGGCCGGTGGCGGCGGTCGGCCTCGCCAGCGCAATCGAGCGGGTGCGGGCGGCTCGTATTCCGATCATCGTTCTGGCTGCACCGCTGAGTGACTTTGAGTGGGTCTGTACCGTCCAGTCCGACCACACCAGAGGCGCCGAATTAGCAGCCGCCTACATGGTCGAGCAGATCGGCGGTGCCGGGCAAGTGGCGCATATTATCGGGCCGAGCCGCCTGCAGGATAACATCGATCGGGCGAACGGTGTGCGGAATATCCTTCGCCAGCATCCGAACGTGCAACTGGTCTATGAACAGGAAAGCCCCGGCTGGTCGCCGGAGTCAGGCGCTGCGATGATGCGCGAGGCGCTGGAGCGCAATCCCGATCTGCGCGGTGTGTGTTGTGCCAATGATACGCTTGCGCTCGGAGCCGCCGAGGCGATTGCGGCGGCTGGCCGGACGGGCGAGATCGTGGTGACCGGGTTTGACGCGACGCCAGACGCGCTGCTGGCGATCTATGAAGGACGGATGAGCGCGACCATCCGCCAATCCATGCGAGGCATTGGCCGCACGGGCGTGGATATGGCGTGGCGCAGTGTACATGGCGAAGCGGTGCCAGCGATCGTTTTTACCGACATTGCGCTCGTGTCGCGCGCGAACCTGCTCGACGCTGCGCTCGAAACTGTGTTTATCATGCCCGGGATTCTGCGGAGCGCGATCGAGCGCGGCGAGGCGCTCGCGGCGGCGCGGGATGAAGTTATTCGCGCGCAGGAAGCCGCGCTGCGCGAGCTTTCCACGCCCTTGATTCCGCTCAGCGACACGGCGGTGGTGATGCCGCTGATCGGGTCAATCGACTCGACCCGCGCCCGGCAAATCATGGAAACCCTGCTGGAAGGCATTGCATCAAACGCTGCGAATCTGGTCATCCTCGACATCACCGGCGTGCCAATCGTCGATACACAGGTAGCGAACGGGCTGATCCAGGCGGCACAAGCCGCGAAGCTGCTGGGAGCCAGGGTGATGCTGACCGGCATTCGGCCTGAAGTGGCGCAGACACTGGTCGGCCTCGGCGTTGACCTGCGAGGCATTGTGACCCGCAGCACCTTGCAGAGCGGCATTGCCTATGCCCTGCGCGCAAGCTAGCGCACCTCTTCGGTCGCTCCTTCCTGAGCATGGCGGAGGCTCGTGGACAACGCCAGGGGATGATTTGATGATTGATGAGTTCGTGACGAAGCGACAGGTTGAGCAGGCGTAGCGTTAGCGTTAAAGTTGTCCTGATAACGAAATATTTGAGCAGATCCTCTATAATGGTCTCCCGAACGCTGATTGAGTTATGATATACGGGAGATCATTCATGGAACAAGGCGGATTAGCGCTGCTGCGTGCATGGGAAAGCTTCTACGTTATCGTCGGTCCGTCGGCGGCGGTGCTGATTGGCCTGCAATTCGTGGTCATCGTCCTGAGCGCCGAAATAAACACGATTGGAAACGATGAGGTACTTGGTGCCTTTGGCACCCCAACGATTGTTCATCTCTGCATTGTGTTGCTGGTTTCGGCGATCATGACCGCGCCATGGTCAGGGCTGGCGGGGGTGGCGATTGCGTTTGATGCTTGTGGGATTGTGGGGCTGGGGTACACCGCCATGGTGATTCGGCGTGCGCGGCGACAGACGAGCTATGCGCCAGTCCTCGAAGATTGGATCTGGCATTGCTGGTTGCCGCTCCTCGCGTATGCGGTGCTGCTGGTCGCTTCGCTCATCCTCCCCAGCTCGCCGGTGCCGGCATTATTCGTGATAAGCGCGATGATGGTGCTGCTGTTATTTATTGGCATTCACAACGCCTGGGATTCAGTCATCTACATTGTGGCGCGGCGGCGAACAGAATACCTTAAAGAGCACGAATAACCGCAGTAGTCAGGCGAATGCGATAGTTGCGCAACTTCTGCAAAATCACCCCGACGTCGCCCGAACTGAGATCAAAGAAGGCCGGTGTCATGTTCGAGGCGTAAAGCAGGCTTCGATCAGGCGGTCAATGTTCTGAACGGCTGTGAGGAACGGCTCATGTGCTGGGCCTTCCACGAACGTCATGCCGTTCTGATCCACACGTTTGAGTGTCATTAGCTCCCTCGGTTGTTGTCCTGTCACGTTCTGTCCAGGCATCCTCATATAGAGGATAATGGCTTTGCGCCATGATGCGATCAGTCGTGTGACCGACGATTCCGGCACGGAAGACGCCCCATCGAACAGCTTGCGCGTCAGTTCAGGTATTGACAACCTTGCTTGCCCGTGCTAATATCTGCTTATGCAAGCAAAAGTAACTCGGCGGCGGACGCGCCCGACCGTAACGGAACAAGCCCGACGATCCCAGATCATTGCAGCGGCGATGGAGACGATTGCCGAACTCGGCTATGCGCGCGCTTCATTTGCACAGATCGCGAAGCGGGCCGGTTTAAGCAGCACCGGGCTGATCTCCTACCATTTTGCCAGCAAGAAGGATCTCGATTGGGCGGTTGTCACGGAGATTTATGACCGCCTTACGCGCCACATGACCAGCGCGATGGAAGGCATCGCCAGTCCCCACGCTGCGCTCGTCGCCTATATCGAAGAACTGATCGGGTTCATGAAGATCGAGCCATTCGCGCTGCGGGCGATGATGGGCATCGTGATGCATGGCGGCTTTGACTATGACGCTGATTCCGAGCGCGAAGCTGTGTCTGGAATCAGCGAGATTCTGCAATGGGGGCAGGCGGAAGGCGTGTTTCGCGATTTCAGCATCCAGGTGATGGCGACGACCATTCAGCGCTCCCTGGATGGTATTCCGCTCGCGCAGGCAACTGATCCCGATCTTGATCTCGACAACTACGCCCGCGAATTGGTTGAACTCTTTACGCTCGCCACCCAGAAACGTGACTGAGCAGCAGGAAACATCCATGGAACCATCAGCTCTCAGGCGGCGAGCCGACGCGCCGCGCAAACGAATGCATGTACCTCGGGTGCGGCCGGGCATGCTCTGGTTCGCGTTTGACCTGCTCGCGCCCACCGCGCTGATCTACGTTCTGCTGTGGCTCGGTGCTGGCCTTTACATCGCCCTGCTGGGGTCTGCCACCCTTTCGGCACTAAGCGCGCTGGTTTCGTACCGGCGCGGCACGGGCAAGCAGCGGTTCGCCCAGCACATGCTGGCCCTCACGCTGGCCGGGTTCGCCGTCGCGCTGGTGACGGGCAGTGAGCGCTTCCTGCTTGCGAAGGAAAGCGTGCTGACGGCGCTGGTAAGCTTCTGGTTCATCGGCAGCCTGTGGGCGGCGCGGCCACTGACATACACGTTGACGCGCCCGCTGCTGGAACGCCGCTTCAAATGGAAAAGCCGCTCGTGGGAGTTGCTGTGGGAGCAAGAGCCACGCTTCCGGCGCATCTGGTACGTCTCGACCGTCATGTGGAGCGTGGCGCTGCTGATTGATGCCGCGCTGCGGGTTGTGCTGGCCTACACGCTGCCAGTCTATGTTGTGCCTGCCATGCAGACAGGAATGATGATTGTCACCGTCCTGATCATGCAGGTGCTGACAAATGTTTACTACGTGTGCGCCGGGCTGTGGCGCATGCTGCATGAAGAGGAGTGAGCCGCGCAGCACGCGCAGGACACGAAGAAGCGGATGCAATTGGTGTGTTAACTTGAAGGAGACATTCCGCATGACCACATCATCAATCGAACATGTTTCAGGACACCCGGCATGGCGGATGCGCGTCCTGGCAATTCTGGCGGCGATCGTCACGAACATCGTCATCCTGATCATCGGCAGGCTGTTGAATGGAGCATACCCGACGGCGAACGCAGGAGGCAGCGAGCAGATCATCGGGTTTGCCCAGGTGATCATTGTCACGACGCTGGTGGGTTTGCTCGCCTGGGGATTGCTGGGAGTGCTGGAACGAGCGACGACGCGCGCGAAGACGATCTGGACAGTGATCGCCATGATTTTTCTGGTTCTCTCGCTGCTCGGTCCGCTCGGGGGTGGGGCAGACACCATGTCGAAGGTTGTGCTGGCGTGCATACATATCGGAGCCGCAGCGCCGATTATTTTTTTGATGCGAAGAACGACTGGTGTGTGAAATTGGGTATATGCTTTACGCTTCTTCTGGCAATGTATACGAAATTTTTGTGTCAGTGATTGTTATGATGCCCTGCTTCTCAAGGAGCCTGAGCAGTGATGTGATGTCAGCGTCAGATAATTTCTGCCCGAAGAGTGTGGCTACCGTGCGGGTAAGCGTTTTGAGCGTCCTCGGCTTGGCTGCCCCGCGCTGACGAAGATTGGCAACTATGAGGGCAGCTTGCTCCGCGGCTGATACTGCCTGAGATGCTTTAACGAGTGGAATATCAGCAATACTACAGGAGCGACTAGCGCGTATTTTCTTTTGTTTCAGATGATCAATTAATGGGTCGAAACCAGCATCTTTAGAGATAATGTGAAAATATGCGTCAGACTCACTGGTAGCAAGCTGACCGATAGTAAAAGCGATATGAAAATCGAGGGCATTTGCGCCATTGCGGGATATTTGGACATACTCAGCTCTTGTTCCCATCTGCTGGAGGGCGATTGCGAGGACAACCGAAATCTTGGTCTGGTTAGCGCCAATAAAAACGATAACCTTAAATTGTTCAGAATTAAGCGCGTCAAGAGAAATAGGCTGTACATTCTCATAATCAACCAGAACATAATTCGTTTTCACAGAAAGAGTATCCTCGTGATGCAAGACGTTTTACAGGACAAGGATAGCTTATCTGCATTACCAAATCGAAACAAAAGCGCCCAACACGTACTCTATCGCCGCCCCACGCCCTACCCTGCCGCGCCCACGCTGCGGCTCGCCTCGACGTCGTTGCCGAACCGCGCCGCCACGTCGGGCGCGTAGCGGGCCATGTCGGCGCTGCCGCATCCTCAACTATTGAGAAGTTGATTGAGCACCGTCACGGGGAGAGCAGTTACACGCTGGAAAATCGGATCGTTGGTGACGAATAGGCTACAACCGACCGCTATTCCAGTCGCCGCATGCAATGCGTCCGGAGTCTTTAATCCTAACCCACGCAATCGTGCGGCCTGTTCCCAGATGGGAATTGTAGCGGCTATAAGCGTTATTTCATCGGCGCTGAGAAACGCCCGGAATACGTTTTCCAGGTGCGTATTATGGTCGCGCAGCGGCTTCGTCAGCGTTTCTAACCATGTGAGTTCACTCGTGACGAGCGATACTTGCGCTTCATGTGCCGCCTGCCACAGTGGTTCAAGCATGGCACTGTATGGTTCAATACGTTCAACGGCGTAAATCACCGTATTGGCGTCAATGTAGACCCGGCCAGAAGCCGGAACGGTTATCACCCCCACGCTTCCCGCTCCTCACGCAGATACCTGTCTACTTCCTCGGCTGTTTGAAATGCCAGATGGCCTGGTACCTCGGCCAGAATATCTACAATCGAGCGGCCCGTCCGAGGAGGTGCTGATGGCAGCAGCACGATCACTTCAACCGATTGACCGATAGGTAGTTGCGTATGTGTAACCTCGATCTTCCCGCCTGCCTGTACCTGAGTAGTCATTCGTATCGCAGCTTGCATAGCAACTCCTCTCTCGGTTGACATATCTCATTCTACAGCCGTTTCGCCCATGTTCGCAAGAGCTATTTGTTCGCTCCGCCTCCTCACCCTGCCACGCCCACGCTGCGGCTCGCCTCGACGTCGTTGCCGAACCGCGCCGCCACGTCGGGCGCGTAGCGGGCCATGTCGGCGCGAAGTTGCAGCAGCGACACATCCTTGAGCTTGCTTTCGATCATCACATCGAAATCGGGCTGGTCGGCGGCACCGCGCATAAACGTAAGAAACTCGAACGGGTTGATGTAGTCGGCATGGCCGCTCCAGATCGGCGGCGCCTGCACCTTCTCGGTCTTGCCGGTCTTCTTGTTCCTGCGCTCGATCGTGCGCATCTCGGTGCGCGGCGAGCTAAAGTGAATCTTCGGACGCACGCCTTCCGGCCAGGTGCGCAGGCATGCCGCCAGCGCTTCATGCGCGTCCATGCCATTGCGGTTCAAACACCAGTGATGCAGATAATCGAACACCAGCGGCACGCCGGTGCGCTCGTTGATCCACAGAATATCGCCCACGGTGTAGCGCGTGTCATCGTTCTCCAGCACCAGGCGGCGGCGCACATGCTCCGGCAGCCGCGCGTACGTTTGCACCCAGCGCTCGCGCCCGCTGATGATATCGCCGTACACGCCACCGACATGCGTGATCAGCACCGCTTCCGGCCCAAGCTCCATTGAATCGAGCATGCGCGCCTGCGCCGACAGATCAGCGATGCTTTTGGTGGTCAGCGCTTCGTCAGGGCTGTTCAGCAGAATAAATTGAGACGGGTGGAACGAGAGCCGAAGCCCCTGCGCTTTGGCCTGCATGCCCAGGTCGCGCAGTTCCGCGCGGCACTCCTCAATCTGACCGTGGAACTGCGGCATGTCGGGGTGGGTCACGTACGGCGCGACATCCGAACTCATCCGGTACATGGAAATGTTGTTCTTCGCCAAGTAGACAAAAATCGCGCGCAAATACTCCAGGCTGACGCGCAGGTGGGGATTATTTTGCCAGCGCCGCGCGTCGTTCGAGGGCGTGTCGGGCTGGCCGAGCACTTTTACCGCAAATCCAAGGCGCATGTAAACCTTCTTTGTAGCCACAGCGGACACAGAGCACATGTTTAGGTGTACGGATTCACGGCAATTCGGATGCCAGGAACGTGACAGGATGACAAGATGGCACGGTGACAAGATGAAGATAACACGGCGATACGTAGGGGCGAAGCATTTTGGCCATGTCTGCTTACCTGGCCGCTTTCATTATGCCAAAATGCTTCGCCCGTACATAAATCTCCCAGTTCCTGAAAGTTCCCACGAGTTCCTGAGTTCCCTCGTTCTTTCACCGTCGCTCGTTGTAATTCGGCGCTTCCTTGGTGATCGTTACGTCGTGCGGATGGCCCTCGATCAGCCCGGCCATGGAAATGCGGATGAAGCGCGCATCGCGTCGCAGCGCCTCGATGTCTTGTGCGCCGACGTAGCCCATGCCCGCCCGCAGCCCGCCGATCAGTTGGTAAATCGTGTCGCTCACCGGCCCTTTGTACGGCACGCGCCCCTCGATGCCCTCCGCGACAAGCTTGTTGGCCTGTGTTCCGCTTTGGAAGTAGCGGTCGCCGCTGCCGCGCTGCATGGCGCTGATCGAACCCATGCCGCGATAGGTTTTGTAGCTGCGGCCTTCGTACAAAACCGTCTCGCCGGGGCTTTCGTCAGTTCCGGCAAACAGCGAGCCGATCATGACGCTGTGCGCGCCCGCCGCGATTGCCTTGACCACGTCGCCGCTGTATTTGATGCCGCCGTCGGCGATCACCGGCACGCCGAAATGCTCGGCCACCCGCGCGCAATCGCTCACCGCCGTGATCTGCGGCATGCCCGCGCCCGAGATCACGCGCGTGGTGCAGATGCTGCCCGGTCCCTGCCCGACCTTCACGCCATCCACGCCGCGCTCGCACAGCGCCGCCGTCGCCGCGCCGGTTGAAACGTTGCCCGCCACAAGCTGCACGTTGGGAAAGGCTTCGCGCACCGAGAGCACCGCGTCCAGCACGCCCCGGGAATGGCCGTGCGCCGTGTCGATGATCAGCACGTCCACGCCCACTTTGACCAGCGCCGCCGCCCGCGTGAGGAAATCGCCCGCCGCGCCGATGGCCGCGCCGACCCGCAAACGGCCATGGCTGTCTTTGCAGGCGTTCGGGTACTTGATCTGCTTCATGATGTCCTTGACCGTGATCAGGCCCGACAACTTGCCATGCCGATCCACCACCAGCACCTTCTCGATCCGGTGTTTGTGCAGCGCCTCTTTCGCCTGCTCAAAGGTGGTGCCTTCTGGAACTGTCACAAGGTTTTCGGATGTCATCAGGTCGCGCACCGGGCGGCTGCGGTCAGTCTCAAAGCGCAGGTCGCGGTTGGTGATGATGCCGACCAGGTCGCCGTTTGGGGCGGTGATCGGAATGCCGGAAATGCGGTACTCGGCCATGAGGTCGAGCGCGTCGCCCACCGTTTTGTCGGGTGCCATGCAGATTGGGTCGATGATCATGCCGCTCTCTGAGCGCTTGACCTTGCGCACCATGTCGGCCTGCTCCTCGATCGAAACGTTCTTGTGAATGATGCCGACCCCGCCCTCGCGCGCCAGCGCAATCGCCAGGCGGTGCTCGGTTACCGTGTCCATCGCCGAACTGGTGATCGGAATGTTCATGCGGACATTGCGCGTCAGATATGTATCAACTTTAACGCTGCTTGGCAGCACCTCCGACTCGGCGGGCACCAGCAGCACGTCGTCGAACGTTAAGCCTTCGCGTGCATATTTATCGTCCCAATTGATTGACATTATGATAACTCCTTCTTATTTTTAGCCACCGAGGTCACAGAGAGCACAGAGTGAGCTCTATTTGTTCTAAATAAAACCGCCTATGTTCTCCGGTATGGCGCGCCCCTCACCCTCGGTCCCTCTCCCACTGGGAGGGGGAAGGCGCGAAGCGACAGGGTGAGGGAATTTCCAGGCAGTTTTGCGGTTCTATTTAGAACATCAGGCATTTCTTATCTGCGTCCTCTTTCTTCTCTGTGGCAAAAGAAAAACCCTCTGCACGCGCGTGCAGAGGGCCCTGGCATGACGCCATGGATACAAAATAGTCGAAAACGCCACAGCGATGGAGCAGCACGTTTTCGGGTTGGTGTGCATCTCAGGTTGTCGGTTGCTCCGTGGCGGCGGAAGCCTGCGCGGCTTCGGCACCTTGCGCGCCGGGCAGACGGCCCGACTGTTTCATTTTTTCTTCATCGACCAGCACGCGCCGCAATACTTTACCAACAGTCGTCTTGGGCAATTCATCGCGGAACAGGACCGCGCGCGGCACTTTGTAGGGTGCCAGCCGCTCTTTGCAGAACGCCCGAATCTCGTCGGCAGAAAGCTGTTCGCCCGGCTTGATTACCACAAATGCCGTCACGGTGTCGTCGCCGCGCGTCGGGTGCGGGATGCCTGCGACCACCGCTTCCAGCACTTTGGGGTGCTCGAACAGCACTTCTTCCACGTCGCGCGGCAGCACCTTCATGCCCGACGCATTGATCATGTCCTTCTTGCGGTCCACAACGTAGAAATAGCCTTCATCGTCGGTCTTGCAGATGTCGCCGGTGTGCAGCCAGCCGTCGGCATCAACCGTCTGCGCGGTTTCCTCGGGCTGGTTCCAGTAGCCCTTCATGACCTGCGGGCCGCGCACGCACAACTCGCCCTGCTGCTCGCTGCCGACCGGAATCTCCGCGCCGCTTTCCAGATCGATGATCTTCGCCTCGGTGCTGGGCAGCGGAATGCCAATCGAGCCATTTTTGCGCTTGCCAAACAGCGGGTTGCAGTGCGTCACTGGCGACGCTTCGGTCATGCCAAAGCCCTCCACCAGCCGCCCGCCCGTCAGTTGGCCGAAGCGCTCCTGAATCTCCATGGGCAGTGGCGCGGAGCCGCTGATGCAGGCCCGCACCGAGCGCAAATCATATGTGCCGATGTTGGGATGGTTCACAATGCCAATGTACATTGCCGGAACGCCGGGAAAGATCGAGCAGCGCTCTTTTTGGATAATGTTCATGACGTTGTCGATCGGGCGCGGGTTCGGCACGACGACAAGCTCCGCGCCGATGGAGATGCCGTACAGCATGGCAACCGTCATGCCGTACACATGGAAGAACGGGATGGCGCACATGACCTTTTCCTGCCCCGGCTTGCTGCTGACGAACCAGCCCGCAACCTGGAGCGTGTTGCAGACCAGGTTACGGTGGGTCAGCATGGCGGCCTTGGGCAGGCCGGTCGTGCCGCCGGTGTACTGAAACAGCGCCACATCGTCGGGCGCAATGTCTACCGCTGGCGGCTTGGGCGCTGCGCCGTTGAGCACCTGGTCGAACAGGAACACGTTCTGGCCCGGCTGCACAGCGAACCAGTCTGGCTCGCGGCGCTGCCTGGCATGCACGAGTTGGCGCGACGGAAAGCCAAGAATGTCATGGATGTGGGCGACGATTACGCGCTTGACCGGCGTTTGATCCTGAATGTCCTGCAAGCGTGGCATGAACAGGTTGAGCAGGATGATGGTTTCCGCGCCAGAGTCATTCAGTTGATGCTTGAGTTCACGGGCGGTGTAGGTCGGGTTGTTGTTGACGACGATTGCGCCAATTCGCGCCGCCGCGAAAAAGGCGATGATGAAATGCGGCGAATTCGGCAGCATCAGCGCCACGCGGTCGCCTTTGCGCACGCCCATGGCATGCAGCGCCGCCGCAAAGCGATCCACCAACGCGTTGAGCTTGCGGTAGGTCAGCTTGCCGCCCACCGTGAACCGTTCGCCCGCAATGTAGCTCAGCACGAAGTTGACCGCGGTGTTGTAGGGATATTTGCGCGCCGTTTCGTCGAGCAGATCGCCCAACGTGCCTTCCGGGCAATCAACGGTGTGCGGCACGCGCTGTTCGTAGCTTGCGAACCAGACTGGTTCCATGAAATACTGCTCCTTTGCGCCCACAAACGTCTAGCTGGCTGGCCTAGACATCCTCACGCAGCCAGCCGCGCTCCCGCGCGATGAACTTGATCGTCGCGTCGTCGGGCGGGTACAGGCCCGCCGCCTGATAGGCATACGCGAGCAGCGCCGCGCCGCCAAGCAAGCCCATTCCAAGACCAAAAATGAATGTCAAAGCAGTGACTGTTTTTTGCATGATGAGACTCCTTCTATGATCGCAATCAGGAGTTGATAGCGTGTTCCTCGGTATGATACCGCACGGCAACGCATTGCGTCAACTAATTGGGCCTTGCAGCACAACGTTGTCGGTGTTGGGATGCGTGCTGTCGGCAGGCTCAAGGGTGAGCATGACCTGCTGGTAGCTGTCGATTGGGGCAGGCGCTTCGAACAGCACTTCGGCGCTGCCGTCGCGCGTTACGGTGAAGGAGCAGACCTTGATTTGATTGGTGGCGTTGGCAAGCCAGCAGCGGTAGGTCTGCCCGGCAGCAGCAGACGGCAGCCCTTTCACCATGATCACGGCGCTTTTATGGCCTGGCTGCATAAACATGCGACCTGTTACCTTTGGCGCAGCAGCTTGCAACGGACGGCTTACCGTCGCAGGCGCGCTCATAAAGGCGATCAGATTCGGTTCATCGGCTGCGTTAAGCTGGCTCTGCATCGCGGCCAACTGCTGCCGTGTTTCGGCAAGCTGGCGCTGCGTGTTCATGGCGAAAGCGCCAAGCGCCAGCAGCAGCACCAGCGCCACGGCAGCCAGCGCGCCGGCCCAGCGTGCCCATGGCCGCCTGTCCGCGCTTGATCGTGGCGCGGGTATGGCGTGGGGCGCGGCGGCTGGGGCAGGCTGCATGGCATGGATGCGCGCAAAGAGTTGCTGCTTGACATGCGGCGGCGGGTCGTGGGTCGCTGCGGTGTACGGCAGCACGCTGACCGTCGCGCGGAAGACCTCGACTTCGTCGCGGCAGCCGGGGCAGTCGCGTATATGCGCTACGACCAGCAGCGTTTCCGCCGGGTCGAGCGCGCCAAGGGCAAATCCTGGAAGTAAATCGTGTGGGTGTTGGTCCATGAATATTTTTACCGTTGCCAGGTTAGCTACTCAGGTCTTCTGGCCGAAGCCCCTGTGCAACGAGCACATCGCGCAGCTTTTGCAGCGCG
>DASTWM010000506.1:0-9554 GCA_035765855.1 Roseiflexaceae bacterium
TGTCAAGCCTCGGCATGTTGGATGCTCGTTTCGTATAAGAGCAACAGAATGTAATTTTTGCGTAGTTATGCAGTAATGATCACAATGAAACATGCCCTGTCATGTTGAGCGGAGCGAAACATCTCGTTGAAATACGATGAGATGCTTCATCCTTCGATACCTCAGGACGGGCTGCGTTCAGCATGATAAGGTAGCATTCACCTGTCTGCGTTCATTAGCGCGGGTGTCCTCTGTGTCTCTGTGGTTTGCGCTAACTTCCAACCATCTCGCCCAGGTTGTGCCGCCCGATCACCATGCGCAGAATCTCGGACGTACCCTCGCCAATCGTCAGCAGGCGCTGGTCGCGGTACAGCCGCTCGACCGGATATTCCTGGCTGTAGCCGTAGCCGCCGAACACCTGCACGGCGTCGCGGCAGATCTGCTCGCCCACCTCGGAGGCGTACAGCTTGGCGATGGCGGCCTCGCGGCTGTAGGGCCGCCCCTGGTCCTTGAGCCACGCCGCGCGGTACACCAGCAGCCGCGCCGCTTCCAGCCCCACATCCATGTCCGCGATCATGTTCGACACCGACTCGTAGGCAGCGATCGGCTTGCCGAACGCCTCGCGCTCTTTGGCGTACATGGTGGCGGCCTCGAACGCGGCCTGCGCCAGCCCGATTGCCATCGCGCCGATGCCGACCCGCCCGCCATCGAGCACCTGCAAGAACTGCACGAAGCCCTTGCCGCGCTCGCCCAGCAGATTTTCCTTTGGCACACGTACGTCCTCGAACGCGATTGCCGTGCTGACCGAGCCGCGCAGGCCCATCTTCGGCTCGTGCTTGCCGAACGTCATGCCGGGCGTGCCACCCGGCACGATAATCGCGCTAATGCCGCGCTTGCCCTTGTCGGGATCAGTCACCGCTGTGACGATCAGGTGCCCGGCCACCGGCGCATTGGTGATCCACATCTTCGCGCCGTTGATCACCCACTCGTCGCCGTCGAGGCGAGCGGTGGTGCGGGTCGCGCCCGCATCCGAGCCAGCATGCGGCTCGGTCAGCGCGAAGGCGGCCATGTACTCGCCGCTGGCCGCCGGTTTGAGGAAACGCTGCTTCTGCCCTTCGTTGCCGAACATGAAGATCGGCGCGCTGCCCAGCCCCATATGCGCCGAGTAGGCCAGCGCGGTCGAGCCGCACGCCCGCGCCACTTCCTCGACGGCGATGGCTGAACTGACAGTGTCCGCGCCCGCGCCGCCGTATTCTTCAGGAAAGGGGATGCCCATGAGGCCAAGCTGGCCCATTTTGCGGAATGTTTCGGCAGGGAACTCGCCGGTTTCGTCGACATGGCGGGCGTGGGGAGCAATTTCGCCTTCGGCAAACTCGCGCACGGCCTGCCGGATCATCTGCTGTTCGCTAGTCAACTCGAAGTCCATGGAGCCTCCTCGGCGGCCACAGCCCGCAGCGCACAACCCGGCATCCTCGCAGGCGCTACACGGCTTCTGTGGCGTGCATATGCGTCAAAGCAATCATTATTTACGCAACCAGTATAGCACAGCGCGTATCATGATGAGCATGCGGCGCTAGCGAACCATGGGAGCGGATGCGAGCGCAATCCGAAAGGTTGTGCCACGGTCACGCTGCGTGCTGACGATTAGTTGGCCGCCATGCTGCGCGATAATGCCGTAGGTTGTGGAAAGGCCAAGCCCGATCCATTGGCCCTGTGGGTGCGTGGTGACAAATGGCTCAAAAAGGTGATCGTGAATCGACTCCGCGATGCCTGGTCCATTGTCCATGACATCGATGATCAGCAGGCAATCGCCTGAGACGTCGGTTGCTCTGGTATCTGGTTGATCTGGCAGAATCGGCGGCTCTGGAATCGGCGGGCGCATACAATGGACATGCAGCTCAATGCGCGGGTTCGGGCGGCCAGGCAGCGCCTGTTCGGCGTTCAGCAGCAGGTTGAGCAGCGCATGTTGAAACTGCTGGCGATTCACGCAAATCATGGGCGTGTTCGGGCAATACGTCACTGCGACGGTAATGCCGTCGCGCTCCAGCGTTGCGCGCCGCACGTCGAGCACGCGGTCCAGCAGATCGCGCGGCTCGTACCAATCTTTCTGGTCCGGGCCCTGACGCGCAAAGCTGGCGAGGCTCTGGACCACGCGCCTGGCGCGCTGTGTCGCGTCAATAATATGCCTCACCGACACGGCATCTTCACCGGATATCGACGTTTGCAACAACTCGGCGTTGCCCAGAATAATCGCGAGCGGATTGTTCAATTCATGGGTGACGCCCGCCACGAGCGAGCCGAGCGCGGCGAGCTTTGACGTATGAATGAGTTGCGCCTGCGCCGCGCGCAGTTGCTCATACGTCGTTTTCAGCGCCTGGTGCTGCTGCTGTAATTCGTCGAGCGCCTGCAGGCGCGCAACCTCTGCGCGCCGGATGCGCAGCAATGCCCGCACGCGCGCGAGCAGTTCGTCGATATGAAATGGTTTCGTGAGGTAATCGTCTGCGCCGGCTTGCAACCCCGTCACTCGATCCTCAATCGCGCTCTGAGCGGTCAGCATCAGGATCGGCAGAAATGCTGCGTCAGGCCGCGATTTTATTTTCTGGCACAAATAATCGCCACGACCGTCGGGAAGGTTGCGGTCGAGCACAATCAGGTCAACCGGATGGGTTTCAACCATGTGGAGCGCTGATTCAATGGTGTTTGCCTCAAGCGTCTGGCAATCGGCGTCCTCAAGCACCGCTTGAATCGTGTAGGCAACGGATATATCATCTTCGACAATCAGAATGGAAGGATGCATGTGCATTGTTTTACAAAGGCCATTCAAAGAGTCATTGCTTTCGACGCCATGGGAGCCGATGCCGCTCAAACCTTCACGCTTTTCCATTTCCCTGCGCAGGTCACAAACACGTCTCGCCGTCGTTGACGGCACACCTGTCTTTCAAGTGATTGTATCACGTCCTGATTCGGTTTACATTATGATACTGCGCGAGATGCATGCGAGCATGATCGTTGCTGCATACATCATTCCATGTGGCGTATGTGCCAAAGATCCTACCTGTCGTTGCAAGAATTGTACCCAAGCCCTGAGACGAACCTGATAAACCATGGGCGGTATGCATTCATCTTATCATTTTATTATTTTCCTGGCCGGTCATGCGCGGGGTTCCATGGTAGAATGCAGCTATGCAAACAGCAGTTCGGTTGATTGATACGCATGCGCACCTGCATCTGTCGCAGTTTGATGCTGACCGAGCGCAGGTGCTGGCGCGCGCCGCCGAGGCGGGCGTGGCGCGGCTGGTCGAAATCGGCTACGATCGCGAGTCGTCGCGGGCGGCGGTGGCGCTAGCCGAGCAGCACCCCGGCATGTACGCCGTGGTCGGCATTCAGCCGCACTACGCGCTGGAGGCTAATCCGTCGTGGCTCGCAACCGTTCGTGAGCTGGCCGCGCACCCCAGGGTCGTCGCGATTGGCGAGATCGGGCTTGATTATTTTCATGATCGCGCGCCCCACGCGGCGCAGGAGCGCTTATTTCGCGAGCAGTTGGCACTTGCGCGCGAGCTGGGGCTGCCGGTGGTGATTCACAGCCGCGAAGCGCAGGACGACACGCTGCGTATTCTGCGTGACGCAGCGCGCGGCCAGCCTGGCATCATGCATTCTTTTTCGGGCGACTGGGCCTATGCGGAAGCATGCCTCGACGTTGGGTTCATGCTTTCATTCAGCGGGCCGGTGACGTTTCCCAAAGCCACCGAGCTTCATGAGGTGGCCCAACGGGTGCCGATCGACCGCATCCTGACGGAAACTGATAGCCCGTATCTTTCACCGCATCCATTTCGGGGCAAGCGCAACGAGCCGGCGCGCGTGCGGCTGGTAGCGGAGCGGATCGCCGCGTTGCGCGGCATGCCACTGGAAACGCTTGCCGCCGCCGTGTGGCAGAATGCTGCTGCCATTTTTCGCTTATCTGACAGGTTGGAAGCGTTATAAAGAGAACCGAGGGAAACGAAGGAACTGAGGAACTCATGGGTTCTCCAGTTCTCGGGTCTCGGTCCTTGCGAGAGCAATAGCTATGGTCGCAACATCTCGTCCGCAAAAGCCCTATATTCCATGGTACATCCGCTGGGAGCTGCCGGCCCTGCTGCCGGCGGTGCTGCTGGCGCTGCTAATGGTCTGGAGCGTGGTGCAAAGCATCGCAAACTCGAACTGGGCCAACGGGCTGGGCATTCTGGTGTTGGTCGCGCTGCCGGCGCTGCTGGTGGGCGTGCTGTTCGCGCGGCTCCACTGGCTCAGCGGCTGGCTTGCGCACCTGCTGAGCGCGGCGCTGGGCATCGCATGGTCGGTGCAGCAGGTCGGGCCGCTGCTGGTGCATGAGATTAGCCAGGAGCTTGGCGCGGCGCTGGCCGAGCGGCTGGTGACATGGAGCGACCGCGCCAGTGAGATTCTGATCCGCACGCTGATCTGGGGCCGGATCATCGGCGCAGGCGGGCGCGGCGAAGATATCGTGCTGTTTATTGTGGCGCTGGCGCTGATTGTCTGGGCGATGAGCTACATCACTGGCTGGCTGTTATTCCGTTCTGGCCGGGCATGGTGGGCCGTGGTGCTCAACGCGGCGATCATCCTTATTAATTATACATTTGCGTTCCCGAAGCCGAACACGCTCTTTTTTGTGTTTTTAATCGCTGCGCTGCTGCTGATTGTTCACCAGCAGATCGTGCAGCAGCAGCGCGCCTGGCAGTCGGCGCTGATCGATTACCCGGAGTACATGCCGTGGCGCTTCATGGTCGCCGCGGTGCTATTTTGTGTGGCGGTGGTGCTGGTCACCAGCGTTCTGCCGGGCAGCGCCAACAGCACACAGGTGGCGAGCGTCTGGCGCGTGATGAGTTCGCCGCTGACGGCCATGCGCGAACGCTGGGAAACTGCGTTCAGCACGATTAATGCGCCGCCGGGAGCGAGCGGCGGCGGCTTCACGACCCGCGCGGTGCGGGCGGGCGGCGGGCGCATTCTCAGCGATGCCGAGGTCATGCGCGTAACGTCGAGCAAGTACGATTATTGGCGCGCCAATGCTTTTGATCAGTACACTGGTTCGGGCTGGCTCAACAATGTCGCCGTGCGGGCCAGCGCCGACAAAGGCACAACCACGCCGGAGCAGGCGCGCACGCCGATCGAGGCCGGGGTGAGCCTGCCGCAGGTCGATCTGCAAGGCCGCATGCTGGTGACAGAGACCGTCACGCTGAGCCAGCCGCGCAACGATGGATTGGTCATGCTCGGCGGCCAGTTGCTGACGCCGGGGCTGCCGGTGTTGATTCAAAATGGCTTCCTGCAAGCCCAGAACGGGCAACTTGTGCCGAACTTTGAGGAAACGGCGAATATTTTTTCGCAACTGCCGCTTGAAGCCGGGCAGACATATACTGTGACGGCGCTGGTTTCTTCCGCAGATGTGCAGAGCCTGCAAGCGGCAGGCACGGATTACCCGGACTGGGTGCGCGCTGCGTATCTGCAACTCCCGACAACCGTGACAGATCGCACGCGCGCGCTGGCCCGCACGATCGTGACTGATGCTGGCGCGACCAACCCGTATGACGAGGCCGCGGCGATCCAGAATTATTTGCGCCGGTTCGTTTACGATGAAACGCGCGCCGCGCCGCCGCAGGATCGCGACTGGGCCGATTATTTCCTGTTCAACTCGCAGCGCGGCTACTGCGACGATTTTGCTACGTCCATGGTCGTGCTGCTGCGCTCGCTCGATATTCCGGCACGCTGGGTGCAGGGCTACGCGGGCGGCACGCTCGACAAGGGAAATACGTATGTCGTGCGCGAAAGTGTGGCGCATAGCTGGCCCGAAGTCTATTTTCCCGGCTACGGCTGGCAGCGTTTTGAGCCGACGCCCGCCGCGTACGCCATCATTCCGACGCGGCCCGCAACGCCGGGCGACGACACCAGCACGTTGACCAGCACGCTCAACATTCCCGAAAGCCGGGCGCTGCGCGACCTGCGCGAGCTCAACGAATCGGAGTACGCGCAGCTCCAATCGGGTCTTGCCGTCAGCAACGCCGCGCTTGAGGCGCGGCAGCGCGCCGAGCAGCGCCGACGACTGCTGATCATTTCCAGCATTCTGGTTGCGTTGGTGGGCGGCGCGGCGCTGTTCTGGTTCATGCTGCGCCGCGAATTGCGCGGCCTGTCACCTGCGGCGGCGGCCTACCTGCGCATGGGGCGGCTGGCTGGCTGGGCGGGCCTGCCGCAGGAGCAGCACGCCACGCCGCTGGAGTACGCCGCTGAGCTGCGGCGCAATCTGCCGGAGCAGCGCTCGGCGATTGACCGGATTGTCGGCGCGTACATCGCCGAACGCTATCGCGGGGCGCGGGCCAGCACGGCCAATTTCGAGCAGGATCTGCACGCGTTGCGTAAACCGCTGCTGTTGCGCATGGTGAGCCGGCTCGGCGGGCGGCGCGCGCAGCCGGAGCGCGCGGCCAGGCGACGGCGCGTGTAGCAGTTCTTCTCACAAAGCGGCAAGAGGGTTTCTTGCCGCTTTGCTTTCCCCAAAAATACTACTATCTATCGTTGATCTCGCTGAAGGTTCCTTTTGTGGCAGCCGTCAGTTGTATCTTGCCGCGCATTCCTGCCTCTGCTATACTGACTCTGCCCGCGATTGATGTGTTGCCAACATGACAAAACACGTGACACACCAAGGAGCGAACATGGCGAGGCTCTCGGTTTCGGTTGGCGGCGAACAAAAAACGTTCGCCGTGACAAGTAAAGGTTTACAGATCGGCCGCTCGGCGGATAACGATGTTGTGTTGAACGATCCGCGCGTGTCGCGGCGACATGCGGCGGTTCAGTTGCGCGGTCGCGCGGTCTGGATCGCCGATATTGAAAGCCGGAACGGGATTTTTGTTAATCGGCTGCGCGTGCGTGAGGAGCAACTCGGCGATGGCGACATCGTCCAGATCGGCCCGTTCGAGCTGCGTTTCGAAGACCGGGCGGTGCAGAGCGTGGTGCTCGACGACAGCAAGTATTTCCCGCTGGCGTCGGAAGGGCGCACCATGCGTCCAAGCGATCTGCCAGAGTCGGCGCTTGACTTTCGTGAGTTCTACCGCATCACCAGGCGGCTGAATAGCATGCTGCAAGTCAATGATATTGTTGACGCGGTGATGGACGAGGTGCTGCGGCTGGTGCCAGCCCAACGCGGCGTGCTCATGCTGCGGAAAAACGGCGCGCTGGTGCCGGTGGCGGTTGCGCCGCCAACCCATGAGGACATGGCGCTCAGTTCCACCATCGCCCGCAAAGCGCTGGACGATCATGAGGCGGTGCTGACGCGCGACGCCCGGCTCGATTTTGCTGGCTCAGAAAGCGTGATCAGCGCCAATATTCGCTCGGCGCTGTGCGTGCCGCTGCTCAGCGAGAGCGAGTCGATCGGCATTTTGTATCTCGATTCGCCCGGACGCAACCAGTTCGACGAGCGACAGCGCGATCTGCTGGCGGCGATCGCGAATCAGGCGGCGATCAACATCGAGCGCGCGCGCCTGAGCGACGAATTGCGCCATCAAGAGCAGTTGCGCCAAAGCCTTGAACGCTTCATGTCGCCCAACGTGGCGCGTCTGGTCGCGAGCTATTACAGCCAGCATGGGCAGCTGTGGGAGCCGCAAGAATTATGCGTCAGCGTGCTGTTCGCGGATATCAAGGATTTCACGCCGCTTTCCGAGCGTTTGTCGCCGCACGCCGTGCAGGATTTGCTCAACGAATATTTGCACGAAATGACCGATGCGATCTTTCAGCATGGCGGCACGCTCGACAAGTACATTGGCGATGGCATCATGGCCGTGTTTGGCGCGCCGCAGATTAGCGCCGCCAACGATCCTGATCAGTTCGCGCAACAGGCGGTGAATGCCGCGCTCGCCATGATCGAGGCCCACCGGCGGCTGGTCGCCAAGCTGGAGCCGCAGAAAGCCTTTGACATTCGCATCGGCGTCAACACAGGTGCCGTGTATGCCGGATTTTTTGGCACACGGCAGCGGCTGGAGTATACTGTTATTGGTGATACGGTGAACACCGCATCGCGCCTGGAGCATCAGGCGGATATTAATTCGGTGCTGATCAGCGGCGCAACGCGCGCGGCGGTCGGCGATCAGTTCCTGCTGGAGGATCGCGGCAATGTGGCGCTGAAAGGCAAAACGCAGCCGGTTCCCGCGTTCAAGGTGCTTGGGCGCACGGCAGCAGCAGGATATAATACAGCCCGTGCAGCGCCTTCTGCTGCATGTTAAAGATAAAGGGTACTATGCCACACGTTGTTGGAATACGATTTAAAGACTCAGGAAAAATATATTTTTTCGATCCGAACGGGTTTGATCTGCTTGCGCAGGGCGATCAGGTGGTGGTGGAAACCGTGCGCGGCCTGGAACTCGCGAAGGTGGCGGACGCGCCGCGCGATGTTGACGAGAGCGAGATCGTTGGTGACTTAAAGCCGGTGGTGCGCCGCGCGGAGCAGACCGATTTCGAGCGCTTGCAGACGCTGAACGAAAGCCATGCCGAGGTGCTTCAGCGCTGCACGGAGAAGGTCGAAGAGCACAACCTTCCGATGCGGCTCGTCAAGGCCGAGTACAGTTTCGACGGCTCGCGGCTAACGTTCTATTTCACCGCCGAAAAGCGGGTCGATTTTCGGGCGCTGGTGCGCGATCTGGCGCGCACGTTTCGGGCGCGGATCGAACTGCGGCAGATCGGCCCGCGCGACGAGGCCAAGCTGCTCGGCGGCATCGGTCCGTGCGGGCGGCTGCTGTGTTGTGCCACCTTTTTGCCCGATTACGCGCATGTGTCGATCAAAATGGCCAAAGATCAGGATTTGCCGCTCAACCCGATCAAGATCAGCGGCGTATGCGGGCGGCTGCTGTGCTGCCTGTCGTACGAGCATGAGCAGTATCTGGAAATCAAGCAGGAACTGCCGCGCCGTGGCATGTGGGTCCAGACGCCCGACGGGCCGGGCGAGGTCGTCGCGGTGAATGTGGTGCGCGAAACCGTGACGGTCGAATTGGCCGGCAGCGGCGTGCAAGAGGAATTTCATCCTTCACAATTGCAGGAAGCATCGCGCAAGGTCGGCGAAGAGGCACGCCGCCGCAACGATGAAGGCATCACTCCGGCGGCGCAGATGGAGAAGCCGGGGCCACGCCCGCCCCGCAATCGGGGCGAACGGCGCTTTTTGCGCGATGAGGCCGAATCGCCCGACATTCTGGATGCGCTGACGATGTTTGAGGAACCCATGGATGAGTCCGGTCCGCGCGCGACACCGCCACGGGAACAGCGCGGCGGTCAGCCGCGCCAGCGCCCGGCAGGCAAACCCCAGCAAGCGCAGCCTGACGAGGCGCGCGCGGCGGCCACACGGCGCGCACCGCCACCGCGCCGTCGTCAGCGTGGCGGCGGGCGACCCACGAATCCACAGGTTCAGCCGCCAAAGAATGACATGCCACCACCGCCCGATGCCGCGCCAGAGCAGCGCGCGTCCGACAAGGCCGGACCACGACGGCGGCGACGACACGGCGGGCGCTCAGGCGGCAACGTGGAATAGCGCATAGAGCAAAGAACAAAGAGCAAAG
>DASTWM010000507.1:0-19529 GCA_035765855.1 Roseiflexaceae bacterium
GCGCCGACGGACGCGCAGGAAGTGTGGGCCGCTGGCGTGACATACGAGCGCAGCCGGGTCGCGCGCGAGGAGGAGTCGGCGGGCAGCGGTATCTATGAGCGCGTGTACACGGCTGAACGGCCCGAAATCTTCCTGAAGGCCACGCCAAGCCGCACGGTGGGGCCGAATGATGCGGTCGTGATTCGCAAGGACTCACAGTGGAACGTGCCGGAGCCGGAACTTGGCTTGGTCATCAATCAAGCGCTGGAATTGGTCGGATTTACGGTTGGCAACGACATGAGCTCGCGCGATATTGAGGGCGAGAACCCGCTGTATTTGCCGCAGGCCAAAGTGTACGCTGGTTGCTGCGCGCTCGGCCCGGTGATTGCGCTGGCAGATAGCGTTGCTGATCCGACCAGCGTGACGATCTCGCTGACGATCGAGCGCGGCGGCACACCGCTGTTTCAGGATAGCACCAGCACGCAGCGTATCGTGCGTTCATTCAGCGATTTGATCAGCTATCTCGGGCGCGACAACGTCTTCCCAGACGGCGTCGTGCTGCTGACTGGTACAGGGATTGTGCCGCCCGACGAGGTGACGCTGGAGGACGGCGATCAGACGATCATTGCCATTGATGGCATTGGCGAACTGCGCAATCGGGTCGTGCGCGGCGCGGGTGGATGACCGGCACTGCGGAACTGAGCGAGAAAATCATGTAGGCATCAGCCATGCATGTCATTTCGGGCGCAGCGAGCCATCGCGCTGGAGCGATTCTTCACTGCGCTCGCAATGGCAAACGATCTAGCCTTTATCTGAGGACTGCACCTCAGTGGCCGGGTGCAGTCCAACCCCCACCCAGATCGCCGCTCATCGCTGCACACTGACGCGCTGCAATTGATGTATCCTTCATGCTGATTAAACAGGTGCCATAGCGACCGCACGCGAAGCATACGTGTGGTATACTGAATATGTAATCTTTTCCGTTGATGAACCTCTCTTATCGAGTAGATTGCTCACCTCTTTTGTGTTCCTGTGTGGAATCAAGCGGTTTGTGACGCGCAACGATTATAGAAGTTGGACTACGTTCATGCCAGATCATGTATCGTTGGCTATGTGACTGGTCTCGCGTGCAAGCAATACGACACGGAACATCATTACTATACCCGATTGTTCAATCCATCCACGTAGCCCGGACGCAGTGCGCCGATTGGCCGACACCCTAACTGAGCATAACGCCTCGACACGAATGAACGCGGTGCTCTTCCAGGCTTTTGATCGCCATCATAATTGTATATGCGCGTATTCATGTCGATTGCACCGCAACTGGTCAATCGACGTACGCTGAAGATGTAGGAGCACCATGCAATTCCTCGTTTGGTACGACGACAATGCAAAAACGCTGGTCGTTGACAAGATTCAGGCAGCCATCGCTGCCTACGTAGCGCGTTTCCAGTTGCATCCCAGTTTGGTGCTTGTCAATGTGGCTGACCACATTGAGATGTCAAACGTGACGGTGCTCCCGCGCCCAAACATCTCGCCCAACACCTTCTGGATCGGACGTGAGGACAGCGCGGACAGGGCAATCGCATGAGAATGCCCTGTTCCCATGATCGCATTGCAGCTTGCCGTCGTACAAATGGCCCTTTACTTCAATCAATTCAATAACGAGGAGGATTTCCAAACTCATGTCGAAGCAACTTATCTTTCACGAGTCGGCCCGCCGTTCACTGAAGCGCGGTGTTGACCAGGTGGCCGATGCCGTCAAGACAACGCTCGGCCCGCGCGGTCGCAATGTCGGACTCGACAACAAGTATGGCGCGCCAACCATCACCCATGATGGCGTGACGGTGGCCAAAGAAATCGAGCTCAAGGATCCGTTCGAGAATATGGGTGCCCGCCTGCTGATCGAGGTTGCCACCAGGACCAACGATGTGGCCGGCGACGGCACGACCACGGCCATCGTGCTGGCGCAGGCGATCATCACCGAGGGTATGAAGATGGTAACTGCCGGTGCCAGCCCGATGCTGATCAAGCGCGGCCTGGACAAAGGTGCTGAAGCGGTCATGGCTGAACTCAAGCGGGTCGCCAAACCCGTGCGCGACCGCACCGATATCGCGCAGGTTGCGACGATCTCCGCCGCCGACAGCGAAATTGGCAACCTGATTGCCGAGGCGATGGAGAAGGTCGGCAAAGATGGCGTGATCACCGTCGAGGAAAGTCGCGGCACCGTTTTCGAGACCGAATATACCGAGGGCATGCAGATCGACCGCGGCTATATCTCGCCCTACTTCGTAACCAACGCCGAGCGCATGGAAACCGAGCTTGATGAGCCGTATATTCTGATCACCGACCAGAAGATCGCGGGAGTTCATGAGATTCTGCCGCTCATGGAGCAGGTCTTGCAGGCCACCAAAAACCTGGTGATCATCACTGAGGATGTCAGCGGCGAAGCGCTGGCGACGCTGGTCGTGAACAAGCTGCGCGGCACGATCAACCCGCTGGCGCTTAAGGCACCCGGCTTCGGCGACCGCCGCAAAGCGATGTTGCAGGATATTGCGACGCTGACCGGCGGCACCGTGATTTCGGCGGAAATTGGTCGCGCGCTCGACAGCGCGACACTGGACGATCTGGGCCGCGCGCGGCGCGTGGTTTCCGACAAGGACACCACGACCTTTATCGACGGCTACGGCGATGCGCAGGCCATCCATGCGCGGGTCGCGCAGATCCGCGCGCAGATTGAGACTACTACGTCGGACTTCGACCGCGAGAAGCTGCAGGAGCGGCTGGCCAAGCTGTCTGGCGGCGTGGCGGTGCTAAAGGTCGGCGCGGCCACCGAGCCGGAACTGAAGGAGAAGAAATACCGCGTCGAGGACGCGCTCTCCACTGCGCGTGCCGCCGTCGAGGAGGGCATCGTTCCCGGTGGTGGCGTGGCGCTGATCAACGCCATCCCTGCGCTTGATAACGTCCAGACCAGCAACGACGATGAGCGGTTCGGCGTGCAGATCCTGAAGCGCGCGCTGGAGGAGCCCATGCGCCAACTGGCCCGCAATGCCGGTGATGAGGGCGCGGTGATCATTGCCGCCGTGCGCCGCCAGCAGCAAGCGCATGGCGACACCAATTACGGCTACAATGTGCTGACCGGTACGTTTGGCAGCATGCTGGAACAGGGCGTGATCGACCCGGTCAAAGTCACGCGCGCAGCGGTGCAGAACGCGGTCTCGATCGCGGGCCTGCTGCTCACCACCGAGGCGCTGATTACCGACATTCCTGAAACGAACGCGGTCGTCTCCATGCCAGGCGGCATGAGCGGCGGCATGGACTTCTAAAGATTACCCGATCCGAATATGCTTCCCCGCACCCTATCAGCATCTCGCTGATAGGGTGCGTATTATTGTACGCATGAAGATTGTCGCGCTGATGGTAGAATTGAGCGAACAGCGCCTGAAGCACGACGGTACATGGCACCGCCAGCAGTGCGCCCATCGGCTTGAGGATGTCGAGGCAGCGCTAACATTTCTTGAAGGCCAGCGCCAGCAACGAGGTTCGCATGTTGTCATTGATCTAATCATCCGCGCCGCAAAACGCAGTGGCTGGAAATCTGCCATCTGCACATCCCAATCCACCCAATCATGATCGAGCGTCCGTGCAGTTGCACATGTGGAGGAACATATGACAGAAGAGTCCTTGCATCCAGTGTTGGTCATCGGCCATCACCATCCGGATACCGACGCGGTCTGCTCGGCGCTGGCGTATGCCAGCTTCTACCGCTGGCAAACGGGGCGGAACACCATTCCGTGCTATCTGGACGAACTGGCACCTGAGACGGCCTGGTTGCTCAACCATCTGGGTTTGGAAGCGCCGCACGCGATTGGTGATGTCTACCTGCGCGTTGCTGATGTGATGGAGCGGCAGGTGCCCATGCTGCGTCCGGACCAGACGCTGCGCGAAGCTGGCTATCTCATGCAAGCGCATCAGGTGCGCGCCTTGCCGGTGATCGACAACGTCGGACGACTGGTTGGCCTGATCCAGAGCGACACCCTCGCCGCCCGCTACCTTGACCAGCTCCAGCCTCCCGAGGAGATCGACCTGCCGGTCAGCATCCTCCAACGGACGCTTGAAGCCGAGTTGATCACTGGCAGCGCCGAAGCGGTGCTCCACGACCGGATCTGGATTGCGACCATGACCACCGAGACCGCCCAGGCGACTATCGGCCACGGCGATGTCGTGATCGTCGGCAATCAGCCGGAGGTGCAGCAAATGGCGCTCGCAGCGGGTGCCGCCTGCCTGATCGTGACCGACAGCGCGCCGCTGGATGAGAGCCTGCTCATGGCGGCGACGAACGCGGGTACCATCCTGATCCGAACCCACCACCCACCGTTCGCGACGGCGCTGCTGCTCCAGCAGAGCGTTCTGGTTGACCGTGTGATGACTCGCGCGCTTGCCACCGTCACCGTACATCACGACACGCTGTTGCAGGAGGCCAGGGCGCAGCTGCGTCGCGGCAATCTCACCGGTCTGGCTGTGATCGACGACGCGGGCGTCTTGCGCGGGATGCTGCTGCGCCGTCACCTCGCGGAACAAACGAACCGCCCGGTCATTCTGACCGATCACAACCATCCCGATCAGGCCGCGCCGGGCGTCACGGAGAGTCAGATTGTCGCCATTATCGACCACCATAATCTGGGTGGCCTCCAGACGCTGCGTCCGCTCGCCATGCAGTGCGAGCCGGTGGGATCAACCTGCACGCTGATCGCCGAATTGTACCGGCGGGCCGAAGCGCCACTCACGCCGGAACTCGCTGGGGCGATGCTGGGGGCGATACTCTCCGACACCGTCCAGTTTCGCTCGCCGACCACCACCGAACGCGACCGCGCAATTGCGACCTGGCTGGAAGCGCGGAGCGGCCAGTCAATCGACGCACTGGCGCATGGATTGTTCCGCGCGCGGCTGCCCGACCCGGTACCGCCAGCGAGTTGGTGGGTTAACCGCGATAGCAAGGTCTTCACGTTTGGCGACACGCGGTTCAGTATCAGCCAGGTGGAGATCGCCAATGTTGCGGAGGTCATGCCGCCGCCAAACGAATTACGCCATGCCTTGCTCAATCTGATGAACGGGCAGGGGCTGACGACCGCCTTCGTGCTGCTGACCGACATTCTCAGCGAAAGTAGTGTCATGCTGGCCGCCAATGCGGAGGGCGAGGCGATCGCTGAGCGGGCTTTCGGGCGCAGTTTCACCGACGGGCGGCTGGCGCTGCCCGGCGTGATGTCACGCAAAAAGCAAGTCGTCCCGCCACTGGCTGCCGCCTTGACGTGAGCGCATATAGATCCGTCACTGCTGGCGCAGTGAGTATGTCATCGGTATCCCAGAAGGAGCATTCGGATGATGGACGAACAAGCAGTGCTCAAGCAGATCCCACTTTTCAGCACGATGGATAACGCCGAAATCGCCGGCATCCGCGCGATCATGAATCTTTCTGCATACGCTGCGGATGAAGTTATTGTGTTCGACAGTGACTCCGGGGATGCGTTCTGCGTCGTCGCGCAAGGCTATGTCCAATTCGCCATTCAAGACGCCGATGGCAGCGAGATCATCGTTGATGAGGTCGGGCCTGGCGGCTTCTTTGGCGAACTGGCGATGCTCACCGGCGTGCCGCGCGCCGCGCGCGGCACGCCGCTGGACGATGTGATCATGCTTGCGCTCGACCGCTCACGACGACGTTCGGCGCTGGTGTGGGATGTGTGCTATACTGAACATATTCACTCCCGTACTCCGCTCACTCACGCGCTACTCATCCGAGTGACATACTCGATTACATCGCCTGGCGCCTGCGTAGCACCCAAGCGGTTTGCGATAGCAACGGCCACCATGGGGCGCATGGGCTTTCTTCAGATCGCTGACAGCGATTGCCGCTTCAGGAACATCCGTCTAGCGGGCCGCATGCCTGATTCACTGGCCATGCAAGCGCGGGATACCTGCGCGCCCGTTGTCATTAAAGATCAGAACGTGCGTCCGGCGCGGGTGCGGGGCCGGTAGCCCCACGAATCACAAAAGAATCGCAACGACGTTTGTTCCACCATGAAGGATGAAGGAAGTCCATGATCAACGCTATGCAGTGGGAGCATCGCCCGGGAATGGTTGAATGCCACGAAACCCAAATGACCACCAAATGGCCGGAGTATGTTCGCGGCGTGGTGATCGCCGATGGCACGAGAAGGCTGGAGAACACATACACCGCCTATGTGGAATACTTCAAATACGGCGTGGCCCGCCAGATATGGGCTGGTTACATCTTCCCTGATTGTGATCACGCAAAAACGTGGTGTGAGAATGAGATAAAAGTGCGTTTGGACCCCTGACTTACACGCGCTGAGGAGCCCAGTTTCGCGCAGGGTTTCTATCTTCGTTCAGCAGCAAGAATATATGGCTTGCTTTCCTGTTGATCAGAGCATAGCGGTCCTGGAAGCTAACTTCGTTCCGCGTGCCGCTCACGGTGCATGATTTCCAGGTCCACGGTTTGTTCCAGCATCATCGCGGCATGCACATGGGGATCAAAGACGGCATCGTCCATGCCCTGCGTCCGTGCTCGCTCCTGCAATTCATGGGTGTAGCGCTGAATCGCTTCCCATGTGTGGCGTGGAATCTGAATGGTGATGGTCATATTGTCAGGCATAGATCATGCTCCTGCATGTGCGATGGCTTTGAGGTGCCGAAAGCGGATGAGGCTGCACGATGCGCCGCTCGTCAGGTGTGTCGGTCGCATACGCCGTCTGCTACGCTGGCACCTGCTGGTGTCGATGACCGGATGGGCAGCGCCAGACGGCTGTGCGCACCTTCTTGCGTTGGGTGAAGTTCGCGGCTGACTTGCGATAGGTCACATCTGGCTCCGCGACTACCACATTCATCCATATATCGTCAAACATCATGAATTGCATCATCACATCAGGCAGCCCCATGCGCGCGCAGTCCGTGCATGGAATAGGTGCGGGTCGCACAATCGGCATCATCGCAAACTCCTTATAAGGATGGATGGCAATGGCCTCCCCATTGTGCGATCCGCTCCTCAAGATGTGAATTATCGACGTTTACGTGAAGCACGGGCAGGAACAGGCTCTTCAGCGGCAAGCTCACTGGTGCCTCCTGCCTCGGGAAAGGTCAGGTTGAAACTGCGCTTCAGAATCTCGCGGATGGTTGACTCAAAGGCTGGCTCGGCGATCAACGTCACCGCGAGACAGCGATTGGCATCTGCCGGATCGCGCTCAATGGCGACCCGCTGCCAGTGCGGCCAGCGGCGGAGCGTCGTCAGAATGCGGTTTTCCCCCTCCCCACGGAGCGTGAGGCACAATTCGCCGGTCTGGTTTGTGGAAAGCGTTGTCATAGGATTGATCCTTTCGGAATAGAAAAGGCTGGAGATAGCTGAACAAGGACACCGATGATGCATGATCTCCGCTTGTTGCCAACACCGCATCAGGGAGCAAGCGCAGTCAACGGCTCAGCGAGTCTGGTTTTATCAATCATGGCGCGCCACCCTTGATACGGATAGCGAGCTGTACCCGCGATCGTATCGCCATAGATAGACGAACAGTGGACCATGTAGTCCCAACGCTGGTCGGAATCAGCCGGGTCATGGGCAGATTGGCCGTGACCATCAGGGGCGTATGCGGCTGGTGCATCAAGGGTTCCTTATATCACGGACCGCTTGATAGCAATCAGGCGCTAGGTGACGGAGGTGAGCACGCAGCTCACAGGGATGTATAGAAGAATACAGACAGTATACCACAGCTGAAGCGCCCATGACAAACCAATCCGCAGCATTGCTTCTGGCACGGGGTGCTATTCTGTGGTATACTCTTTTTGTTGACCAACGAATAACACCACGAGACCTGCATCTGCATTCCCCGCTTTGTACGTCATGCGCTCTCGATCTTCACATGCTCTGAAGCGTGTTCGTTGTAGCGCAAGAGCTAAGCGTCAGACGTTCTGTCTGTCCCTTACCAGCGCAGTGAGTCGGTTGAGTGATTATGTGCGGTAAGGATAAATATGCCTCCGCCCAAGCAGTGCTGCACCATATGTGCATGCAGAGGAGTGGTCCATTGGAAGCGAAATTATTTGTTGGCAATCTGCCCTGGAGTGTGGGCGATACTGAGCTCGAAGACATTTTTAGTGCGCATGGCGAAGTGCAAAGCGCGCGCGTCATTACTGACCGGGATACGGGCCGGTCACGGGGCTTTGGTTTCGTAGAGATCATTGCCGAGGATGTCAATACCGTCATCAGCGCGACGAACGGGTACGAGGTTGATGGCCGCCAGCTGCGCGTCAATGCCGCAGAGGATAATGGCGGTGGTCAGCGGCGTGGTGGGTCGCGTGGCGGTGGCGGTAGTTACGGCGGCGGGCGCGACCGCTACTAAATCGGCGTTCCTTGTATTGCCTGCTGTGTGCCAACCACCTACGGTTGGCACACGCGTTTTTTGAGTCCTGGAGTGGTATTTTCCTGCATAGACGGACTGGCACCGATAATATTACTACCAAAACATTCCCCTCATAATACTCAGAGATGCTGATGTTACCAGCACCTCATAGTCCCAGTTGACTGAGACGTAAACATTCATACATGCACAAGGAAATATATTCTGATGAATAGCACAATGGTAGCGGCCTATCAGACAGGGGACCGCATTCGAGTTCGGACAGATGTGACGACTCCAATCCCCATGCCGAGTGATATTGGAACGGTACGGGAAGTCATTCCCTGCTATGGCGATAATACAGTTGGCTATAATATCCAAATGGACAGTGATGTGCGCGCAAGCCGCGTCTGGTTCTTTTTGGAACATCAGCTTCTGCCGCTTCCAGCACAAACTGTTGCAGCGAAGAAGTCAGAATAATCTGCTTTTTCGCATCATGGTTCGAGCGGTCTACCTCATGATGGGTTCGTTGGCCGTGTGGGTTACTCGCGCCGACTGACCAGGGTAGACACGTTTCGTGCTGCCTGCGCGCCGCGTTTCGTGCAGCACTCCTGCAACCCCGCCTGCTCGCCCCACACCCCGACTCCTTGATATAGCCGCCGTTGCTGTACGGAAGGTCCAGGTTTTCGGCCCGCTGCTCACCGACGGTATTGCAGCGGTCGGCTGAGTGTTTGCTGCATGTGCGGGCGTAGCTGCCTAGTTTGTGCAAAATGCTGGAGCGGCGCGGGGGATTGCAGGAGCGCCTTTCGCGGTACGACTCTCGCGTACTATTATTTGGGATGCCGTAGGAAAAACAGGTGCAACGGCGCGTACAATCCATGACATGGTCCTTGCACGTGTCTCATCACCGCGCTTCGATATCGTTGTTGTGGCGCTCGGCGTCAAGGATGTGCTTCATCGCCAGGTGCAGCCAACATCACTGTTTATCGCCTCGTGCCACCGCCTGGCCAATTTCCTGCACTACCGCAATCATTACGTGCGGTTCTTGGACTCCGTGCGCATGCCCTGAACCATGCTGCACGCCACCTTGCAGCAGCTGACCCCGGTATAATCCACATCCATGTGTAACTGGCGCTCCAGAGTGATTTCTTCTGCCAGGATCGCTTTCATCCTTCACCATCTGGGTACGCGCGGTGGAGCGCTGCATTAGCAGACGCGATTGCACAACAACGAGCACTCCACCCAAGCGTTGCTACACAGCTTACCGATCAGGCGAGGTCGGAAGACACTTCATGGTTCACTTTGTGACGAGAAACACAAAGATCATACTTGCGATGTATTTTGTGTGAAGTCTGGCCTCCATATGTCACAAAACGTGCCTCAGAAGCGTCTTATAAGTGAGATTGTGATTATTTACACAATCAAGGCTAGAACGAAAGGACACAAGTTATGACCACCACAACAAAGCATGAGCAGGAGCACATCCTGCAAGAAAACCGCAGAACAGACGTGCAACCAACCATACGACGGCCGCGGGTTGTCATTGTCGGAGCCGGCTTCGGCGGCATCAACGCCGCCCGCGCACTCGGCAACCGCGCTGTCGACGTCCTGGTGCTCAACCGCACCAACTACCACGGCTTCTGGATGATGCTCTACCAGGTTGCGTCGTCGCAAATCGAACCCGAGGCGATTGCCAGACCTGTTCGCACCATGCTCCGGCGCTACCGCAATATTCAATTCCAGCTTGCCGATGTGCAGGGCGTCGATCTGGAGCGCCATGTTGTGCAAACCGTTGATCATGAGATTCCCTACGACTACCTCGTCCTTGCCGCTGGTAGCACGACCCACTACTTCGGCCACGACAGCTATCGCCAGCGCACGCTTGGCCTGCATGACATTGACGAAGCGACACATATGCGCGACCAGGTGCTGATGGCCTTCGAGCGGGCGGCACGCGAGCCGGACGCCGCGCGCCGGCAAGCGCTGATGACGATTGTGGTGATTGGTGCCGGTCCAACTGGCGTTGAACTTGCCGGAGCATTCAGCGAACTCATCCACAGCTCGCTCGCCAAAGACTATCCCATGCTTGGCATGACTGCGGCGCGGGTGGTGCTTGTCGAGGCGGCCAATACCATGCTAAGCAGCTTTCCGGCCTCACTCCAGCGCAGCGCGCGGCGAAAATTGGAGCGCCTGGGCGTCGAGATTCGCCTTGGCACGGCCGTAACGAACGTGGAGAGTGGCATTATCACGCTCGACGATGGAAGTGTGTACAACGCCGAAACCGTGATCTGGTCCGCTGGCGTCCGCGCCGCGCCACTTGCCGACGTACTCGGCGTTGCACTTGGGCGCGGGGCGCGCGTTCCTGTGTTGCCGACCCTCAACATGGCCGAGCGCCCCGAGGTATTTGTCGTTGGCGACATGGCGTATCTGGAAAACGCCGACGGCGCAGCATACCCCATGGTTGCGCAAGTTGCGATGCAGATGGGCAAACGGGCTGGCGCAAACATTTTGGCGCTACACAGCGGCGCGGCACTGCGCCCATTCAGCTATTTCGATTTTGGGCAGATGGCGATCATTGGGCGGGGCGGGGGATTGTTCGACAGTCATGGCGTGCGTCTGGCCGGGTTCCTGGGTTGGTGCATGTGGCTCGCCGTCCATCTGTTCTACCTGCCGGGCCTCCGCAACCGCCTCGTTGTCTTGCTCAATTGGTTCAGCACCGTTGTCACGGGCGAAGCAAGCGTGCGAACGACGATAACCGACACTGTGGCGGAGCATGATACCGCGTTACACGAGCAGACCATACCTCGTCCGCTCTCGCTTCGCGCATAACAGGCCGGATGTCAGATGGATCGGCACAAGAGTCATGCTGCTCAGCACGGGAAGGACATCATGAGAAAGCACGTACCGCAAAGCGCGGCGCTCGTATGACCCTGCATACGTATCATGGAGTCAGCTGCTCTGCGCTGGCCGCTTACTGGCACGGGTGATACACATTTCCACCGTCACATCACCCGTGCCACGGGCACGTATCACCCTCAAAGGGTGGCGCGCCCCTGCTATCCTGCTGCTAGCGGCCACGACCGTATGTGGCCCGATTGTGCTCAACCAGACTAACGCCTGGACCATCCATGTCGCAACGGCTGCCAGCCAGCTGGTCACGGACGCGGCGATCACCGTCGACGGCGACATGCCGCAGCACGGCCATGGCCCGCCGACTCGCCCGCAGGTGACGAAGAACCTCGGCAACGGCGATTACCTGGTCGAGGGCATGAAGTTCCAGATGGGCGGCTGGTGGGTGGTCGACTTCACCATTGACGCCCATGGTCGCCACGATACGGTACGCTTCAACATGATCTTGAAGCAGGAGATGGAACTGAAATAACGAGAGGTGATGTATGGCACTTGCAACCTGGTGGTCTTTCGACCCGCTGCCCGCCTTAGCAATGTTACCTGGCTTTCACGCCACGACCGTCAATGATGACACGCTGCTGGCCGGTATCAACCGCATCTCAATCGAAGCGGTGCGGGCGCGCCGGCAGGATGGTCACCGTCCCTACGTCGGCTATGTGTACGACATGCCAGTTGCCTACGGCTGGGTTGCGACGCGCACCGCTTCGATCGGCGAGCTCGACCTGACCATGACGCTGTCACATCGCGATCACTACCTGTGGGACTTTGCGACGCTGCTAGCATGGCAGGGCCATGGAATCTATCCACGCCTGCTGCAAGCGATTCTCCAACAGGAGTCCCGCGCAGCCGAGCGCTTCTGGATCATCTACGCGCCCGAGAACCTGCCCTCAGGTGCCGGGATGCGCAAAGCCGGTTTTATCCCGGCCACGGAACTCTCATTCGATGCCGGCCCTGAATCGGCACCTGCCCGCCGGCATGCTTGCCGCCGCTCCACAGGTTGACCGTCATGCGGGGGAGCAAGTGAGCGGATGAGCGGGTGAGCGGTTCGCTGCTGGTGATTCTCCCCGTCTGCTTGTCTGCTTATCTCCTCAGTCGTTGGTTGTTCGTCCTCCATGGTGGCGAAGTGCTGGTACAGTGGCACACCGCAACGCCACGCGCCGCAGCACATGAGTGTATTGCGGCGCGCGACGTTATAATAGCTTTACATCCCGCCCAACCTCGCGTATCATCGCGCTACGCTCAAGCTGTGAAGGAGACAAGCGCATGACCGCAGAAGATCATGTTTCCGTCAGCGTCGATGCCGGGGAGTGGCTGGGCGCGCTGCCCCACAACTGGAACTACATCGGCTACGACGAGGCCAATTACACCTACACGCCCGAGGGCCAGGAGCTGCTCGCCAGGTTCATGACCTTCGAGGAAAAGCCCTACTACGTGCGCGTTCACCACCTGTTCTGCACCGGCAACTGCCACGGCTTCTACAAGTGGGGCTCGACCAACGCCTACCTGGAGGACGACGCGGGCAACCCGGTCTATGATTGGAGCATCGTCGATCTGGTGTTCGATACCATGCTGCGCTACAACTGCAAGCCGTTCGTCGAGCTTGGCTTCATGCCGCAGGATCTGGTTGACCCGGCGCGCTACGACATTGCCCATGACAATTGGACCGCGCAGTTGTACCGCACGGAAGGCTGGGCCTGCCCGCCCAAAGATTATCAGAAATGGCACGATCTGGTCTTCAACCTCGTGCAGCACTGCGTCGAGCGCTACGGCCATGACGAAGCGGCCTCGTGGTACTGGGAGTTGTGGAACGAGCCGGACATCTTCTACTGGCGCGGCACGGTGGAAGAATTCAACACGCTGTACGATTACACTGCCGCCGCAGTGAAGGCCGCCTGCCCTGAAGCGCGCGTCGGCGGCCCGGCCACGACCAACCCGCGCCCCGACAGCAACGCCGCCGCGTGGCTCGACGCGTTCCTCGATCATTGCGTCAACGGGCGCAACGCATGCACCGCCGAGCAGGGCGCGCCCGTCGATTTTCTCAGCTTCCATGTGAAAGGCGGTGGCTACCGCGCCGACCCGCAGCATCGCCCGCAGCGCCCGCCCTCGGTGCAGCAGATTCTCAGCCACACGCAGCACGGCCATGAAATTATCAGCAAGTACCCGACGCTCAAAAATCTCGAATGCGTGCTGTCAGAGATCGACCCGGACGGCTGGGCGGCGGGCGGCGCGTGGGACAACGCCAACCTCAACTTCCGCAACACGCCATATTACCCCAGCTTCGTCGCTGCCGCCTTTGACAAGGTCAGCCGCTACGCGCGCGGACACGATTGGGATTTGAAACTGCTCTCGTGGGCCTTCATGTTCGTCGGTGAGCGCTGCTTCGAAGGCACGCGTGCCTTCTCGACCCAGGGCATTGACAAAGCGATCCTCAATCTGTTCCGCATGTACGCCAGGATGGGCGATCAGGAGGCGCGCTTCGTGAGCAGCGGCGCGAAAGACCCGCTGAAATACAGCGATCCGTGCGGCTTCGGCGAAGCGCCAGATGTGGGCGGATTCGCGGCTTTGTCGGGCAACAAGGCGCTGACGGTGCTGATCTACAATCATCATGACGACTGGAATCTGCATGGCGAGACAACTGTCGATCTAACCATCGAGCGGCTGCCGTTTGACGCGCCGGAACTGCGCATCGAGCATTACCGCATCGACCATGCCCACAGCAACGCCTACGCCGAGTGGCTGCGGCAGGGCAAACCGATGTATCCCGCGCCCGGCCAGTACGCGGCAATCAAGGCCCGCGACGGGCTGGAACTGCTGGAGCCGCCGCGCACGATCACGCCCGATGGCGGCAATATCACGCTGAGTTTTAGCATGCCAGTGCATGCGGTTTCGCTGCTGGTTGTTGCGCCTGCCTGATGTAGGCGCGTGAGTCTCAGACACGCCCTGCAATGAATACCATGTCGCCTTGAAAGGAGTTCATTCCATGCGCATTCTGGTTCTCTGCGACGACCGCTGGCACCCGGCCTCCACGCCCCGGCGCGGCCTTGAGCCGCTGTCCAGCGAGTTCACCTTCGATTTTATCGAAAATGCCGATGAATGGTCAGCCGCGCGGATGGCCGACTATCCCGTCGTTATCTTGACCAAATCCAACGACACCACCGCCACCGACCACCACCCGTGGATGACCGACGCGGCGCAAGCGGCGTTTCGCGATTACGTCCGCGCCGGCAACGGGCTGCTCGTGATTCATTCCGGCTCGGCCAGCTACGCCGAAAAGCCGGTGCTGCGCGCGCTGCTGGGCGGCGTGTTCATGCACCACCCGCCGCAGTGCCAGGTCACAATCGCGCCGCAGGCAAATCATCCGCTCACGGTTGGCAGCGAGGCATTCACCATCAAGGATGAGCACTACTTCATGGATCTGGACGACACGCAGGCCGATGTCTTTCTGACGACAACATCCGAGCACGGCGCGCAGCCCGGCGGCTGGACGCGCCACGAGGGCGCGGGCCGCGTCTGCATGCTCACGCCCGGCCACAACGTCGAGGTCTGGCTGCACCCTTCCTGCCAGACGCTCATCCGCAACGCGCTGCGCTGGTGCGGTGAAGAATTCAATACGTGAGGAGTGTAAATCATGCAAGCAGATACGATGCGCGGTGTTTTCCCCATTCTGATCACACCGTTTGACGAGCACGCGCGGATCGATGAAGACAGCCTGCGCAATTTGGTTGAGTTCAACCTCCAGGCTGGCGTGCATGGGCTTGGCATCGCGCTGGGAAGCGAGGTGTTCAAGCTCTCAGAAGCCGAACGCGAGCACATGACGCGCAGCGTGGTCGATCAAGCCAACGGGCGCGTGCCGGTCGTGGTCAATACCGGCGCGGCGGGAACCGACCTGGCCGTGCTGTACAGCCAGCGGGCCGAACAGTGCGGCGCGGACGCGCTGATGATCATGCCGCCGAACTTCATGCCCGCCGGACCGGACGAGGCGCTCGAATACTTTCGCGCCATCTCTGACGCAGTCAGCATCCCGATCTTTATTCAGGATACGGCCAGCGCGCCGGTTTCCGCCGGGCTGGCGCGCAAGATCGCCGAAACATGCCCGCAGGTGCGCTACATCAAGGTCGAAAGTCTGCCGGTCACGGCCAAAGTCGCCGACATGGTCGCGCAAGCGGGCGATGTGCTGACGGTCTTCGGCGGCGCGGGCGGTGGCTACTTCATTGAAGAGATGCGGCGCGGTTCGTTAGGAACCATGCCGTTCTGCACGCAGCCGGAAGCCTTTGTCGAGGTCTGGAACCTGTTCCAGCGCGGGGACGAGCGCGCCGCTCGCGCCGTATTCGATCGCACAATCGCGCCGGTGAATCGGCTTGCCGCGCAGGGCGTTGGGTTGTTTTATGCCGTTCACAAGGAAATCCTGCGCCAGCGCGGAATCATTCGCACGGCCAGGGTGCGCAGCCCAGCGCCCGCCATGGATGCGTTGACCATGCGCGAATTGCAGCAGGTGATCGACGAGTTGTATCACACGCATTAACAACACGAGTGACGTGGTCGGCGCATGCGGGGAGCCTCAAGGCTCCGGCTACATGGACGAAGGCCGACTACGCGGCCTCCCAGCCGCAAGAGGCGGGCTTTGTCTGGTGTAGCCCGCCCGTTTACGGGTCGGGCGAACAAGCACCGCGTACCGCATGTCAATAATTCATACAAAAAGGAAAACAACCATGAACATCACCGACCTGCAAGTGATTCCTTTTCGCGTGCGTCGCCGTGCTTTCCGCAACAGCGAGATGCTGCCAGAGATTGAGACGGTTCAAACGCTGATCAAAATCGTGACCGACGAAGGTGCGGAAGGCTATTATCTCGGCGGGCACGGCCATGGCGACCAGGATGGTCTTCCGGCTGATCAGCGCGCCGTGCTGGAAGGGCGTATCAAGGCGCTGATCGTGGGACAAGACCCATTCGACCGCGAGAGGTTCTGGCACTGGCTGTGGGTCGCCAACCTGGACGAAAATCTGATCAGCGTGCTCGACATGGCGCTGTGGGATTTGCAGGCGCGCGTCTTTGGCGTGCCGCTTTACAAGCTGCTGGGCGGCTGCCGCGACAAGGTCAAAGCTTACGCCAGCACCTACCCGAACATGGGCACGCCCGAAGAATATGCCCAGCACGCGCTGGCATGCAAACAGCAGGGCTACACGCATTACAAAATTCATCCGTATTACTTCTGGGATCCGGTCACGAAGCAGCCCGATCCGGGCCGTCCTTCGCACATCGCGCAGGACATCGAGGTCTGCCGGGCGGTGCGCGACGCGGTCGGCGACGACATGGTGCTCAGCTTCGATCCGTGGGGCACCTACCGCACCTACGAGGAAGCGTTCCGGGTCGGGCGCGAGCTGGAAAAGCTGAACTTTTACTGGTTCGAGCATCCCATGCCGGAATACCGCGTTTCCACCTATGAAAAGCTCTGCCGTGAGCTGGACATCCCGATTCTCTCGCCTGAGATTGCCGCCGGAAGCGTGTACACGCGCGCCGATTGGATTCGGCGCGGCGCATCGGACATGACCCGTATTGACGTGCTGCGCGGCGGCGTCACCGGCGCGAAGAAGATGGCCGCCGTGGCTGAAGCCTTTGGCGTGAAGTGCGAGATGCACATGAGCGGCTTTGCGAATCTTCAGATTCTCGGCTCCACCAGCGAAGATGTGTGCGAATATTACGAGCGCGGCCTGCTCGCGCCCGGCGTGGACTATGAAACGCCGCCGCCCTACCTGGAAGCCATCGGTGATCCGATGGACGCGGAAGGCTATGTCCATCTTTCGCAGGAGCCGGGCATGGGCTACCGCATTATCTGGGATTACATCGAAGCGAATCGTATCGCGTAACCCCTGCGCGAGCATAGAGATTTTCTTGTACTTCATAGGCTCACAGATGCAGGCGAACGGCCAGTTATATTGGCTGTTCGTCTTTTTTATTTTATACATTTCCAATAAAGCCCTTAAAAGGACATAAAATAGTACGCTCGCCGATAATAATGGTATATCTGCAAGAAGAACTATTTGTTGAAGCAACAATTTGGTAGTTCCTGGCGTTTATTCAATATGAGGCATTCATATTCATAAAGAATGCTTTTTCAGATTCGTACGCGTTTCAAGTATATTCACTTACTACAGTTGTGCGTAGAAAAGTATTCCAATAGTAATAAAACATCTACTCACATCACCACTTTATTCATAGCGTTGCCGGTATTCGTATATAGGAGGATGGTATGCAGAGGTTCATTCGCATGGCGGTGGCATTGGTTGCGCTGCTCGCCATCGCCATCGCACAGGTTCCGTCCGTCACGCAGGCGCAGGATCAGAGCGTGGTGCCAGCATCCGGCCCGGTCGGTACCACATTTACGTTCAGTGTCAGCGGCCTGGACGGCGATGAGCGCGTCGGCTACTGGCTGAACGTGCCGAACGGCACGGTGCTGGCGATTGGAAACAGTTCCACCTACGCGAGTCACGGTCGCCTTACAAAATCCTGGACATCGCGGGTCGGCGTGCCGATCGGCACATGGCAGTTTGTCGCGCAGGGCGCAAAGAGCGGCATTGTGCGCACGGTTTCCTTCCAGGTCACCGACGCGCCGGGCTCGCCAGCGGCAGGTATCACCGGCGTTGTGCCGACGGTTGGCGGCGTGGGCAGCACGTTTACCTTCTACGCCACAGGCTTCAGGGCGGGCGAGCGCGTTGGATACTGGCTGAATGCACCCACCGGCGCGGTGCTGTCGCTCGATGATGGCGATCACTATGCCGATGGCAATGGGCAATTCAGCCTGATCTGGCAATCTCCGGTGTACGTTCCGGCTGGCACATGGCAACTCGTCGCGCAGGGAACGCGCAGCGGCGTCGTGCAAGTTTTGACATTCCAGATCCAGTAACGTTAAATCGTGCTGTCAGGACGCGACGTGAAACCCGCTGGCATGGGCCAGCGGGTTTGTCATGGAGCGAACATATGCGCGGCGTTACCTTATCAGCGATTCTTCGCACAGATCATGCGAACAGAGCCGTATAATAGGCCCAACGAGATCTATGTGAAAGGAATCCACGCGATGCACTACACAACGCTGGGGCGCACCGGGCTGCGGGTGTCAGTCATGGGCTTCGGGAGCGGCGGGCCGAGCCGCGCGGGCATGCGGACTGGCAAAAGTGAGGCCGAGCAGGTCGCGATTATTCGCCAGGCGATTGACGCGGGCGTGAACTTCATTGACACGGCTGAAGCGTATGAAACCGAAGGCGTCGTGGGGCAGGCCATCGCCGGTCTGGACCGCTCAACGGTGATCATCTCAACCAAGAAACGCACATGGGGCGGGGCGGTCACGCCGCAGCAGCTCGAGGAAGGACTGCATGAGAGCCTCAAACGCCTTCAGACAGATTACGTCGATATTTATCACCTGCATGCCGTGCAGCCCGACAATTACGAGGCGCTCACGGCAGCGCTTGTGCCAACGCTCGAAAAGCTGCGCGACCAGGGCAAGATTCGCTTCCTCGGCGTCACCGAGCAGGGCAACAACGACGCGGGCCACGCCATGCTCCAGCGCGCTTTGCAGGATGACGTGTGGGATGTGATGATGGTCATGTTCAATATCCTGAATCAATCGGCGCGCGAGCGTGTCCTTGCCAAAGCGCAGAAAAAGAACATCGGCATTCTCGACATGTTCGCCGTGCGCCGGGCGCTGAGCCGGCCCGAGCGACTCCGCGAGGTTGTGCAGGATTTAATTGCGAAGGGCCAGATCGACCCGAATGAGATTGATGTGGATGATCCACTCGGCTTTGTCACGCAGGATAGCGATGCAACGAGCATCACCGACGCGGCCTATCGTTTCTGCCGCGACGAGCCGGGCGTGCATGTCGTGCTTTCTGGCACGGGCGACCCGGCGCACCTGCGCGAGAACCTGGCGTCGTTCGAGCGCCCGCCGCTGCCCAACACAACCGTGCAGCGCCTCAGGCACATCTTCCGCAATGTCGATTCCGTGTCGGGCGAGTAATCACGTTATAAGCAAAGGCGCATCATGACAGAGCAAACACACAGCGAGCACGCACAACACCTATCAGAGTACGAGCCGTTGGCCGCCGCAGCGCGCAACCAGATCAAGATCACGGCGATTAAAGCTATGCAATTGGACGAAGAGAAGAGCACGCTGATCAAGATCGAGACCGACGCGGGCATCAGCGGCTACGGCGAATGTCATGGCAGCGGCGCGTTTGCCAGAGAAGC
>DASTWM010000508.1:0-9946 GCA_035765855.1 Roseiflexaceae bacterium
TGTCAGCGCCTTGTTTTGGTGTGCCACCATGACCCAGTGAGGTCGAAACGAGGAGGTGTGCCTATGTTGCTCCGCTTGCGTCGTCCTGGCCTGATTGTCGGCTGGAGCGTGATGCTCCTGTTGTCGCTGGTCGTGGTGATCTATGCCGTGATGATGCTGGTGACCTGGGCGTTCCCAGAAGAACTCTCCCTCTCCTTTCACATCCATAACGTCGCGATCTCGATGCACATTGCCGGGTCGATCTTTGCTATGGCGCTCGGGCCATTCCAGTTCTTGTCCTGGATACGCGTACGACATGTGCGGGTCCACCGATGGATGGGGCGGATCTATCTGCTGGGCGTGTTGGTTGGGGGGCTTGGCGGCTTGTACATGGGCTACTTTTCATATGGGGGGCTGGTCACCCATCTTGGATTTATGACCATGGCGGTGATCTGGTTGAGTACTGGGTTGCTGGCATATCGCGCCATTCGGACCAAGCGCATCCAGGTGCATCGCCAATGGATGATCCGCAACTTTGCTACGACCCTGGGGGCTGTCACATTGCGCATCTATTTGCCGGTGTTGGTGGTGGGCATGCATGTGCCCTTCGTCACGGCGTACCGACCGGTAGCTTGGCTCTGCTGGGTGCCCAATCTCGTGATAGCTGAGTTGATAATTCAGATTGCGAAGCAGCGGCAGCAGGCCAGAGTCGCGCGGCGCGCCCTCCTCAAAGGCGCGCCGTAAGCGCGCCCGAACATACAGAATGGCAAGCCCCTGAATGCTACAGGGCAGCAGAGGAGCGTGTTGATGCGCTCCTCTGCTGCTGTCATGATGCCGAAAAATCGCTTGGCTGCCGCCATTGACAGCCAGTTCTGGCTACTCATCGGGCGGGCGCATCCAGGTAGGCTCGCACCGCCGCAATGCTCGCTTCCGGGTTCTCGGCAAACATCTCGTGTCCGGCAGCGGGGATCACGGCAAGTGTGGAGCTGGGGAAAAACGTCATTTGCCGTTTTTGCCATTCCACCCCAATTACTTTCTGGCATTGACCGGCCATGAACAGCACCTTGTTCGTAAACGTGTCCACGCCATCGACCAAATTGAGGGTGAAATGCCCGTTGGCATCGACCGCCTGCTGAAACAGACTATCTGCCGCCGCCGCTCCATAACGCCACGTCCCGCCTGCTGCGGGGCCACCGCCGTTACAGCGATACCCCGCCTGGGGATGGTCGCTGCCCTGATACATGTTCAGTTGATAGCCAGCATAGTCATCAGCGGCCTGATCATCCGGATCCGTGACATGGAGCGCCTCAAATTTCGTTTTCCCGAAATGATAGACCAGCCCGGGACTGTAGTGGATGGCGGTTGCCGCGGCCCACTGCGTGGCAAACTCGGCGGTCAAGAAGCCGGGTTCCGCCAGCACGGCATGGTCAACCTTTTCGGGATAGTGGCCGAGATAGGCCGATGTCAGCATCGCGCCCCACGAGTGCCCGACCAGGTTGACCTTCCGGCCATGCCCATAATAGTCCACGATCGCATCCAGGTCTCCGATGGCGGACGCCAGCGTGATGTCGTGCGGGTCGACGCGTGTGGACAGCCCTGCGCCGCGCTGATCAAAAAACACCACAAAGTAACGGTCAGATAGCGCTTGCAAGGTGAGCAGACTGCGGTAATCACCACCAGGACCACCATGAACGACAATGACGACTGGATGGGCCGGGTCGCCAAACGTTTGCGCATGAAAGGTGACTCCATTGATCGTGATATGGGGAAGGGATGGATCTTCCGCGACGGTTTTTGCGACGGTATAATTACCGCTGGTGAGGACGTAGCACAGGGTGAACAGCGCCGCCAGCCCCACCACGAGCGCCAGTCCCAGTGTGCTAAGGGTTTTCACGAGTTTCATATCATTCACCTGTGCCATGCTCTGCGGTTCGGCATGAGCTTGGTTGCGCGTTTTTTTGCTCCACCAATCTGGTAAAAATGCTTATTCGGCTGGCGCTTCGACCGCCGCTGGCATCCGCCAGGCACTGATCAGCAGCCAGATGCTCCACACTAGAACCAGCAGAATGCCGAGAAGCGTTGGCAGCGTATTGGCAGCCGAGAACCCCTCGGAGCCGATTACCCAGCCCTGCGCGAGGTAGGCGATGCCCGACAACCCCATGAGAACACCAGTGGCGCGCGGAGTACGTCCGGTCCCCACAATCACAGCCGCGAACAGGATGAACGCCAGCCCCAACATGAAGCTGTGGTAGCTGCGGACGCCCCACTCCAGCCACCGGATCGCTTCCGCACTGGCGAAGCGGGCCGCCTGCTCGGCAGCGGGCGCGCGCACCCATGCATCCACGGCCTGCTTCAGCGCCACTCCGTCAACCGCTTGTAAGACGCCATACAGCCCAAGCGCCACCGCCGCCACAACCGCCCCCAGCCGATTGATCCATGCCAGCGCACCAGCACGGACATTGAGAGCAAAGAACAGCGCGAGCAGCCCGCCAATGACCACTGCTATACCGACGAACTGGCCGAGATGGATCGCCGTCCAGTGCGCGCTGGCAGCGTACTCAGTGAACGCAGCGTGGTGGTCATTGGCGGGCGCCTGACCGGGATGGAAGAAACCCGCCACCAACGCGATCAACTCCCCGACGAACAGCAGCGTGGCAGACAGCCGCAACAACGTGCGGTCTACGGCGCTAGATATACCTGCTTCCCGACGGTGTAGGTGTCCCATCGTTGTGGTCGAATGGCTTGCCATGGTACGAACCTCCTGTGTGGTGTGCACCATCATTGCCAGTGTGACGCTTTCCCATGCGTCAGCAGCCCCGCAGCCAGCGCATGTGGTGATGGCAGTTATCGTAGCAGATGGAAGGTTCCCATGGCATCGGCCTATTTCCCGATCATATCGGGAAGTTCTCAGCATACGTTCGGGTGCAGGCGACATGCGCAGACCATGCGCGGCACCATCCTAACGCTGGCCACTGGTTCAAGCGTTCCACCTGTGAGCCAGATGCGTTCCAACCATGAACGTGGAATACACCTGTCAGTTCAAGGGTGTGGAGCACGAGTTCCTGCGCGTCTTCCATCGCTCCTGTCCCAGCGTAGATCATGACCACGCCGAGCAGCGCATCCAACATCACCGATGCAATTATGAGCACGAATCAATTTCGATACCACACAGCATGGTGCATGAGACCGACAGCAGCGACGTTTGCCGCTCGCCGCCCATCCGCGGCTTGTTCGCCGATACGATCATACGGATACCCGGCCTGACAAAGCATACTGCACACAATCGCCCGCCAGACCTGATTGCACACGCTCAGCTGTGCGAGCAGAGTCCTGGAGTTGATCCACGTTCGGCTCTCCCGCATGTAACGTGAAGCAGGCCGCGCACAAACCGGTTATACTACCTATCATTGCTTTCTCTCACCAAATACATGCTTCATGACACTGATTTCTGTCGCCCTGCCGACTTTGCCCGGCCTTGCTGGATTGCTGGTGGACTCCGTCGTTGCGACCGAAACAGCCATCACTATCAGCGCAACTGTCACTGCGTCTGGCGCTGTGTGTCCGGACTGTGGTCAGCCATCTGCACGCATCCATAGCACCTATGCCCGTCGCCCACGTGGCCTACCCTGGGGCGGCCTACCCGTCCAGTTCATCCTGCACGTGCGGCGTTTCTTTTGTGACACACCAGGCTGTGCTCGCACCACCTTCGTCGAACAAGTCGTGGGCCTCACGCGACCCTATGCGCAGCGTACTATTGGGCTGAACGCGGCGCTTCAGACCCTTGGCTTGGCTCTCGGCGGTGAAGCAGGTGCATCTGTCGGTAGCAAACTGGGCATCTCAGGCAGTCCGGCGACCATCTTGCGACGTGTCCATACGACCACGCCGGAACCAGTTCCGCCACCGCGGGTCGTCGGTATCGATGACTGGGCCGTCCGCAAGGGCCAGCGATACGGCAGCATCATCGTCGATTTGGAGCGCCACCGCCCCATTGCCTTGCTTCCTGAACACGCCGCTGGGCCGCTGGCCGAGTGGTTTCAAGCCCATCCAGCTGTCGAGGTGATTGCACGGGATCGAGCATCCCTCTACACTGAGGCGCTGGCGAGAGGCGCACCTAATGCCGAGCAGGTGGCTGATCGCTTTCACCTAACCCAGAACCTCGGCACCGCGCTCCAAGACCTGCTTGCGCGGCATGCTGGGGCGCTGCGGGAGGCCGCCCGTCAATTGACAACCCAACGCCTTCCCTCAGTGGCAGCTTCAGCGCCAGCCGACCAACTCCCGCCGCTGGAACCTCCTGGCCATATTGTCGGTTCCATCGAGCTACGGCAGCATCAGTTTGCCGAAGCCAAGCGGCTGCGTGCGGAGGGTTGGAGCTATCGGCGCATCGCCCGTGAGCTTCAAATCAATCGGCGCACGGTGTTGAGATATGTGCATGCGGAGCAGCTACCGCGCCGTGTTCTCCCCCAATCCACCTCCAGCCTGACGCCGTATCTGGACTACATACGGGAGCGCTGGGCCGCGGGTGGGCAGCAAGGCACACAGTTGCTAGTGGAATTGCAGGCGCGGGGCTATCGCGGCAGCCTATCGAGCGTCTACCGGGCGCTCAAGGCCTTTCGGAGCAGTGATGATCGACGGCTCCCCAGCGGCTCGGCGGTAGAGCGAGTGGCGATCCGGTCACCTCGCCAAGCAATGTGGCTGCTGGTCCGCGCCGAGAAGGATCTGTCGGAGGAGGATATGGCCTACTGCACGGCGCTGTGTGCGCACGAGGCCGTAATCGGGCAGGCGACCGCGCTAGGCCAACGCTTTCTGACGATGGTGCGCCAACGGCAGGTGGAGGCTCTCGATGCCTGGCTCGCTGATGCAGAGGCGTCTGGCATCAAGGAACTGCGAAACTTCGCGCAGAGTCTGCGGCGTGACTATGATCCTGTCAAAGCGGCGCTCAGTTCGAGTTGGAGCAATGCTCAGACCGAAGGGCATGTGAACCGCCTCAAAATGATCAAGCGCACAATGTACGGTCGGGCTAGTTTTGATCTTCTCGCCAAGCGCGTCCTCCACGCCGCCTAGTGGCTGGAGCGCGATTCACAAAAGATGCGGATGAGCCAAACAGTGCACCTATCAGAGCGAGTCATGTGCGGCGCTGTAGCGCTGGCTTGTTGGGAAGTTTGATACGATTTGCGTTGAGCTGGAGGCACAGATCGGCGGTGATGAGGTTCCCCGACCGGTTGACTGCTGGGTCTGGGGGGAGCAAGGCTCGATTGCATTTTGGATAAGTGAAAGCGGAATCAAGGCGCGTGTCCGCACAGCACTCAGGCACCGGTTTGCACAGCTTTATGCCCAGGTGCAGTGGCTCTTTACCCCCGCAATGCTGCATGAGCAGGAGGAGTCGGGAGAATTCAACCTCAGCACCACGGAGCGCGATTGCATGATCGAAACGCGCTACGATACCCTGTATACACCGCCATATAGGCGCGGTGCAACACTACACTATCTGGATGGTGAACACGCCACGCTGACGGCGCTGCGCGGGCTGCGTCAAATTCATGGTGCGCACATCTTTGCCGGTAGTAAGATCATGAATGTCCTGTGCGATGTGCAGATCATTGGGCGCACCGGCGACTTCGTGCATCCTGGTGAGCACGCCGCGTACACCGCCCATGCCGCCGCACCGCCATCACCCCAATCGGTGCCACACGGCGCATTTGGCAGCAGCAGCGGGCTCCAGCGACAGTGGTTCGAGCCAGCGCCTGCGGCACCCATCAAGATCGGTACGTGTGTATTCTGCGGTCAGCAAACAGACGACTGGTGGTGGTACGACGGCGCAAACGGAACGTACAAGTGCCGTCCATTACCCAGAAGCCCTCTTCTAAGGTATAGAGTGAGGTATGATCTGCTGGTTGCCCACGCCGTCTGCGCTCTTTAGCACGATCAACGTGACCTGCAGCGTTGTGGTTACGGAGATCCAATACCAGCAGGAATGCAACCAGGTCGGTAGCTGCCGCATAGATGTCAGGTTGGGTAAGATAGTCTTCATGGATAGCTCGCGGATTGATCGAGTTAAACTCATGCTTGACTTCGATCGGAAAGAAGCATTCCTGAAACCGGAGCCCGTTATCTGGTCGACCACCGCCGATACGCGCATGCTCGTAGCTGACATTTCGGTTGAATTTCAACCGAAGTGACTGGAATAGGTGCTCCTGCAAATCTCTTTTGCTCGTGAGGCGCTGAATCAAGTAGCCCCATCCGGCGTCCAAAATGCTTTTCGCCAGATGCGGGTTGCGGGCCATAGTCGTGATCCGCAGGTCTTCCAGCGCGATCCGGTCGTAGCGCTCAATCAGTCCATGTGCCAGCTTATTCAGGAAGTCTTTTCGACGGTTGCCGATCCGCTCGTGCTGGCGCTGAAGCGCCAAAACAGCCTTACGCCGGTTCTTTCCGCCCTTTTTGCGCCGCGCAACCCGCCGCTGCAATACGCGCAATTTGCGCTGCTCTATCCGATACCAGCGCGGGTTTGCGGTCTTTTCGCCATCGCTGCTGGTGATCAGGCTGGCAACACCCACATCGATCCCGATCTCCTGTCCAGTTGCAGGCTGTGGTATGGCTTCCACGTCGCAGGCAAAACAGGCGTACCACAGGCCAGCTTTGTGGATAACCCGAACCGTTTTGATCTGCCCTTCCAAGGGCCGGTGCCAGCGCACCGCAATACGCCCGATACCCGACAAGCGCAGCCGCCGCCCATCGATTTTGAAGCCGTTGCCGTACTCTTTGAAGCCAAAACTGGAAAAGCGGTCGCGTCCCTTGAAACGTGGGTATCCTGAGTCTTGGCCCGCCTTTACGCGGCGGAAGAATGCCTGAAACGCCTTATCCAGATCAGTAACGACAAGCTGCAAAGCGTGACTGTGAATGCTTTTGGCATAGGGGTTGACGGCCTTTTGCTCCTTTACCTTCGCAAGCTGCTGATACTTCCCTATCGACTCACCGCGCTGCTGATAGGCATCCCGTCGTTCCGCAAGACACTGGTTGTACCAGCGGCGGCCCGTCTCAAGCGTGCTTTCCAGCAGCCGTGCTTGTGGCTTACTCGGATAGAGGCGGTATGCGAAGGTCTTCAGCATCTACAGTCCCTTTTGGGCTTCAATGTAGCGTTTGACGGTTTCACTCGATACATTGCCAGCAGTCGCGGCAAAATAGCTCCTTGTCCAGAGCGAAGGCAGTTTCAAGAGCGATGGGTACTTCTGTCGCAATTCGTGACTGGTAACACCTTTCACTTCCTTGACAACTGTTGCCGCGCTATCCGAAGGCCAAACCCGAACAAACAAATGGACGTGATCAGGCTGAATTGCCAGTTCAATAATCTCCCATCCCTTTTCGGCGCATTTAGCCTCGATCAGCTTCCGGCAGTCGGCAGCAATCGCGCCCGTCAGCGCGGCCTTGCGGCGCTTAGGTGTCCAGACAAGGTGATAGATAATCAGGTGAACCCGATGTTCGTTGCGCTGGTACTCCACAACGCACCTGTGCATCTGTTGATTTCTATGTTGATAGTATGCCAGAGAACAACAACGGATGCAAGGTTCTGGCGAAAGGTAGCGAGCAACCCGCCTAACCGCTCGGCTAAAGTCTGGCGGCTTGCGGCGGGTTTATTCGGTCATAACAGCACTCCAAACAAACTGCGAGCGAATGCAAAGGATCGTTGGTGGAAACCTTCCCCTGCATCGTGTATGGTATCCCTATCAAGCGTTCGTTCCAGCATTGCATGTTTCTCATCGTGACCAGCGGTTTGCATCGTGTATGTTGGGACGATTGCGGTGCTGCATGCTCTATCGGGCAGATTGGCGACACGTGCCAACGCATTGGAGCGAACATGCCCGATCTGTGATGCTGACTCTTCCGCCTCTGTCCGGTATGATGATACCACGAGCCGTTTTCTGCGGAGCCTAACGTATGCGTAGCCTGACACACTTATCGCCAGCATCTGCTGTGCATGCAGAATCTGACGACGTGCATCTGATGTTGCGGATGTCCAAAGCAGGCGACTATCTCCAGGAACGCCGACGTATGCGCAAATGGTCCCAGAGCGATCTTGCCGAGGCGGCTGCGGTGGGGCGCGGCACCATCCAGCGCCTGGAACGTGGTGACGAACGGGTTGGCGTTGGCACGGTGCTGCGCGTGCTGCATGCGCTGGGCGTATCCCCGTGGCATTACTACCGTTTGGCAACCAGTCCGGCATGGACGCTGCCGACCGCGCGCCACCACCAGGCAGTGCTCCATGGCATGATCGCCTACATCCAGCGCTTAGCCGAATGCAAGCATCTTCCCGTGGATACCTTGGTGGATGCACCCACCGCCGGCGATGATCTGTCTTCCACCGATACCGGGCATCCGAGCTCAGCATTCGCCGTGCTGCTGGCGTTGATCGCGCTCGACGCACCGCTGGCCGATCTCGCGCCGCTTGTCCGCGCGTCCAGTGACCACGAAACGGTTGGGCGGCAGATGGCGGAGGCACGGGATGCATTTACCGCGCATATGCAGCAGGTTCCAGCACCAGATCATCCGGACCAGCACAGCATTCCCATCTTGGATGCCAGCCTGTACCGTCTCGCGACTATTCTGCGCTATCGCCACGATCTCCCCGTGCTGCTTCACCATGAGCTCGCCCGTATTGAAGCCGATCTGAAGCGCCATCGTGCCTTCCTTGTGTTAGCCATAAATTACCTGAAGATGGAATCATAAGCGCGATGGGCACCGACCACACACGGCAGCGTCATCCCCGCCGTCGCCCGCCCCATCACGCCCGTCGCCGTGCGCCGCCGGCGCCGCAGCGTGCGTCGCTGCGAGCGGACGATGTGACCATCAGCGCCGCGATTGTGGATCACCAGCCGGATGCGCAGTATGCAGAAGGGATCGCCGCGCTTGCCGAGGTCATCACGCTCCACATGCTGGACGCGGCAGTTGGCGAGGCGCTGCATATGGCGTATACTATCGTGCAGCAACACCAGCAGCAGCACCGGCGGCGCGCGCATGTGGCGGCCGCAACCGAAGCGCTGCGGGCACATTTGACCCGCTTAGATGAATCGGTGGATGACGCATGAAACGAACGGCCCTGTATCTCCGCTGTTCATCGCCGGAGCAGATCAAGCACGGCTTCAGTATTCCTGACCAACTCGCGCGCCTCCGCACCGAAGCCCATGCCGTCGGTGAACAGGTGGTGGCCGAATTTATTGATCAGGCGCGGAGTGGCGCGCGGACCGCCACGCGTCGTGAGTACCAAAACCTTCTGGCAGCAGCGCGGCGCCATGCCTTTGAACGGGTCTGCGTGGAATCGGTGGATCGTGGTCATCGCAATGACATGGAACGCCGCGCCTTTGAGGCGGAACTCGCAGCCCTGGGGATCGACGTCGTCTATAACGGCGAACCCGAAAAACAGGCGCCGCAATACCGGAAGCTCCAGCGTGGCATTAAAGGCGTGTTGGCCGAATGGGAGAGCGACGAGGCGAGCCAGCGCACCTATAAGCGCCATCGCTACCGGGCACAGCAGGGAAGTGGCGCGGTGGCATGATTCCCCTATGGCCTCCAGCCGGATGGCCACGGCTGGTTTACCCCCGATCCTGACACCTATCCGGTGCTGCAGTGGATCCTCGAGCAACGCGCCAATAGTCGTGGCCATCACGCCATTGCCAAAGCGCTCAATACCGGCATCGATCTGGGGCATGGCGCAATCATCCCTCCGCCGCCATCGTTGCTGGCCTACCGCCGGAAGCCGTATATCGAACGGCAAGACCCCGAAACAGGCGATATTCTCCATCTCCCGCGTCCCATGCCAGCAACCACATGGCACAAGCAGACCATTGTGCATATCTGCCACCAGGCGGTTGCTGGCGTGTACGCAGGCATGCTCAACTGGGGGCAGCACCACAACCGTTTTGCGGAAGATGCGGATGGCAATCCCAAGGAGCCGATTACCGTCGATACCGGACGCCCG
>DASTWM010000509.1:0-7145 GCA_035765855.1 Roseiflexaceae bacterium
GCCCTAAGCCAACAAGCCCAAGCGTCGCGCCGTACAGGTCGCGCCCCAGCAATGTTTCCGGCCCCCATGTACGCCAGCGACCCGCTTTCACATACTGTTCGGCCTCGACCATGCGCCGCGCCGCCGCCAGCATGAGCGCTATTGCAAAGTCGGCGCTGGTCTCGGTCAGCACGTCGGGCGTGTTGGTCACGACAACGCCTTTGCGCGTCGCGGCTGGCACGTCAATGTTGTCGTAGCCAACGGCGTAATTACTAACCACGCGCAGGCGCGGCGCGGCATCGAGCAGCGCCTGATCGACGCGGTCGGTCAGCAGCGCCAGCAGGCCGTCGATGTTCGCTACCTCTTTCATCAGCACGGCGCGCGGCGGCGGCAGTTCGCCGGACCATACCGAAAGCTGGGTGTGGCGTGCAAGCAGATCAAGCGCGGGCTGCGGCAGGTGGCGCGTCACGTATACGCGCGGGATATCACTCATGCGCGGGCTCCTTTTGTATACAAATCAGCGCGTCTATGGTAGCAGAGGAGCAAAAAGGTAGCAACTTTCATGATCGGAATCAACAATCGCGTAAAACGTGCTTATATTGCTTAGAATCATGTACCTGCTCGTATGAGATGCACCTGATCAGACGTGCTCCGCCTACAGCTTTCTGAAGCCGTAAAATGCTGCTGCAATGATAATAATCTGATAAGATCGTAAAAGTTTGCAAATTTTTACCTTCTATGCTATAGTCTCGTTCGGCATTTCCAGCCCGACTTAAAGACATGTAGCCGGTACTTGTTCCATTCCTGCACTGCATTTTTTGATTTTGTTGCTACGGCTGTGTGTCACTAATCAGGAGTTGTTGAATGATCGAGCATAGTCGGCGGCCTTTACCCCCGTCGTTAAGCGCCGCGAACCTTGAACGTTTACGTGAACGTGCTCAACATCAGCGGCCAAAGCACCAGTATCTTTCACATCCGCTCTACGAACGCTGGCAACAAACTCGCACGACGCTTCAGTCACCTGCTCGTATTCTTTCTCGTGTTCCCGCTCGCTTTGCTCTCCACGCGCTGATCGCACTTGCGCTGCCTACCGCTATCGCGCTCAGCCAGCTTCAGTCGGCCATGCCGAATCCAGCAGGGGTTGCGGCCTCGGGCTCACCCGCGCCAGCCGCAACCCAGTTGGTGGTTCCGGTTGCGCCGTTGAGCCTCGACGGGAACCTGCTGATTGGCGATGCGCCGCTTGACGATACTATTCCAGTGCCGCTTTCAATCGTTCCGCGCAGCGAAGCCCTGGCTCCACATGTGGTCATGGCGAGCATTGCGGGCGACCGCGTGAACCTGCGGGGCGGCCCCAGCACCGAATATGACTCGGTCGGCAAGATGGACGCCAACACGCCGGTACAGGTGATTGGCCGGTACGGCGACTGGTTCCAGATCCGCGAGCGTGTTGATAAACCAACCTATTGGATTTCTGGCGAGTTGCTCAATATCAACAATAATGATGTTGGTCTGCTCAATGATGTGTCGAAGGAGTCATTGCCTGCCCTGCCGCCGAAGAAGGTTGGCACTGTGCGCGAGGACAGCCTGCAACTGCGCGATGGCCCCGGCACGAACTACGTGCCCATGACCAAGCTCAAAAACGGCACGCAGCTTGACCTGCTTGAGATTTACCAGGACTGGTATCATGTTGGTGTTCCTGGCGGCTCGGACGGTTGGGTGAAAGGTGAGTTTCTGAATGTCGACCCGGCAGTGAACCAGCGCCTGGATGTCGCCACGGCATTGCCCGACCCGAACCCGGCCATGATCGGCGTGATCAACGACAACTCGGTCAATGTGCGCCAGGGACCGGACTCGAAGTACGGTAAACTCGGCACCCTCGACGTGAAGACGCAGGTTGATATTGTCGGCAAGTACGAGGATTGGTTCAAGATCAAGACCCCGAAGGGCAACACCGCCTGGGTGTTCAGCGACTTCCTGAACGTCGCGTCGCAGGTGCAGCGGCGCGTGCCGACCACCAGCGATTTTCCAAAGCTGCAAACCCCGGCACCGGCTGCTGCTCGCTCCAGGCAATCGGCAGCGGCAAGCGCCGCAATCAGCATCCCGGCCAGCGGTGATGTTGCCGGCTTCGCGGCGCGCTTCGCTGGCTCGCGCTATGTCTACGGCGGTGCAAGCCCGGGCGGCTTCGATTGCAGCGGCCTGACCATGTACGTGTATCGCCAGTTTGGTGTCAATCTGCCGCACAGTGCTGCCGCGCAGTTCAGCAGCCGCTACGGCGCGATCGTCGGCTCCATGAGCAGCCTTGCGCCGGGCGATCTGGTGTTCTTCGCCAACACGGCCGGCGAGCGCGGGATCAGCCACGTCGGTCTGTACCTGGGCGGCGGGCGCATGATCAACGCGATGACGCCCTACTACGGTGTGCAGGTCTCAAATATCTACGACAGCTATTGGGCCAGCCATTATTACGGCGCGGTGCGCGTGCGCCGCTAGCTCAACAACACATGCATTGGCAGAAGGGTGGCTCAGTGAGTCACCCTTTCTTTTTGCGGTACAATACGGCGCAGTCCATGGAACGTTACAAAAGGAGCATACTTGTATGAAGGGCCTTATTCTGAGTGGCGGCAAAGGCACGCGCCTGCGCCCGATTACATACACCAGCGCGAAACAACTGGTTCCGGTTGCCAACAAGCCGGTATTATTCCGCGCTATTGATGCCATGCGCGCTGCTGGCATTACCGATATTGGCATCGTGATCGGCGACACGGGCCGCGAGGTGCGCGAGGCGACCGGCGACGGCAAGCGCTGGGACGCCCGGATCACTTACATCCCGCAGGACGCGCCGCTCGGGCTGGCCCATGCGGTGAAGATCTCGCGCGATTTTCTGGGCGACGAGCGTTTCGTGATGTTTCTTGGCGATAATTGCATTCAGGGCGGCATTTCGCCCCTGATCGAGCAGTTCGGCCACAGCGATTATGACGCGCAGATTGTGCTCAAGCGCGTGGCGAACCCTGAGCAGTACGGCGTGGCCGAGCTTGACAATCAGGGGCATATTCTGCGCCTGACCGAAAAGCCGCGCCAGCCGCGCTCCAATCTGGCGCTGGTCGGCATTTACATGTTCGGGCCGCATATCTGGGATGCCGTCGAGGCGATTAAACCGTCATGGCGCGGCGAGCTTGAGATCACCGACGCCATTCAGTGGCTGGTCGATCATGGCGGCAAGGTGCTGCCCTACGTCCATGAGGGTTGGTGGATCGACACCGGCAAAAAGGACGACATGCTGGAGGCCAACCGGCTCATTCTGGAAGAAATGGAGGCAACTATTGACGGCTATGTTGACCGTGACTCGCGCCTGATCGGCAAAGTCATCATCGAGGCAGGCGCGGAAATCATCAACAGCACCATTCGCGGCCCGGCGATCATCGGACGCGACACGCGGATTGTCAACGCCTACGTCGGACCGTTTACGTCGATCTACCATAACTGCCTGATCGAAAGCAGCGAAATCGAGCACTCGATTGTGCTGGAGCACTGCACGATTCAGGATTTGCCGCACCGGCTGGAAGATAGCCTGATCGGGCGCTACAACGAAATTATGCGCTCGCCACTCAAGCCGCGCGCCTACCGCCTGACGCTCGGCGACCACAGCACGGTTGGGGTACTGTAAGTTTTGAATGTTGAGTTATGAGTTTTGAATAGATCAATGTTCCTTTTTCTTAACTCAAAACTTATAACTCAAACCTTGTCGAGCGCCATCGCCAGCCCAATACAGCCCCAGAACAGGGCCACCATATGGCTAAACTCAATGTTGAAAAAGTAGTGGTCGAGCAACCCGACCGCCAGCGCCGCTGCCATGCCCGCCTGGAGGCTCACGATCCACGCGCTGAGTTCTTCGTCGCGCCGCGCGGTGGCGGCGCGCAACATCTGCCATGTTCGCGCGTAGAACAGCCCCATGATGCTGAGGAACGCCGCCAGCCCGATCAGGCCGGTGCGCTGGGCAATGGCCAGGTAAATGTTTGACACACCGGCAACGAGATCCAGCTCCGGGGCTTGTCCAAAGCCAATGCCGAAAAACGGATAGGCCTTGATGATATTGATCGCGTTCTGGAATTCGGCCAACCGCATTTGATTCGCCTCATCCCGAAACTGAATACCCTCTGTCACGCGCTGCACGAACTGCTCGCCGACGCCCAAACCGACGAACAAGAGCACGGCGACCACGCCGGCCGCCAGAATAAGCCACCACAGCCGCCGGTAGCGCAAGGTCGCCACATACATCGCGGCGACGACCATGCCGCCGAGCGCCGCCCGCGAGTACGTCAGAAACAGCGCCAGCAGAATCACGCCACTCAACAGCGCCAGCAGTTTACGCGGCAGAATAGGGCGCTCCGACACAACCTGCGTGGCCGCAAGCGCGCCGACCAGCGCCAGCATGCCGCCAAAGCTGTTCGGATCGACCGCCAGGCCAATCGCCCGCTCGACGCCGCTGGTATTGTCCTCGATGTACCGCAGCACGCGCCCACTCGTCGGGTAGCCGATCCGGCCAAGCGATGTCAGCAGCCGCAGCGCCGCAGCATCGTTCATGAAGTACAACACCAGACCGATCACTGCTGAAATGGCTCCGCCGATAATCAGCATGCGAAACACCTGCCGCGCCTGCTCGCGCGTGCGCACGCAGTTGACTACCGAAAAGAAGAACAACACGGCCAGCACGAACTTAAAATAGTTATGAAGCGTCAGCGTGTCAGGGCTGCCATTCGAGCCGATAATGAACGAGAACAACGTTAAGCCAATGAAACCGGCGATCGGCAAGCCAAGCGGCGTCAGGTAGAGCGACTCGTCATGTCGCAACAGCAGCCGCAACAGCCACACGCCGAGCAAGGCAATCAGCGCGAGTTCGAGAAAATTGGGCGTGATGAGCGCTTTGAACGGCAGAGTACCAAATGGCAATATAGTTGCGATACCGATCACCGTCGCCAGACCCAGCGATGTGTTTACCAGCAGCGCGTACCCAAATGCCAGCGCCACCAGCGCCGCAAAGGCCGCCCAGTATGGCCCGAACGCGACCGCCGCGCCGCCTGCGACGCCGAGCAGCACGGCTCCTGCGGCCACAAGAATTGGGTTATTGCTCCAATCCGTCCGTTGACGTAATACTTTTCCAAGCATGTACAATCATGGTCCTTTATGTGCTACGCTGACACAGCGAATGGTAGCTCGTATTTCGCACGCAGTGCCAGAAGATGCGGTATTATACCACTGCATTGCGTCAAATCGCTTAAGGAGTTTGTATGACCACCAACAACCCTATTCGCGTTACGGTCTGGAACGAGTTTCGGCATGAAAAGGACGTCAATCATCCGGCCAGCGAAATCTATCCCGACGGCATTCACGCAGTTATCGCCGAATTTCTGCGCCAGCAGCCAGATTTTGAAGTTCGCACGGCCACGCTCGACGAGCCAGAGCATGGCTTGACAGATGAAGTGTTGGAGCAAACCGACGTTATGACATGGTGGGGCCACATGGCCCACAAAGAAGTCAGCGATGAGATTGTGAACAAGGTACACAAGCGCGTGCTGGACGGCATGGGCTTGATTGTGCTCCATTCCGGCCACTTCTCGAAGATTTTCCGGCAACTCATGGGCACGACCTGTAACCTGCGCTGGCGCGAAGCCAACGATCATGAGCGCCTGTGGGTCGTCGCGCCGGAGCACCCGATTGTGGAAGGGATAGGCGAATACTTCGAGCTTGAGCATGAGGAAATGTACGGCGAGCGCTTCGACATTCCCGCGCCGGAAACACTGGTATTCGTAAGCTGGTTCAGCGGCGGCGAAATCTTCCGCAGCGGCTGCTGCTATTCGCGCGGGCGCGGCAAGATTTTCTACTTCCGCCCCGGCCATGAAAGCTACCCGACCTACCGGAATGAAGATGTGCAGCGCGTGATTACCAATGCAATCCGCTGGGCTGCGCCGACCAGAGGCCCGGCACCGACGTTCGGCAACACCAAATCGCTCGAATAGTGCAACTACCTGACGCCAGGAACGCCAGGAATTCGAGTTCCTGGCGTTCCTGGCGATTTAATCACGCGTGTGGGCCAGCCTGCGCCACCTCAGTTGCTGCATGGGTGAATTGCTGAAAATTCTGCGCAAAACGCCGCGCCAGGTCATGCGCTCTCGCGTCATACGCAGCCGGGTCGCTCCAGGTGCTCCGAGGGTGCAGTAACTCGTCGGGAATCCCCTCGATGTGGCGCGGCACATGCAGCCCAAACACCGGATCGGTGTACGTGTCCACATCGTTCAACATGCCACGAATAGCCGCATCGACCATTGCTCGCGTGTAGCGTAGCTTGATTCGCTCGCCGACGCCGTAGCCACCGCCGGTCCAGCCGGTGTTGAGCAGAAACACCCGCACATCATGTCGCTGCATGTTGTCGCCCAGCATGTCAGCATACACTTCCGGGGCGAGCGGCAAAAACGGGTGGGCAAAGCACGTCGAAAACGTTGCCTGCGGCTCCATCACGCCAACCTCGGTACCGGCTGTCTTGGCGGTATACCCTGACAGGAAGTGGTAGCGCGCCTGGTCAATCGTCAATCGGGCGATCGGCGGCAGCACGCCAAACGCATCCGCGGCCAGGAACAGAATCGTGCGCGGATGACCGCCGCGCCCGTTCATGGCCGCGTTAGCGATGTACTCAACCGGATACGCCGCGCGCGTGTTTTCGGTGAGCGAGTCGTCAGCATAATCCACCTCGCGCGTGTCAGGATCCACCACAACATTCTCAACCACCGAGCCAAAGCGAATGGCGTTCCAGATCTGCGGCTCGTGCTCCTCGGATAAATTGATGCACTTCGCGTAGCAGCCGCCTTCGATGTTGAACACGCCGTGGTCGCTCCAGCCATGCTCGTCATCGCCGATCAGCATCCGCTCAGGATTGGCGGAAAGCGTCGTCTTGCCAGTTCCTGAAAGGCCGAAAAACAAGGCGACATCGCCATCCGCACCAACGTTCGCAGAGCAGTGCATCGGCAGGACATGCTGCATCGGCAGCACATAGTTCATGACCGTGAAGATGCCCTTCTTGATCTCGCCGGGGTATTCAGTTCCGCAGATCACAATCAGGCGCTGCTCAACATCAAGAATCACTGCCGTTTCCGATTTCGTGCCGTCAATCTTCGGAT
>DASTWM010000510.1:0-6659 GCA_035765855.1 Roseiflexaceae bacterium
CCTTGCCGCGCGCCAGATCATCGTAAATCGAGTCAAGATTACTCGGCACGAACTCCGCTTTGAGCCCCAGCTTCTGCGCCACCGCGCGCGCCAGATCCACGTCGTAGCCAATCGGCTGATCATGTTGCATGCCCGAAAATGGGTAATACCCAAAATCCACCGCCACTCGCAGCGCGCCACGCTGCCGCGCCGCCGCCAGCACCGGATCAAGCCCCTGCCCGCCGACATTCGCGCCCAACGCCGTGAACACCGCCAGCGCGCCGTAGCCCACCACAATCACCAGCGCGAGCAGATCACGCCGCCGCCATAAACGGGGCCAGCGCAAACCTTCAGCAGCAGGGCTTCTCATCGTATCCTCACTAAGGATTCTTGCTTTTACACCGATTGTTAAGTATACTTTAATTCATCTACTCACGTGCTTTTAATCTTGGGCGCGATGCCAATCTCAATACATATTGCTTGATACAAGGTGGCCGTTATGGAGAATATTCCCGACCAGCGCAACGTCGCTCCTGGCACGCCGGCAGTTGCTCCACAGTCGGTTTTGCAGCAGCCGTATCAAGAGCCATCGGCCGCGCCACGCCCCGGTCGCTTGCTTGTGCTGCGCCGCGCGCTGCGTTTGCTCGCGCGCCGTTTCGCGTACGGTTTTGTACGCCTTGGGCAGGCGCTGCGGCCCTACGCTGCGTTTCTGGCTATTATTGTCGTGCTGACGGGCATGGTCGGTGTCCTGACGCTTGCATTGGTGTGGCCGTCACGCAGCCATGCGGTGGCTGACGCGCGGGTAGCCGCGCTTTCGCCCGCCGATTCGGTGGAAAATTACCTGCGCGGCCAGCACGATGCCAACGCCGATCTCATGTGGTCCGCCTATAGCCCCGATTATCAATCAGCGCAGCTCGAAAAGGGCGCATCCAAACAAACCTTGCAAACAACGTTGAATCAGTTTCGCGCGCAGGGCGTGCAGTTCTTAGACGAAGAATATGTCGGCGGCGTGCCGCTTACCGATGGGGGAACCATGTATTTCTACGCCGTGCAGGTTGACACCGGGCAACGGCAGCTTAAAGTGCCGATGACCTTTCTCGTCAACTCCGATGGCAAAGTTGAAGGCATCATTTCACCGATCAGTAATAGCAGTGATAGCAGTAGCGGTAACTAACACATAGCAGCATGTTGCGTTCGTTGGAAAAGAGGAACCCCGATGGCTCTCGAACCGTATCACCAACCACCCGACCCGCACTATCGCGATGATCTCGATCGCAAGATCGACCAGAAGCTCGACTCGTTCTTTCATCGCTGGAACTGGAAGCTCATGCGCTTCATTCGGCGGGCGGCGCTCGTGCTGTTTGTGCTGTGGCTGCTGGTTCAACTTATTCCCGCCGCCTTCAACTTCCTGCTAACACAGCCGCTTGGCCCGGTGCTTCTCCAGGTCATTACCATGGGCGGCTACCTGTTCATCTTCATTGGCTTCCAATTCTTCCTGATGTATTTCTTCATGGCTCGCACGCGCATCTACTGGGTCAAACCGGGCGAGACGGGCGTGAGCTTCAAGGATTACAAGGGCAACCCTGAAGTCATGGAGGCAGCCAAGCGCATCGTGACGCTGCTTAAGGGAGTCAAAGACTTCAAAAACATGGGCGGCGAGGTCACGCGCGGCGTGCTGCTGATCGGCCCGCCGGGAACCGGCAAGAGCTACCTTGCGCAGGCGATTTCGACCGAAGCAGGCGTGCCGTTCGGCTACCTAAGCGCGCCCTCGCTGACGTCGGTGTGGATGGGCATGGGCAATATCAAGGTCATGAACCTGTACCGCAAGGCGCGCAAGCTGGCCCGTGAATATGGCGCGTGCATTCTGTTCATCGACGAAATCGACGCGATCGGTGGTGCGCGCAGCGCTTCAATGGCAGGCGGGAGTGCCACCGGCATGGCAGGCGGCCAGAACAACGTGATGGGCGGCATGGGCGGCATGGGCATGGGCGGCAACAGCGGCCTGTTGAACGAGTTGCTGCTCCAGATGGACCCGCCGCCGCAGGAAACCAGCCTGTCTGGCAAGCTGTTGCGCTGGTTGGGCCTGCGCCGCAGAAAAACCGAGATGCCAGCCGTGCTGACCATGGGCGCGACGAACCTGGCCGAGTCGCTTGACGCAGCGCTGCTGCGCCCGGGCCGCTTCGACCGCAAGATTGCCGTCGATTTGCCCGATGCCGAAGGCCGCCAGGAAATCATCGAATATTATCTCGGCAAGGTCAAGCACGAGCCGATGCCGCTTGACCGCATGGTGTCGGACACGATTGGCTACACGCCGGTGGCAGTCAAGTTTGTTATCAACGAGGCGACAATTCACGCGCACTTCGACGGGCGGCAGGCGATTAATTACTGGGACTTCACCTACGCCCGCGAGATGCACGAGTGGGGCTTAAAGCAGCCGATTCGCGGTATGTCCTACGAGGAGCGCCGCCGCATTGCTTACCACGAAGCCGGTCATGCCTATGCCATGGTCAAGCTGCTGAAGAAGGAGCGCCTGACCAAAGTGACGATTGTCCGGCATGGCGGCGCGCTCGGCTTTGCGGCCTGGAAGCCCGAAGAGGAAATCCACACGCGCACTAGGGACGAACTGCTCGACCGGATCAAGATTTCGCTCGCCAGCCGTGCGGCGGAGGAAATCTTCCTTGACATTCAGATGAGTGGCGTCACCGGCGATCTGCAAAGCGCAACTGGCCTGGCGACGTTCATGGTCGGCGCGTATGGCATGGACAACAGCTTCTACTCGTACCTGGCATTCGGCATGGAAGGTATGGCCGCGCCCGATATCAAGGCACGTGTCGAGACAATCCTGAGCGATGAGTTCCGCAAAGTCAAGCAACTGATCGAAAACAACAAGGAAGCTGTGACAGCCATTGCGGAGGCGCTCATTCTGCGCAACGAGCTTACCGACATCGACGTGAACGAGATTCTTGCCCGTGTCGAGGCCGAGTACCCGTTCGTCAGTGCCAACAAGGCTGAGCAACCGCTGTTTGGCTTCACCGCCCGCGCGTTGCCCGAAGTATCTGCGCCTAGTCGCCGTAACGGGCGCGTCGTCAACGACGGCGTGGCAAGCGAGCCGCGCAGTATTCCGGCGGCGCAGCAGCCCACGAGCCAGCCCGACGACGATACGCCACCGCCGAACGCAGCGGCAGAGTAAGTATATCAAGAGTAGGAGGACGGATAGTATCTGTCTTCCTCTTCTTTTTTTGTTCTTCATGGAAAGCCGCTTGCGCGGCTTTCTTCTTTTCGTTATACTCGTTATATGCGCGCACTTATTACTGGCATCAGCGGCTTTGTCGGCGGCTATCTCGCCGAGCATTTGCTCGCAACAGGCGAATGGGACGTGTACGGCGTCGCCCGCGAAGCAGCGGACCTCGACCCCTCTGTTTGCACTGTCGCAGCGGATTTAACGCAACCCGAGGCTGTGCGGCACATGCTCGCGCGCACCCGGCCCGATGTGGTCTTTCACCTGGCCGCCCAGTCCAACGTGCATCAGTCGTTTTCAACGCCAGAAACGACGTTGCTGACCAATGTGCTGCCTGAGCTGTATTTGTTCGAGGCTGTGCGGCAACTCGGCCAGGATCCGCTGCTGCTCATCGTTGGCAGCAATGAAATCTATGGTCATGTGAAGCCCGAAGATCTGCCAATCAACGAAGAAACGCCGTTCCGCCCGGTCAGCCCGTATGCTGTCAGCAAAGCCGCGCAAGATTTGCTCGCATACCAATACCACGCCAGTTACGGGCTGCGCACGGTACGATTACGGCCATTCAATCATATTGGGCCACGCCAGCGCGAACAGTTTGTGGCGTCGGCTTTTGCCGCGCAGATCGCGCGCATTGAGGCGGGGCAGCAGGAGCCGCTGCTGCGGGTCGGCAATTTGGATGCCGAGCGCGATTTCACCGATGTGCGCGATGTTGTGCGCGCCTACGAAGCGGCGGCGCGCCATGCAACAGTCGGCGCAGCGTATAATATCGGGTCGGGGCATGCCGTGAAGGTCCGCTGGCTGCTGGACACGCTGCTTGCGTTCAGCGAGCGCGCCATAACTGTAGAAACGGATCCGGCGCGCATGCGGCCCGCCGATATTCCGCGTGTGGTATGCGACAGCAGCCGCTTTCGCCATGCGACGGGCTGGGAGCCACGCATTCCACTGGAGCAGACGATTCACGATATTCTGAATTATTGGCGCGGACAGGTAGCGTAAAACGTAATGCGTACTGTATGAATCCGGAACTGAGGAACTGAGGAAACAAGATGACACGGTGACAAGATGATAATATAATGAACACCAGGAGATTTACGTTTTACGTTTTGTGCTGCCTTTCGTCTATCGTCCATCGTCCATCGTCGAGGTACTATGAAAGCTGTCATTCTGGTTGGGGGACTCGGCACGCGCCTGCGCCCGCTTACGTGCAACGCACCCAAGCCCATGATCCCGATTGTGAACAAGCCATTTATCGAGCACATGCTGGAACGATTGCGCGACCAGGGCATTGATGAAGCTATTCTGGCGGTGCAATACCTGGCTGACCGATTCCGCGACTCGCTCGGCGATGGTTCGCGCCTGGGCATGAAGGTGCATATCGTGGAAGAGCCGGAGGCACGCGGCACCGCTGGCGCGGTCAAGAACGTCGAGCATATGCTGGACGGATCCACCTATGTGTTCAACGGCGACGTGATGACCAATCTCGACCTGCGGGCCATGCTCGATTTTCATCGCAAGCAGGAGAGCAAGCTGACAATTGCGCTGACCCCCGTTGAAGATCCAACCGCGTACGGGCTGGTTGAAACCGACACGCATGGCCGCATCAGCCGCTTTCTGGAAAAGCCGAGCCCGGAAGAAATTACCACCAACATGATCAACGCCGGGACGTATATCATCGAGCCGGAAGTGCTGCGCTATGCGCCGCAAGACCAGTTCTACATGTTCGAGCGCGGCCTCTTTCCTACAATGCTGCAAAAGAATGAGCCGATGTTCGGCTACCCGTCATCTTCGTATTGGACCGACATTGGCAAGCCACAAACCTACCTTGAGGTTCACCATGACATTCTGATGGGGAAGTTCGAGCAGCGCTTCCGGGGCCGGCAAATCGGCGATCGTGTGTGGGCTGAGGGCGACGTAACGATCGACCCAACCGCGCATGTGGTCGGGCCAGTCGTATTAGGGCCGGGCGTGACGATCGAGGCCGAGGCGCGGATCAGCGGCCCAACGGTGGTTGGCGCAAACTGTGTGATTGGCCGAGGCGCAGTCATCGAGGGCGCGGTGCTGGGCAATAATAACCAGATTGGCGCGGAGGCAGTGCTGAACGGCTGCATGATCGGAAGCAACAATCAGATTGGGGCGCGCGTGTATATTACCGACGGGGCAATCGTCAGCGACAATTGCACGGTGCATGCGGAAAATCGGCTGGAACGCGGCCTGCGGTTGTGGCCGAACACAGAACTGCCGGAGAAATCGATCACGTTTTAGCAGGAGCCAGGGATCGAGCGTGATAAACACAGAAACGCCGGAAACGCTGAGTCTGTGTATTGTTCAATGAGCCTGATTCTGCGGCTGCTGTCCCTGCGGTGCTGCCCCCTGAGCCGCAGGTTTTGCTCCACCTCCGCCGCCACCGCCGCCACCGCCCTGCTGGCCTTGTGGTGCGGGCTTCGCTGGCGGCGCATTGTTCAGCGCCATGATGCCCCGCACCAGGATCACGGCAAACACAAACAGCGGAATGGCGAGCAGCAGATACGGCAGGCCATTGTGAAGCAGGCGCGTGGCCGTTGACTCCTCGATCACTGGCAGTACATTTTCGTTGGCCTGACCGGCAAAAGTCAATGCGTAGGCGACAATCAGCAGCCCATTCAGCAGCCCGAGCAGCGTCGTCGTGGTGCGCTCGCGCACTTTCATCTGAATGGCTTTGTTGAATAATAAACTGCCACCATACCCAACCACCAGCACAGTACCGCCAAAGGCCAGCAAATGAAGCACTAACGACCACCGCTGCGGATTACCGCCTTCAAACCATGCGGCGGTGTGCTGGTTGATCCAGGGCGACCATGTGTAAACCAGGCTCGCTCCGAGCAGCGTCCCGGCCAGTGCCAGCACGCCGCGCCGCAGATCGCGCGTTGAGCCGATCAGAGTCAACACAAGCACACCTACAACCGAGACGATAGCAAGCAATGAAAATGGCATTGATGGCCTGACTTTCGCAAAAGAAACAGGATGAAGGCACACGCCACGCGCGGTGCAGCAACAGCAAACAGTGTGTCCCCAGGGCGTATTGTAGCACAAAGCTCGTGCCGCAATATGATCGTTTTCATTGCAGAGCGTGCTATAATAGCGCCGTTTCTCATGGGGAAAGTAGTGGTTGAGCCGCCGAATTGGCGGTGTAGTGAAGGAGCACTCATCATGGCGCGAGTCGCGATTAACGGATTTGGCCGGATTGGCCGCCAGAGCTTCAAGGCTCTGCTTGAACGATATGCAAACGATTTGGAAATTGTTGCTGTCAACGACCTGACCGACAATGAAACGCTGGCGCACCTGCTGCGCCATGACTCCACCTACGGCCCGTTTGAGGGCGATGTGAGCGTCACAGAGGATCGCATCAGCGTCACGTTTTTTGATGAGGAGGATGGCGAAGAGCGCCACATCGACATCGCGGCGC
>DASTWM010000511.1:0-31715 GCA_035765855.1 Roseiflexaceae bacterium
TTGTTGTGGTCTATCGCCGATGAAAAAGGTTGACCTGACGCATAAATCATTCTCTGGATAATAATAGGGGGCGAGGTATGGCCTCGCCCCCTTTATGTGTTCTCAATGTGTGTTCGCGCGTCCTTACAATGCCTGTATCTCCAGCGTCGGCTGGCATGCATCGGACGTAACGTAATCGACATAATCATGGAACATCGCAGTTGCCACCGGATCGCTGCCCATGCCTTCCGCCAACTGGAAGGTTGTCATGATCACGCGCCCCTGCCCGTAGCGGAATTGGACCGTGTGCGCCGCCGGATGCCCAACCCAGCCGGTGATTTGACCGGCCAGCACGTCGCGCAGAATCGATTCGTTTTCCCACGGCAGCCCGACAATTGCCTGAGTCGGCATGATGTTTTTGAACGGCAGGCCAAGCGGGCTGGAAACGGCCAGCCGCTGATGCACGTCGGGCCGAATCCAACTGAAGCTGCTCATCCAGTTGCCGCCATACGCGCCGCCGCGCCCCTGCGCCCAGAAGAACGGGCTCCAGCCGCGACACAGATACAGCAACGTGCCGCCCTGCGCGACCCACTGGAGCAACTCGGCGGTCGGCGCATCGCTGACGGCGATCTGCGCCGCCGCGCCGAGCGTGGCAGTGTCGTAGCCAGCGCGGTGCAGCGCGCCTGCCAATGCAGAATCTGTGCCACCCGGCGCGACCACCGCCAGCGCGCCAGTGAAGCGCGGCTGCCGCGCGCTGGCAGGCAGCGCCAATAGATCAACCGTGTTGCGTGCCAGCACATTGCCGTCGCCACCAACCACCGTAATCTGAGTCTCAACCGTTTGCGCCTGCGGAACTGATGGCATGGGCCACTCCGTCGTACCCAGATCAGCCACTGCGCCGCGCTCCAGTGCAGGCACAGCGCGCTGCTGCGGCTCGCCATCCGCGCCGATGGCCCATTGCGCCTGCGCCCCACTCCAATCGGCAGCGCTGTAGAGCGAGGCATGCAATTGCACGTCAACCGGCTCGTCATCCCAGGTCGCGTAGCGCGCCGGGCGCGCCATGATCACATCCGGCGCGTTGATGTCCGCGAACTGCTGGTGGTAAACTTTGGGCTGCCGGTAGAAATCGAGCAGGCCGTTGCTCTCCCAGTAGATATCAGCGAACTCGGTGATCACGTAGCCCGCGATGCTGGCATGGCCGCGCATAGCTTCGATCTCGAACTTCATGGCCGCGAACTGGTGCCATTGCGTTGCCGCCGCGAATGCTTCATAATCAGGCCAGATCGCGTCAAGTCCCAGCGCTTTGAATCGCTGGTCTACGCCCTGCGGCCAGCCCGGCTCGCCGTCCCACGGCGACCACCACGCCCCGATGCTGAACCAGGGCGGATCGTCGCCGTTGTGCTGCCTGCGCAAGCCTGCAAGCGACGGCAAACCCCAATTGCCGAACTCCGACAGAATCAGCGGCTCCTGCCCGCTGCGCTCAATATCACCATGCTGCGAGTAAGTCCAGGCTGGACGCAAAGCGAATTGCGCCATGGCCTGCTCCCATGCGTCGGCATTGTCGGGAATATTCATGTAGACGTGGAAATCGTCGAGGTCGCTTTGCACGTGAATGTTCGGCCCCCATGCATGCCCGCATGCCGAGTTGTCTACCACCAGCCGCGTCGGGTCAAGCTGTTTGCAGCGCTGATACATCGCGCGCACCCATGCGCGGTCGTCGGCGCGCAGCGGCAGCGAGGTGCCCCAATCTTCGTTCACAATCGTCCAGATCACCAGCGACGGATGATTGAAGTCGCGCCGGATCATCTCCTCAAGCGTCTGCTGCACGCGCTGCCGAATCGTCTCGCCAACAGCAAACGCATCAGGATGGGCGGTCGGCTTGGGCGAAAACGTGCGCCATGACGGAATTTCGGCCCAGATCAGTATGCCCATTTCGTCAGCCAGATCGAGGTAGCGCGGATCGGGCGGCTTGATGTGGCAGCGCAGGCAGTTCAGGCCCAACTCGCGCGCTTTCACAAACTCGTCGCGCAGGTATTCAACCGACGGCGCGAGCGCGATCGTTTCGGGGAACAAATCCTGGTCGAGCGCCGACAACAGGTAAATCGGCTCGCCATTCAGCAGCAGCCGCCCGTCGCGCGTGGCAATCTCGCGGAAGCCGAAGCGCGTCGTGATCGCATCCTCCATGGTTTGGACGCTGAGTTGCACCGTGGCAGTATAGAGCGTGGGCGACTCCATGCTCCAGCGTTGCGGCGAGTCAACATGCAGGCTGGCGCTGTACGCGGCCTGCCCGGCGGCGAACGCAAGCTGCGTCTCCGCGACCCGCTGCCCGTTCTGCTCCAGCCGCACCGTGATCGTGCCGTCGCCCGCCGGTGCCGCGCCCGCCAGCGTGACGGCCACCTGCGCCGCGCCGCTGTGGATGTCAGGCGTGACATGCACGTGATCAAGATACACATACGGCACGCTCGTCAACGTCACGTCCTGCCAGATGCCGCCGATGTTGATGTACCATTCCTGCTTGCCATGCGGAATGTCGACCGCGTTAAACGGCGGCGCGGTACGCTCCGGGCTGGTTTGCTCATCGGGCCAGCGCGGGATGGTAATGTTCGTTTGCGCGACATCGTACACGCGCACGGCAATGGTGTTTTCGCCGGGCTGCACATGCTTGCGGATCGGCAGCGTGAAGGGCGTGTAGCCGCCTTCGTGCTCGCCAGCCAGCGCGCCATTGACGAACACCTGGCACCAGTAATCGACCGCGCCGAAGTGCAGCAGGAGTTCCCCCGCAAGCTCCTGCTCGTCGAGCGTCACGCCGCGCTGATACCATGCGTAGCCGCTGTAATGCTCCAGTTCGGGAAAAGCCGCCTGCCATGGCAGCGGCACCGGAATCTCACGGTCGGGCGCAAGCTGTTCCACTGCGAGTGTGCCGTCAGGATCGAGCTGGAACTGCCATGTTCCGGCGAGTGAACGCGAATGCCGCATACGGTACATCTCCTATCCTCTATCAAAATGCTCATCATTTGTCATTCCGAAACCTTCTTGGAACATTGAGAGATTATTCGGGCATGTGATTATAGCGACGCCCCATGTGGGCATCGGGCGGCACCCACGAGTGGTGCCGCTACGGAATACCCGATTTTACGATTTTTCGCTGTTAATCGTATGTTTCGCCGGACGGCAGCGGCACCGCGTCGGTGATGGCGACCGGCGCGCCAAACACCGGCGTGCCATCGGCGGCCCATGTGAACGGCTGCGCCCGAATGCTGCGGCCCGCCCAGCCCGTGCCAGAAACCGCGTTGGCATGATACACAATCCAATCTTCGCTGCCGTCGGGCGAGGTCGTGAAGCCATTATGGCCCGGCCCGCAGGCCGTGTCCTGCTTTGCGAATACCGGCCCGTCCGATTTGCGCCACGAAGCGGGATCGAGCAGATTTGCCCCTTCATCAGCCGTCAGCATGCCCAGGCAATACTCATCGCACCAACTGCCGCTGGCCGAATAGATCATGAACACGCGCCTGTTCCGTTGCAGCACCTCCGGCCCTTCGTTGATGTAGGGCGGGCCGCAGCGCCGCTCCCATGCTTCCGTCGGCGCGGAAATCTGCACCCGTTCGCCGCTGATCGTCCACGGATTGCTCATGGGCGCGATGTACAGCCGCTGATCGACGTTTTCCGTGCCTTCCCAGCCCGACCAGACGAAGTACAGCGCGCCGCCGTGCTGAAACGCCACGCCATCAATCGCCCAGCGGTCGGTTGGCGCGGCGATTTTACCATGGAACGTGTACGGCCCCTGCGGATCAGTCGTGTCGCTCTCCAAAACATACATGCGGTGATTCTCGTTGCGGCCATCATCGGCGGCAAAATAAACGAAAAAGCGCCCGTCGATCTGCACCATCTCCGGTGCCCACACCTCGCGGGTGTACGGGCCGCTGTCGGGATGTTGCCAGACGCGCACGCGCTCGCCGCTGCCGAGGCCAGTCAGCGTTCGTGATCTGGTGACCCAGATGTCGCCGTCGCTCTGCACGAGGTAATAGGAGCCGTTGTAGTAAACGACTGACGGATCCGCGCCGGTGGCGACGATTGGATTGTGAAACGTATTGCTCATGGTTAATCTCTATGCTCAAAATGCGGCGTGATGAGTTCGCCGACGCTTTCGGCCACCGGCATGGTTGCGTAGTGGCGGAACGCATCGACAAGTTCGGTCGGAACGTAGCGCAGCGTGCCGTCCGGCTCAGTCTGCGATTCGTACAGTCCAAGCTCGATCAGATAGGCGTTGCGCGGGCGTTGGCCGGTGCGATAGTTCCAATCGACCATGGTGAAAAGCGGGAACCAGGTGTAGCCGATTACTGGCACGCCGCGCCCGCGCAACTCGCGCACAGCCGCAACGGAGTCGTGGAGCCAGCGGCGTTTCGGCGCGATACCCTTCATGGCACTTGTTTCGGTAATCATGATCGGCGCGCGGTAGCGTTCGTAAAAATCCGCGACCATCTGGCCGAAGCCCGCGCCGTTCTGCTCGACCTTGCGAAAGCGCATGCGCCCGCGCTGGTCGAGCGCGATCTGCCTGGTGGACCATTGCGGGTAAAAGTTTAAGCCTATGATGTCGAGCGTGATTAGCTGGGCGGCCAGCCGGTGCAGCGTTTCGGCAGGCACGCCGTTGCTCGTCAGCCATGACCAGCGCGGGTGCTCCTCATCGACGCGCCCGGTCAGCAGGTCGAGGAACAGGTAGCCGCGCTGGCGCTGCTCGGCAGCGAGTGGTTCCAGTCCGGCATGCGCTGCCCGCCAGATGCCGGTCGCCTCGACATGCACCATGATCGCGTGCGGGTTGACTTCCCTGAGCGCCCGCACGGTCCGCAGCATGCCATCGGCGAGCGCCATCGCAACCGCGAGGTAGCCGCGCTCGCCGTGCCGATAGGGCGGCCAAAGGCCACGCTTGCCGCACATGAGCGCGTTCACCGACGGCTCATTGAGCGGCGTGTAATAGCGAATGCGGTCGCCGTAGCGTTCGGCAACCGCGCGGGCATACGCCGCGACCGCCGCAGGGTAGCGCGGATCGATGAATGAATGCGTGAGCCACAGCGGCGTGCCGTAGTGCATCAGGTCCAGGATGGGCTGAAGGCCAAGCTCGTCGGTGATGTATGGGATGACCTGATCGGTCCATGACCAGTCGAAGCGGCCCTGTTCCGGCTCGACGCGATACCATGGAATGCCCCAGCGGATCGTCTGCGCGCCGCACGCCTTCGCCAGCGCCAGATCAGCGCGCCAATGCTCATAGTGGCCCATCAGTTCATATTCGTCGAGCGGGCGCATGCCGGGGCGGGTTTGCGGCACAAACGTGTCCTCGATGCCCGTCCCCCAGCAGAAATCAATTGGCGATCCTGAAAAAATGTTGTCCATGGCATCGTTCATGATCCGGACGCATGACAGCAGTGTATGCGCCCGGGTCCACGCTCATCAATGGTGCAGGTGGTATACGCGCACGTAGTCAAAATTAGCAGTGAAACCGGAGCCGCCCATGGAGACGAGACCGATCCGCGCGCCGCTGCCGAGATCGTGCGTCCAGGTGCCGCCGCGCACCCAGAACGTGCCATTATTGCTGGTGTAGGCCGTGTAGTGCTCCTTGCCTGCTTTATTTTCCTTCACAATCCGCAGCCATGTCCATTCGCCGGGAGGGCCGACCACGGTATTGCCGTAGCGCGGGTAGCCAGCCGGCACAGGCGGCGGCACTTCCCTGGCGAACTCGGTCTGGCGCGTTTCCCAGATCGAAACATGCGTGAGCTTGATAAACGCATCGTCGCCGCCATAGATCACGAGGCCAGCCTGCACATAGTTGTAGCAGCAGCCTTCCGGCGGCAGGTTTAACTTCACTTTCGCCTCGACCACGTAGTTGCCGTTGGGAGTCGGCTCGGTTAGTACTGAGGCGTCGTTGCTGTCAACATACAGGTCGGCGGCCTGTGTGTTGAAGCCAAACGTGCCATTGGTCACGCTGTACACCGTCGTAGCAGGCTGGCGCACCCATGACCACTGCTGGCTGAAGGTTGTGCCGTTGAACTCGTCCGACAGCGCGGCGATCTGCTGTCCAGACTCGTCCGGCTGCGGCGCGCGCGGCTTGTAGGTCGTTTTGTCGCCGGGCTGTGCGGCCGGCGCTGCCTGTGGCGTGTCGGAGGCCCACTGGCCGCCACGCACCGTCGGCCAGCCGTCGATCCAGTCGAGCGCGTCCAGCAGGGCCGGGCGTTTGTTGATCCGGCCCGGATTCGGATCAGCGAAGTACGGGTCATTCTGATCAATCGCGTGGTAGATCGTCCACCATTGGCCGTCAAAATCCTTGAACACGGTGTTGTGGCCGGGGCCAACCCAGCGGTTGCCGTTCATGCTGATCACCGGCGTGCCGCCAACGCGGCCAGCCAGCAACGACACGCCCTGCTTGTCAACGAACGGGCCGGTTGGGCTGGTGGAGCGACCAGCAAAAATGCTGTAGCCGGTCAGCGGTCCATTGCAGCAATTGGCTGCCGAGCCAAACAGGTAATAGTACCCATCGTGGAACACCACTTCCGTGCCTTCGTAGCGGTTCGGAATAGTCACCTGCACTGCCGTTGCAGCCGTTGTGCTGAAACCGTCTGCTGACAGCGGGCGGGCCTGAATGCCGCCGTAGTAGCTGCCGTAATAAATGTATTTCTGGCCGTCCTGCGCGACGATTACATCGGGATCGTACGTCCAGAAGAAATTGCAGCCAGAACCATTCTGGCGTGGCGCAACGACCGGGCTGCCATGGTCGGTCCATGGTCCGGTCGGGCTGGCGCTGGTCGCCACGCCGATTGCAGAGTCGGAGTCGCAGTTCGCAACGCCGCTGGTCGCGGGCTTCACGTCGGTCATGGTGTAATACAGATAGTATTTGCCGTTGAAATAATCAACTTCGGGTGCCCACATGCCGGAGGTTGCTTCGCCCCACGACGGCACGGTGCTAAACGCGTCGCCCATGTACGTCCAATGCACAAGGTCGAGCGAGCGATGCATGGAGATGTTGTGGAAGTTGAAATCCCCGCCGGGCGCGCGATCCTGATCGTTGAGCGGGTCTTTGGTGCAGTACAAATACCAGTAGTTGTCGCCGGGCGTTTGCCCCTTGATGACGGTTGGATCAGCACAGCTTTCCACCGCGCCACTGCCAACGTTGGGAGCGTCCATGTTAAGCGGATTGCGATACGTACCGGCGGCCCGCGCCGATGCGTCGGTAGCCATGATAGCGCTCATGGCAAGCAGCAGCAGGGCAAACAACAGGTGAGGCAGGCGGCTGAGCATACGTCGTTGCATCTGTGTTCTCCTTGTACTTCGTTGTTACCCAAAGCCACAACAGCATGGCTTTTCTTGGAGTTCGTTGCTACGGTTTTGGCTGCGGTTGCTTGCTTGGCCCGTTCACCACGGGCGTGTCACCATTCCAATCGAGTCTGTCGATCTGCATGCGGCGGTAGTCGACGGTCGGGTTCCAGGAGTGATACACGATCCATGTTTGCCCATGCGGCCCGACCACAATGTCCTGCCCGCCGGGGCCAATGCCTGCGCCATGCTTCATGTCGGTGGCGAGCACCGGCTTGGTGGATGGCTTGGTGTAGGGTCCGGTTGGGGCATCCGCGACAGCATATCCGACCGCATACTTGATACCGGCGTAATCATTGGCGGAATAGAACAGGTAGTATTTGTTACCATGCTTCCACAATGTTGGCGCTTCGATCAGATTGCCTTCCCAACTCTGGTCATTTTTGATCAATTGTGTTGGTTCGCCTGCAAGCGTCAGGCCATCGGCAGAAACGTTCTGGATGTATAAATAAGTGGTTTTTCCGCAGCAGTTGCCATCATTCTTCCACAGCACATAGCGCGTGCCATCGGTGTCGGCAAACGATGACGGATCGATTGAGCCGCCCTGATCGGGCTGGCAGATAAATGGTTTGTCGCCTGCCGCTGTGAATGGCCCTTGCGGTTTGTCGCTGGTGGCCGCGCCGATGCACTGCTTGTCGCTCGCGGTGTCGCGCGAGACAAAATACATCACAAATGTTTTGCCATCGTCATACGTCGTCACTTCGGGTGCCCATGTCAGGCCGAACGTCTGACTCGCCCACGAGGGTAATTTCGGCAGCGCGTCACCGAGCATGCTCCATTGCACCAGATCAGTTGATTTGGCGGTCTGAATATGCATGCTGTTAGCGTTGGTGGCGTAGGCGTAGTAGGTGTCGCCAACTTTGAGGATGTCGGGATCGGGGAAATCCTGGTCGATGACCGGATTCGCGAATTCGCCTGGGCCGGGCGCGGGAGTTGACGTTCGCTGCACGGCAGTCGGCGGCTGGGCGGCGGCAGTCGGCTGCGCGGCCATCGTTGGCGCGCTGGTGGGTACGGCGGCCTGCTGGCTGGCCCCGCACGCGGCGAGCAGCATGATCATGCAACTGAGGCAGGCCACAAAACGCACAGAAACAAACGCTAGACGTTGGTGTTCTTTCATCCTAACCTTGCCATGCGGCATCACTGACTCTCGAACGCCGGGTGAATAGGCACCGCCACAAGCCGGTACGCGCGGGCATTGGCGGGTGTATGCAGCGCTGAAAACGCCACCCACACGACATATGCTTCCTGCCGCGTGGGATTGCAGCCCGTGTACGGCGGGCAATCAACGTTCCAGTTGCTGTAGCCGATAAGCCGCACCGGCCCGAGCATGTAATCGAACCACGGCGGCTTTACTATCCCCTGCCATATGCCGGCGACGCCGAGCGGGCAGGCCACAAGCATGCCCAGCAGGCATGTCGTGAAAAATACCAAACACCCGCGCTGCCACGCTGGTCGAACCATGAACATGTCCGTTGTGTCCAGAGCCAACATTGTAACAGATGTTGGCTCCCGCTCGCTGTTATGCTTTCACCCCGGAAAGCGCCACGCCTTCCACAATATAGCGCTGCATGATCAGGAAGATGATAATCAATGGAATAACGGCAACCGCAGCCCCCATGAACAACGCTGGCAGATTGATCGTCTGCGCGGTCAGGAAGGTTGAGAGCACGACCTGCACTGTCCACCATTTTGGTGTTTGGCCGATGATCAGCGGCCAAAGGAAGGCATTCCAGCTGGCAATAAACGTAATCGCTCCCAGCGCCACCAGAATGCCGATCGAATTCGGCAATAACAGATAGCGGTAGATGCCCCAGTAGCCGAGGCCGTCGACCCAGCCCGCATCTTCAATATCCTGCGGAAAATCGATATAAAACTGGCGAAACAGAAAGGCAGCGAAGGTGTTGAACAAGCCGGGAATGATCAGCCCCTGGTATGTGTTGACCCAGCCAAACGACGCGACGATCACATAATTCGGCACGAAAGTCACCGCGCCGGGGATCATGAGCGTAATCAGCATGGCATAAAAGACCTGGTTGCTGTAGCGGAACGGAATGCGCGCCAGACCGTAGCCCGCCAGCGACGCGATAAACATCTGCCCAAACGTTTGCACAATGGCAATAATGGCCGAATTGCGCAGGCCGGTTGCCATGGGCGCGCTGGGATCATTGAACAGTTCAGCGAAATTACCGAACTGCGGCGGGATCGGCAGCCAGACCCAATCGAATGACGTGATCTGCGCCTGCGTCATCAATGCGTTGCGGAAAATAATATAAAACGGTATCAGGAATAAAATAGAGAGCACAATCAGCGCGGCATAGATAAGCACCGGGCCAATGTAGGACTGGACCGATCTTCTCCGTGCATGGTGGCTGACACTCGTCTGGTTGATATTTGGCGTAGCTGCGGCCATAGAAATACCCCCTTGTAAACTCCGCCAGCGACAGCGAACAACTTCCTTGCAGCGCTGCCGTTATTGTTTCGTCGCGCCGCCGAAGCCCACGAACCGCCCTTGCAGCACCGTTACGATGATAATGATCGCGGCGAGAATAAACGCGCCCGCCGAGCCACGCCCGTAGTCCTGGTTGCTAATTGATACCTGATACAGATAGAGTAACGGGGGACGGGCAAGGTAAAAGTTATTCGATGCGGCCGTGCCGCCCAGGATGTTGTAGAACTCGTCGAAGGCCTGAAATGCGGCGATCAGATTGAGCATCAACACGGCAACCGATGTATTGCGAAGCAAGGGAAAGGTGATGTTCCAGAACGTCGTCCAGCCCCGTTTGGCACCATCGACATAGGCGGCTTCATACAAGTTGCGTGGAATCTCTTGCAGACCGGCCAAAAACAGGATCATGTAAAATCCGACTTGCAGCCACAGGCGCACAGTGACGAGCACCAGCCAATACCATGGGGGATTCTGCGTACCAATCCATGTCACAGGATCAAGGCCGACCCAATACAACACGATGTTCGCAAACCCGTATGGCAGGCCATTGAACAGATTCATGCGCCAGACCAGCGAGGCGATCACATAGGAGCATGCAGTTGGAATAAAGAATACCGAGCGAAAGAAGCCCTGACCTTTCGTCACACTGTTGATGAGCAACGCTAATCCCAGCGAAAAGACGAACGTCGTCGGCACAATAAACACGGCGAAGATTGCGAACTTCACCAGTGAATCGATAAACGCGCCGTCACGGAGCATGAAGATATAGTTTTGCAGCCCGACGAAATGCTGGGGCGTCACCGTGCGCCGTGCATCATACAGGCTCAGGACAAAGCCCCACACGATCGGTGCGTAGGTAAAGACCAGCAGCCCTAGCATCATGGGGCCAACAAAGGCCCAAAACGCCAGGGTTGTTCGCCAGTTACCGCGCCGTGATGTGCGGGCGCGAACCGTCGGTGTGGCAGAGTCGACACTTTGGATGCTCATTTCCCCTCCTTGCGAATGAGACTTTTGCCACAGAGCGCACAGAGAACACAGCGCTGATCCCATTGTACATGATTATCTCAGTGGGCTCTGTGATCTCTGTGGCAAATAAAACCGCGTTAGCTCTTCTGCCGCGCGAGTTCTGCCTGTACTTTCTGGGCTGCGTTCGCCAGTTCGGTCTTGGGATCCGCGCTGTTCTTGAGCATGTTCGTCACCGCGTCGCTGTAGGCTGTACCCATTGCGCCGGTCCACTGCGGGGGATCGATGTGACCATCATCGTACAGAATCTTGACCGCATCGGCGGGCGGACCACTCTTCAGTGGCTCGGCCTCGGCGGCAACGCTCTTGCGTGGCGGCACATGGAAGCCGTAGGAGAGCGCCCAGTCCTTTTGGAATTCTTTCTTATCAATCCAGAGCCACTTCACAAAAGCTTTGGCTTCGTCAATGTGCTTGCTTTTGCCGTTGACCATCTCGCCCCAGCCGCCCCAGAAGGTTGCCGGTTTGCCCTTGCCACTGTCGATGGCTGGCCATGCAACGATGCCGAAGTCATCGCCGAGCGCCTTCTTGATCGCCGGCATGGCCCACAGGCCGGTCCATTGCATCGCCACAAGTCCCTGCGTGAAGGCCGATGGATCCCACCAGTCGGTCGGCGCGCCAACCAGAATACCATCTCCCGCCGCCTTCACGAACTGCTGGGCTTTCTGGAACGCTGCCACGACGTCGTCGTTGTTAAAATCGACCTGACCATTCTTGAGATGCTCGTGCCCGGCGGACCACAAAATATTGCTGCTGAGCACGCCAACACCGCCGTCGTTGCCCATAAACATACCCTTGACACGCCCGGAGCTCAAGGCCTTGATCGCTGCGCCAAGTTCGTCCAAAGTCGTTGGCGGCTTCACGCCCGCCTTGTCGAGCAGGCTCTTCTTGTAGTAAAGCAGGCCGGTGTCGTCAATCATCTTGACGCCGTAAATCTTGCCATCGACGGTGTAGGCATCAAGATCTTGCTGGGTAAAGTCACTCTTGACATCGGGCGTAAACAGATCGTCGAGTGGCGTGACCTGCCCGGCATTGATGAAGTCCAGGTTGAGCGCATGTTCGTACACATCCGGCGCTTCATCCGTAAGCAGCGCGGCGCTCAGCTTCGAGTCGTAGTCGCCTGCGACCCAGACCATGTTGACTTTGACTTTGGGGTTTTCCTTGGTGTACGCATCGGCGTAGCGCTGGGCGGCCTGCTGCGTGCCTTCCTCGCCGTACTGGTGATACCACTGGGTGATGACGATTTGATCGCCGCTGGCCTGTGCGGGTGCGCTGGTGTTGGTGTTATCGCCCGTGCTCGTGTTGGCGCTCCCGCTGTTCGTCGCCTCGCCAGCATTCGTGTTGGCACCTCCGCCCGCATTGCCGCCCCCACCACATGCCGCGAGTATGGCTGCACTCGCCGCATATGCCGCGCCGCGCAAAAAGCTGCGGCGGCTGATCGGCATTCCACTTTGCCCGCCTTCGTTCTGAGCATCTTTGGTCATGATCGTGCTGTCCTTTCTGTTGCGTTTCTGACCATCTATCCTGAGGAGCGCATGCCCCTGACAGGCGATATGAAAAGGATCTCCATTGATTCTGCGCGCCCGCGATACCAGGTTCAGGCGCGCACGCTTTTTACGTCATTTGCTGCCAGGTAGCCCTCCAGGGCCAGCGTTGCCATGCCAAGGCTAACGGGATTGTTATTGATCTGACAGAGTTGAAAGGTGGCTGCTTTGCGAGGCTGTTCGAGCGCATAGTGAGCGACAAATTCTTCTAATTCGGGAAGGAGATACGGACCAAGCAGCATGCCAACCCAGCCGCCGATCACCACGGCTTCGGGATTGAATACATTGATAATGTTTGCAATGCCAGCACCAAGATGGCGCGCGGTTGTACGAATCACGTGCATGGCGACCGGATCGCCCTCGCGCACGGCATTGGCAAGCCCATGAATACTTTCTGTCTGATCCTCGGTCTGTAAAAGCGGGCTGTCGGGCGCAAGCTCGCGTAGATTCTGAAGAATACCCGGCGCGCCAATATACGCTTCCAGGCACCCGTGGCTGCCACATCGGCATTCACGGCCATCGAGCACAATCGTCGTGTGTCCCCACTCGCCCGCGCTGTTGGTCGCGCCGCGATACACTGCGCTGTTCAGGATGATGCCCGCGCCAACGCCTGTACCAATAATGAGCGTCACCAGGTTTGATTTTTGCTGCCCCATGCCGAACCATAGCTCGGCAACGGCACATGCTTTGAGCGGGTTATCCAGGTAAAGCGGAAGATCAATGCGCTCGGAAAGCATCCTGGCGAGCAGCATATTGGGCGATCCCCACTTCGGCGCGAACACCGACACGCCGCCCACCTGCTCAAGCAATCCGGGGATACTTATGCCGACGCCAAGTACCTGCGTATCAGATGTATGTGATTGCAGAAAAAGCTGATTGATGCCCCGCACCACATGATCGACAACATGGGCAGGCTGATTCTCTGAAAGGGAAAGCGGACTCTCAATTTTGCAACGATTGTGTAACATCAGGTCAAACAACTCAAAGTGAATATAGGTTTCAGCAATATCAACGCCAACAAAGACGCCGTAATCAGCATTGATGTTGAGCATGGCGCGTGGCCGGCCACCGTCTGAGTCTTTGAAGCCATCTTCCACAACGATATTGGCTTTGATTAAGTCTGCGACGACATTCGCAATCGTGGCGGGGCTTAACCCGGTGCTGTGCGTAAGCTCCGGACGAGTTACTGGCGCTGACGCATAGATGCGCTGAAGCACTCTCAAGGTATTGCTACGACGAATGGATTTGGTTGAGGTTTTGAACATCGCGCACCTGACGCCGCTGTATGGTACAGCACAAGCTATATCGCACCCTTATTCTAATACTTAGAATAAGTCTCGTCAATAATCATTTTGCTTTCATGAACCCTTCGCTCTGAAAACCATGCTCAAAATGCCAATGGTACAGTTTACTCGGGCCGACGCACTGACGATAACCGCCAGGCACAACCACCACATGGTGTATATTCATGCATGAGCATAAAGTGTTCCGAAAAGTGTGTATTATTGGTGTAATATAGCACACTTCTTGAAAAGCCAACGCATAAACATTCCAATATTGCTGGAAAGTAACCGTCATGGAACCATTAACATCTGGTAACCGCGTGCTGAAATTGAACGGCGACACCGACGATGCGCAGCTTGAGCGTGTCCTGAAGGCGCTCGACTCGCTGAACCGCATTCGCATTTTGCGGCTGCTTGCCAACCGGGTCGCGAGCGTTAATGAGATTGCTGCTGCGCTGGAACTGCCGATGTCCACCACGGCGCTGCACGTCGAAACGCTGGAACAGGCCGGCTTGATCCGCAGCGAGCTTGAGCCAGCCAGCCGTGGCCTGCGCAAGGTCTGCGCGCGCATGTACGACCGGATCATGTTCGATCTGCCGATTGCCGGGCAGCCGCGCGATGATGCGGTCGAAATCGCCATGCCGATTGGCGCGTTCGTTGATTGCGCGGTGTCGCCAACCTGCGGCCTGTTGAGCGCCGACGGCGTGATTGGGCTGTTTGACGACCCGGCCTCGTTCTACGAGCCGCGCCGCGTGGACGCGCAGCTTTTATGGCTGTACCAGGGCTACGTTGAATACCGCTTTCCAAACCGGTTGCCGTCGAGCGCGCAGCCTGAGGCGCTGCGCGTGAGCATGGAAGTGTGCTCGGAAGCGCCGCTGTATCATCTCGACTGGCCGTCTGACATTACGGTGTGGATCAACGATGTGGAAGTGGGGACGTGGACCTCACCGGCTGACTTTGGCGGCGAGCCGGGGCTGCTGACGCCGGAGTGGTGGACGCCGCGCAACACGCAATACGGCCTGCTCAAAATCTGGCATGTCAACGAGCGCGGCGCTGAAATCGATGGCATGCCGGTTTCAACCGTGACGGTGCATGATTTGCTGCTTCATCGCGCGCCGTTCATCAGCGTGCGGGTGGGCGTGAAGCCTGACGCGGCCCATGTCGGCGGCCTGAACCTGTTCGGCGCGCATTTCGGCAATTATCCACAGGACATTGTGTTGTGGATGAGCTACCGCATGCGCGCGGCGCTCGCTTCTTTCGATGCGTAGGAACCGACCGAGGCGTATGCGCGGCCATGGTAGAATTGTTTGGGCTTCTTGCTGGAGAAATATGGTTTATATTTCTGTAGGTGACTTGTGACGAGGTCGAGCGTCGTTTCATGTGGCGGCTGCCATGGCCGCTGCTGCACTGCATATGTGGTGCCTGTGAATGGCGCGGACATTTGGCGGATCGCGCGCACGCAACACCTGGCACCCGCGCAGTTTGTCTGGTGCGATGACGAGGAGGAGCCAACGCCAACCGGCGTCCTGTTGCGGCCCGGCGAAGCGACCTACATGCTCGCGCTTCAACATCACCAGCCGCGACAATCCCAGCGCATCTGCATGTTTCTCAATCAGCTACCCGGCGGCGACGGTCTGTGCAGCATCTATGCTGACCGGCCGCTTGTCTGCCGGGCGTACCCGATGTACCTGCGAAAAGGGCGTGTCATACCGCGCGATGATATGTTATGCCCGGCTGGCTCCTGGGAAGACATTGAGGCGATTCAGACAAGCTGGCGCGCGCTGCTGGTCGCGCAGCGTCAGGCGTGGGAAGACTACGCGCTGGTTGTCTCCGCATGGAACGGGGCCATTCGCTCGCAGCCATCCGCAATCGGGGCCACGCTCGCGCGCTATCTTGATTATCTGCTGCTCGCCTACGATCTGGTGTCGGATCGCCCACTTGAAACAGCCGTAGGCGAACTTCATGCACTGGCCGTCAACATCATTGGTGCATAGCACCCTGTTCCGGCGTATCAGCCAATGTCATGCTGCTCCATGGCAAAAGCAATGCCGCTTTGCAGCGTCGCGTGCGTGATAATGCCATTGAGATCTGCGCCGAGATGCACCAGCGTCTGGGCGATGTCCGAGCTGATGCCGGTGAGCACCACCTGCGCGCCGAGCAGCTTGGCGGCCTGAGCCGCGCGCAGCAGGCCGTCGGCTACCTGCGTGTCAACCATTTTGACGCCCGTGATGTCGATCAGCGCAACATCAGCCTGCTGTTCTGAAATACCTTCAAGCAGCGTCTCCATGATTTGCTGAATGCGGTTGCTATCGATCGAGCCGATCAGCGGCAGCGCGACAACGCCATCAGCCAGCGGAATGAGCGGCGTAGAAAGCTCGCGGAGCGCCATTTCCTTTTCTTCGATTGTCTGCTGTTGAAGGACCTGCTGCTGCGCGAGCAATTCCTCAAGTTCGGCGATGCGCTGGCGCAGGGCGGCTATTTCGTCGTACAGGTCGTCATGTGATGTGTTGTCGGCCATAACATCTCCAGAAAGGGCGCGCTATGGAGCGCACATGTCAATCGTTACTTCCATCGTAGCACTGATGGGCTGGCATCAGCATGACTAAGATAGATGCAAATTGCGATCAGAGTCGCAATAACTTCACAGCGCGACCTCCACGCCCAGCCCCATCCGCTCGGCTGCGGCGAGCGCCCGCTGCGCGACAGCAACATCCTGCACGGCATTGCCGACTGATTTGAAAAAGGTAATCTCTTGAGGGTCTGTGCGACCAGTTGCCATGCCTGCCAGCACCGCGCCGATTTCGGTCGTGCCATCTTCGGTGAGCACATGCGCCGCGCGGGCGTTGATCAGATCGCCCGCTTCGCTCCATGCCGCCGCGCGCTGGTCGACGAACACCCGCGCCCGGCCAATCGTCGCCACTGGCACCTCGGCCATGGCGGGCGTGAACGAGCCGACGCCGTTGATATGCGTACCGGGTCGCACGTCATGATCGTCGAAAAGTGGCGTCGTTGCGGAAGTGGCGCAGCAAACCACATCGGCCTCGCGCAGCGCCGCCGCGGCAGACGTCGTGATCTGCACTTCGGCCTGCACACCCTGCGCCTGAAGCGTGGCAATCAGCGCTTCTGCCCGTTCGCGCGTCCGGTTGACGATCAGCACGCGCTTGATCGGGCGGACGGCGCACACCGCCGCGACCTGGCCCGGTGCCTGCGCGCCCGCGCCGAACAGCGCCAGCACATGCGCGTCAGCGCGGGCTAACGCCTGCGTCGCCACGCCGGAAGCCGCGCCGGTGCGGAGCGCTGTCAGGTATGTGCCGTCCATGGCAGCCAGCGGGCGGCCCGTTTCCGCGTCCAGCACGACCACCAGCGCGTGAATCACTGGCATGCCATGCTGCGCGTTCTGAGGAAATACCGACACGACCTTCATGCCCAGCGCGTTGCTCTGCGCCAGATGCGCGGGCATGAAAAACGTGTGAGATTGCAATCGTTCCTGAGCGATTGGCGTGCGGAGCGGCACGTTGGCATGCCCAGCGGAAAGCTGGGCAAACGCGGCAGCTACCGCGTCGATTGCAGCCGGCATCGGCACGGCGCGACGAACATCATCGGCGGAAAGAATACGCATAGGATGGCCCTTTTCGTGCTATTTTACGAAGCATCACACCAATCGTAAAGCAAAACTGCAAAATCGTCCAAGGAGGCAACATGCAAACAGCAACGATTCATGGTATTGAAATGGGCTACCGCGCTGAAGGAGATGGCGCGCCACTGTTGCTCGTCCACGGATTTCCGCTGAGTGGCGCGATGTGGCAGCCGCAGATCAGTGCCTTGTCAGCGCGCTACCGCGTCATTGCGCCGGATCTGCGTGGCTTTGGCGCGAGCACCTTTGGCGGAGGCGCTGACAGTCTCGACCAGTATGCCGATGATTTGCTCGCCTTGCTCGATCACCTTGACGTGCGGAAGGTCGCGCTGGCTGGCCTATCCATGGGCGGCTATATCGCGTTCGCGCTGTTGCGCCGCGCCGCCGACCGGGTGAGCGCGCTGGTGCTTGCCGACACGAAGGCAGCGGCAGACAGTGACGAGGCCAGGCAGAAGCGCGAGCAGAATGCGCGCATGGTAGAAACCAGAGGGCTGGAGCCGCTGGCGGACCAGATGCTGCCCAATTTGCTGGCCGACCGCACCCCGCAAGGCCAGCAGCAAGTGGTGCGCGGCATCATCATGGCAAATCAGCCGGAGGGCATTGCAGCAGCTTTGCGCGCCATGGCGCAGCGCCCTGACTCGACGCCGCAACTCAGCGCGATCAATGTGCCGACGTTGATCATGGTTGGCAGCGAGGACACGCTGACGCCGCCAGGTGAGGCGCGGAAGCTCCATGAAGCTATCAAGGGCAGCCAATTCGTAGAGCTTTCAGGCGCGGCGCACCTGTCGAATATCGAAGCGCCCGCTGCGTTTAATGCTGCTGTGGATAGCTTTCTCGGCGGGAATAGCACGCGCGCCTACGGCGCAGGCAGCCAGAGCAGCGGACGCTGGTGAAAGCAAAGTAGGGAAGAATCACATTCTTCCCTGCCATGTGAAAGATTCAAGTGGCTCGTCAGTTGGTTGTTGCGAACTCTACATAATTAAGATTCATGCTGCCGGTGTCAAACACGATCCGCAGCGTGTGCGTGCCTGCGGCGAGCGTGATTGGCACGCTCTGTACCGTCGCCCACTGCTGATAGTCGCCGGTATTTGGCACATTGATCGTGCCAATATTCTGCCCGTCCAGCTCCAGGTGCATGCTCTTGCCGCTGTAGGGCGTGGCAACGCGGGCGGTCCACACATAACTGCCGCCCGTTGTGACGCTCACATCATACTGGAGCCACTCCGTTGCCGCCGTCCAACCGACGTTGTAGCAGCCCGTTCCATCGCTACACGGCTGAATGTCCACGCCGTCGTTGCGATACGCGCCGCCGGTATTGCCTGCCGTCGTGTCATGGTAGCCGACGCCCTCACCACCGGCGCGGTAGTCTTCGGCTTCAACGCGGCCCGGCAGGCTGACAGATGACGGTGGCGCGCTGCTGGCAATCACATCGATGTAGTTGAGGTTGACGTTGCCCGTGTCCCAGACGATCCGCAGTGTGTGCGTGCCTGCCGCGAGCGTCACCGGCGGGCTTTGGATGGTCGCCCACTTCTGCCAATCGCCGGTGTTCGGCGCGGTCATTGCGCTGGTAACGTTTTGCCCGTCGATTTCTACATGGATTTTGTTGCCGCTCATTTTCGAGGAGGTGCGCGCCTGGAAGATGTAACTGCCGCTCGTGGCGACATGCACATCGTAGGCGAGCCACTCGCCCGCGACCGTCCAGCCAATATCGTAGCTGCCGGATGTATCGCTGGTCGTCTCGATATCGACATCATCCTGGCGGTAGGCGGTGCCGTTGTTGCCGGCGGTCGTGTCATGGTAGCCGACGCCCTCGCCGCCCGCGCGGTAGTTTTCCGCTTCTACACGGCCCGGGAGTTCGAGTGCAGTTGTGCTGGCCGGTGTCGCCGTGGGCGTACTTGCCGGCGTACTTGCCGGCGTATTTGTCGGCGTATTCGTGACCATGCTGGTAGCAGTCGGTGTGTTGGTTGGCGTACTTGTCGGCGTATTTGTCGGTGTATTCGTGACCATGCTGGTAGCCGTTGGCGTGTTGGTTGGTGTATTTGTCGGTGTATTCGTGACCATGCTGGTAGCCGTTGGCGTGTTGGTCGGCGTATTTGTCGGCGTATTTGTCGGCGTATTGGTGACCATGCTGGTAGCAGTCGGTGTGCTGGTCGGTGTGTTCGTTGGCGTACTGGTGGGATTTGATCCGTTGGATTGCACACCAAAGTAGTTGACGTTAAGGTCGCCGGTATCAAAGACGACCCGCAACGTATGCGCGCCCGCCGTAAGCTCGAAAGGCGTGCTTTGTACGGTCGCCCATGTCTGCCATGCGCCGCTGGTCGGCACGCTCATGGAGATGATCGTTTGTCCGTCCAGCTCCAGGTGCATGCTCTTGCCGCTGTAGGGCGTGGCAACGCGGGCGGTCCATACGTAGCTGCCGCCCGTCGCCACGTTGATATCATAGGCCAGCCATTCGCCCGCTACCGTCCAGCCGACGTTGACACAGTTCGCGCCATCAGCGCATGTTTGCATGTCCACGCCGTCGTTGCGATACGCGCCGCCGGTGTTGCCCGCCGTGGTGTCATGATAGCCGACACCCTCACCACCCGCGCGGTAGTCTTCGGCTTCAATCTGGCCGGGCAGGCTGATTGCGTTGGTTGGATTTGTGGCTACAACATCAAGATAATTGACGTTGACGTTGCCCGTGTCCCAGACGATCCGCAGCGTGTGCGTGCCTGCCGCGAGCGTCACCGGCGGGCTTTGAATGGTCGCCCACTTCTGCCAATCGCCGGTCGCTGGCACGGTCATTGCGCCGGTGATATTCTGCCCATCCAGTTCGACATGGATGCTGGTGCCAGTTACTTTCGTGGCAACCCGCGCCTGGAAGGTGTAGCTGCCGGTATTTTGCACGTCGACATTGTACGCGAGCCATTCGCCCGCTGCTGTCCAGCCAATATCGTAGCTGCCGGATGTATCGCTGGTCGTCTCGATATCGACATCGTCCTGGCGGTAGGCAGTGCCGCTGTTGCCGGCGGTCGTGTCATGGTAGCCGACGCCCTCGCCGCCCGCGCGGTAGTCTTCGGCCTCAACGCGGCCCGGCAGCGTCTGCGGCGGAGAAGCCGGTGGCGTGCTGGTCGGCGTGCTGGCAGGCGTGCTGGTCGCTGGCGGCGGCGCTGTTGTCGAACGCGGGTTCCACGAGGTGTCGGTCGCCAGCGCTGGCGTGAAGCTCTGCGCAATATCGCCCCATGACATAAGCTTGAAGTTTGTGCGGTCGGTGGTCGTCGTTGAACCCACCGTATTCGGGTTATCCTGGGCGACAAACACGCCCTGGGAAAAGGGTGAACCAAGATTCACGCTCGTCACGTCGATGCCATCCGTGTCGGTGACACCGTCAATGGTGCTGCTGGCACCAATCTGAAACGTGCCGACGTAGGCATGGTTGCCCTCGCGCCGGTAGAGGTGATAGGCGCTATTTCCCTGATCCGATAAAATCAAATAGCCGGTGCCCTGGCTCGTGTAATACAGCGTCACGCCTTCCAGATAATGGCTCACTATACCGCCTGCCGCGACGATGCGCGTGGTTGTCGAGCCATCGCCCGGCTCGGCACCAAATTGCGATATGCCGTTGCCATCCGCTACATAGAATTGGCCTTGCTCGTCGTCGGCGACACAGCCTTCCGCGGAAGAACCAATGTTGATCAGCGTGCGCACAAGCGTCGCGTCGACTTTGCCGCTGGCGGTGGCGAATAATTCCCACTGCTGAATTTCACCGCGCGTGGTTGGTTCTGCGGCGTAGTGTTTGGTAATAAAGGCGTAGTATTTCCCAGTTTTGAAACTGTGGTACATGCAGAAGCCGTAGACTTTGATGGAAGGGACGATCATGCGCGCGGCAACATCCTGCAATTGTCGGGTCTGCGGATCAATGCTGTACAACGCGAGCGTGTTGGCTTTGGTGTTCGTCGCGCCCACAAGGTCGATCTGCCTTCCTGGCACGGGAAAGTTATAGCGTACATCCACGTTGTTCGTCGCGCCCACGCTCAGGTACTGAATCTGGTGGCCGCTCAGATCGTAGACGAAGAGGCCGTTGCCCTTGTCGGTGCCGATCACGGTGCTCAGCGACGGGTCGGAAGGATTCACCCAGATCGCCATATCGTCGGCGGAGTCGGGCGATCCACGCACCGGGTCGGTTTCGACGCGCGGCACAACGCTCGGATAGCTGGCCGCGGCGACGGCGGCGGGTGCGCTGGCTTCCGCCGATGGTTGGCGCGCGATCAATCCACTTTCAACAATCAAAACAATGACAATGGTCGCAAGTGATACATACCCGATCAAACGGCTCATTGCGCGTATTCCTTGTGCAAAGCAGGAACAACAGTGTCTGTAATCTTCTGAACATGTATTTACTAACCCTACTAAAGAGCGGTAAGAAAGTGATGAAGCTGAGTGCTGTGTTCATTAACATTTTTAAATATAAGCAGTACGATATATGAAATTATTGCTATGTGTACGCACACATGTAGTTTTAAGCGCAAGCAAGGCATGCAAAAAGGACGCCCATGGCGTCCCTTTCAATAACATATAAACGCTGTAAATCGCTTCTTATCTTAATTCGTCGGTACAAGCTCGATAGAATTCACATTGATGCGCTCGTCGTCGAAAACGACGCGGAGCCGGTGTGTCCCTGCCGACAAGGTGACTGGTTCGCTGGAGGCCGTCGCCCATGTTTGCCAGCCGCCCGTATCTGGCACAGCGATGGTGCCGCCGCGCTGACCATCTACTTCAATATGAAATGATTTGCCGCTATCGGGCGCGGCGACGCGCGCCTTCCACATGTACGTGCCTGCGGTCGTGACGTTGACATCGTATTGCAGCCATTCGCCTGCCGCGATCCAACCCACGTTGGAACAGTTCGCGCCATCGGCGCAGCTTTCGATATCGACATCGTCCTGGCGATACGCGCCGCCAGTATTGCCTGCGGTGGTGTCATGGTAGCCGATGCCCTCGCCGCCCGCGCGGTAATCTTCGGCTTCGATGTGGCCGGGAAGATCGATTGGCGTTGCGGGTGGCGCGCTGCTGGTGTTGGTCAGAGCGAACGTGTCGATGACATTGCCGTTGTCGCGCACCGCCTCAACCTTCAACGTTGCCGGCGTCACCGTCACGCGATTGTAGATGCCATAGTTCGCGCTGCACACTCTGGTGGCAACCCACGCCGCATTGCCGCAGCCGTAACTGGCCGCGGAACCCGCGCCGGACACAACATAGGTGATGCCACCCTGCGCCGCCGTGGTCACTTGCCCGCCCCGCAGCGGCTTGCTGCGCTCGTAAATGTGATCATGCCCGGTCAATACAAGCTGCGCGCCATACTGCTCGAAAACCGGAATGAGTCGGGAACGCACGCGGCCATCTGAGCCATGGACGTTGCCAGTGGAGTACGGCGGGCTGTGAAACACCGCTATTTTCCATGGCTGCCGGGTCGCGCTTAAGTCGGCGCGCAGCCAGTCGAACATGTCGTCGGTGGCGTCCGCGTCGGTGACGTTGAGCGGGGCGTTGGTGTCGAGCACAACGATGTGCATGCTGCCGTAATCAAACGAATAGTAGCGCTCGCTGTCGGCGGCGCGCAACGCGTTGGTTGGCAGGTCGAACAGATCGAGGTACGGCGTGCTGTTCGCCGTGTAGGTGTCGTGATTGCCTGGCGCGGGGAACACGCCGCCACGCGAAAACAGGTCGCCATAGACTTGAAAGACCCTGGTATCAAATTCATCGTACGCGCCACGGCTGTAGGCGTTGTCGCCCGTTGTCACGATAAAATCAAACGGCTCGGTGAGCATGTGATCGCGCAGGTTCCGCTGCGTTCTGGTGCCAAGGCCGTAGTCACCGAACGCCAGAAACGTCACGGGCGTGTCGCTGCCGTTGGACGGCGCGGTCTTGAACTTCAATACCTGGTCCGGCAGCATAGCAGCGCCGTCTGTTTGAATGCTGTAATAGTAGGTCGTATTCGGTGCCAGGCCATGAAGCTCGACGCGATTCAGGCGGTAATTCAGCGTATCGAGCGCGCGGATGTCGCCGCTGGCTGTGGAACCGTACGAAGCAGTTGTTCCATAATCCACGGCGGCAGCGCTGCCCGATTGCGTGGTCCAGAGCACCACGGCGCTGGTGTCGGTGACTTGCTGGAGATAGGGTTTCCAGACCAGATTTGCCGCCTGGGCATGCGCGGCGCGCGAGCGCAGGCTGACCGCCGCGCCCATGCTCAACATCATAAGCACAGCCGCCAGCCGTAAAAACCATGTTTTATACACGATGTTCTCCTCCCATTGCTTTCTCTGCGTGACAACTCGGCGCGGGCATGGCGCATTGCCTGACGCAGCGATTCTGGGCATATAGGTGTGATGCTGTTATCAGTACTATACCAGATGAAGATGCAATTATATAGCTATGTCTTTTACAAAAGTGTCATACTGTGTGACACATGGTTCTGTAGTAAACAGGCCAGCGGGTCGCCTTCTGTTGTACAATGATCATGCCAGGAAGGACGGAATAATCGCGCAATCACTCGGGCGACTGCAACCGCTCGCTGAAGTGCTGCTCGCTCCAGAGGCCACTGATCACAGCGCGCGGCAGCGTGTACAGCGAATCGGTTGGATCGAGTTTGCCTTGAAGCTGAAAGGCAGCGACAAAGCCGGCCGCCTTCAGATGGCTGATCGATGTTGTATCCCACAAGCCGTATGGGTAGGCGAAATAACGAATGGGATGGCCGACGATTTCTTCCAGTTCGTGAGTTGGGCGGGTGATCTGCACATCCCAATCGGCATCAGTGTAGCGCGTGACGCGGTGATGATCCCAGGTATGCGCGCCGATCGTCATGCCTTGCTGATCGAGTTCTTTGACCTGCGCGCGCGAAAGGTAGCCCGGTTTGTCAAGCACCACGGTCATGATAAAAAAGGTGGCCGTGAGATGATACTTCTGGAGCAATGGCACGGCGTGGGTCCATTGCGTCGCATCGGAATCATCAAAGGTCAGCAGAACGGGCTTATCAGGAAGCGGCGCGTTTGTCGTAAGATGCGCGTACAGTTGATCGGGTGAAATGGTATGATAGTTCTGCCGGGCGAGTTGCTCGATTTCGGCGGCGAAGCGCGCCGGCGGCACAATGTACACCCGGTCGTTCGGCGTGTCGGACGGCAGCCAATCACGGATGGCATGGTAGCAGAGCACTGGCACCGTGTCGCGCGCGCTGATCGTTGCGGCGTCGGCCTGGGCGGGCGTCGGCGTCACGGTTGGTGTCATGGTCACAGTTGGCAGCACGGTCGCGGTCGCCGGTAGTGCTGTCGGCGGCCCATGGGTCGGCTCGACAAATGTCGGGCTGCTCGCTGGCACGTATGCAACGCTTGTTGGTGGCAGTTCTGCGGGCGCGCTGCCGCATGCCGCAAGCACCCACGCGAACACGAGGAGAAATGCGGCGACATTGCGGGACAGGTTGGATGTCATCATGGATGGTAATCTCTTGTCATGTACGGCAACGCCGTTTGCGCTGCCCTGTGGTATCCTGCGAGTATTTTATGCATCTCGGTTTGTTGCGTCAATTCGCGCGCGTCGCGCGATAGGCGCGCTGTCTACCATACACGTATGCGCGATCCGCAAGCATTAGCCGCCTACCTGCGCCGCCGCCAACCATTGGCAAGCGTGGTCAGCTACCCACAGCGCGGGCCGTGGGGTGACAATCGCTATCCCGGCAACTGCTCCGGCTACATGCTGATTGATCTGATTGCGACGTTTCAACCGCAAGCCGTGCTCGATCCCATGGAAGGCGGCGGCACCAGCCGCGAGGTGTGCGCCGACATGGAGGTGGCGTACAGCGGCTTCGATCTGCATTCCGGCACCGACAGTTTGCACGACGACATCGGCGCTGGCTACGATCTCATTTTCTGGCATCCGCCCTACCATGACATGAAAATCTATAGCGATGACCCGCGCGATCTGAGCCGCAGCGGCTCGGTGGCGGCATTTCTGGCGCTATTGCGGGCGGGCTACCGGCGCTTTTTTGAGTTGCTTGTTCCGGGCGGGCGGCTGGCGATTCTGATCGGCGACATGCGGCGGCGCGGGCGCTACGAAGCGCTCACGGCAGAAGTTGCACGCTTCGATCGGGCGCACCTCGATGGCATCATCGTCAAGGTGCAGCACAACACCAGTTCGAGCGCCACGCGCTACAACGGCGCGTTCGTGCCAATTCTCCACGAGACGCTGACGATTTTTCGGAAGCCAGATGAGTGATTGCAATTCTATGGTACACTACACGGCATAGCGACCAAACATAACGAAGCGAGCCTGAATCATGAACAGCGAGCGGCGGCATCTACGCGCCGAATCAACCGGGAGTGTGGCCGAGGCAACTATTCGCAGCGTGCTTGCCAAGCGCGGCTATGTTGAGATGAGCGCGAGCGAGGCCTGCGCCGAGGAGCCTGCCGTTCATCAGACAGCGCTGTTTGGAGGTTTTGCGCGCCCGCCGCGCCCATCGCGCTTGTTCGTCGCGCAATATCCCATCGGCCACAGCATCTACGGCCTGCCGCTGTTCGCCGATTTCTGGCTTAAAGGCGCGCCTGGCTACCCGGAAGGCTTAGCGCTCGAAGTGAAATGGCAGCAATCGCAGGGCAGCGTCGACGAAAAATTCCCGTACCTCGTGCTGAATATCCAGCAGTGCTACCCATGTCCGGCAATTGTGATCGCCGACGGTGGCGGGCAGCGGCCCGGCGCGCTGCACTGGCTCCGCAGCCAGGCCACCGACAACCTCCTGGCGGTGCATTCGCTGGCCGAATTCCTGGCATGGTCGAATCGGTATTTGTGAGAGGAACTGGGGAACTGGGGAACTGAAGGAATTTGTGGACAGTAATTTGTCCTTGTCTCCAACTCGCCTTGTCTCCGATTCCCTCGTTCCTTTGTTCCTCAGTTCCTTCATTCCCTTGCCCCGTCTCACAGCGCCGCGCTAATCGCCTCTTCAAACTCAGCCTGTTCTAACGTGACTGGATTGCCGCGCGTGCTGCTGGCATGCATGGCTTTTGCTGCTAACTCCGGCACGTCAGCCGTGGTGACGCCGAACGACCTGAGTGGCGGAATGCCGAGTTCGGCGACGAGCGAGCGCACGTGTGCGACAAGATCGCTCAGCAGCGCGTCGGGCGAGCCGCTCCGCCCAAGCAGAATATCGGCAGCGCGGGCATAGCGGGCGAGCGCCGGGCCGTCCGGGTCGCTGCGCTGAAGCGCGCGAATGTTGATCGCGGTGACGTGCGGTAGCAGCGCCGCGCAGGCCACGCCATGTGGCACCGGAAACGCGCCGCCGAGTGGCGCGGCAATCCCATGAACAGCGCCAAGGCCAGCGTTTGCCAGCGCCAGCCCGCTAAACAAACTGGCGGTACTCATCTCCTCGCGTGCCACAGCATCGCCTGGCTGGTGATAGGCGCGCGGGAGCGCCCGCGCCGCGCGCGCCAGCCCTTCCACGCACAGCCCGTCGGTAAGCGGCTGCGCCCGCCGCGAGACATATGCTTCCAGCAGTTGTGTCAGCGCGTCCATGCCGGTGCTGGCGGTGACTTCCGGCGGCAGGTCGTGCGTCAGCGTGGAATCGACCAGCGCCAGCCGTGGCAGCAGCGAGGCATGGCGCATGCTCGCTTTCACATGCTGCTCGGGCGCGGCAATCACGGCGTTGCGGGTCACTTCGCTGCCGGTGCCTGCCGTCGTCGGCACGGCGATGATCGGCAGGGCTGGCTGTTCCAGCGGCTTGCCCGCGCCGACCACCTCCAGGTAATCCAGCACGCCACCATGATTCGCGGCGAGTCCTGCGATAGCTTTGGCGGCATCGAGCACGCTGCCGCCGCCGATTCCGATGATCATGTCGCAGACGAGCGCCCGCGCCTGCTCCGCGCCCATTTCCACCATGGCGAGGCGCGGTTCGCCATCTACGGTAAACGTCCCAACCGCCAGTCCATGTCGATCAAATTGCTGGATCAGCGCAGCAACCGGCCCGCCACGCTCCAGCGCGCGCTGCCCATGGACGAGCATGGCGCGGCTGCCAATCTGCGCGGCAAGCTCCGGTAGCTCGGCGCTGCTGCCCGGCCCGACGATAATTCGTACTGCGGTGGCAAATTCGTAGCGCATAGTGTATTTTCGATTCACGATTTCAGAACTGATACCAGTGGCGCGGGTTGTCAGCCCGCGCTACGATAGGCTTTGGCGCATGGCTCATGCCCGGATGCGCGGCACAACTTCGTCCGCCAGCCGCTTTATAATGTCCTCTGGATATGGGTACACAAGGTTGAGAATGAGGTGGGTCGCCCCGGCATCGACAAATGTTTGCACCGCAGCCACAGTCCCCGGCAGATCGTCGTAGTTCACCCGCTGCTGCACCGACAGCGCGATTTCGGATGGGTCGCGGCCAATTTCGCCGCAATAATCACGCAGCAGCCCGGCTTTGCGGGTGAAATCCTCGACCTTCCCACCGGCAAAGTTCCACACGTCGGCGTAGCGCGCCACCACCCGCAGCGTCAGTTGCTCGCCGCCGCCGCCGATGACGAACGGCGGGTACGGCTTCTGGACCGGCTTCGGCTCGCAGCGCGCCTCATGCAGTTGATAATAGCGCCCGTCGAAATCGGTCAGGCGCTGCGTGAACAGCCGCCTGATGATCTCGCATGCCTCGCCAAAGGCCCGGATGCGCGCGCCCGGCGTCGGCAGCGGAATGCCCATGCTCTGGTGCTCATACTCGTTCCAGCCCGCGCCGAGGCCCAGATCGAGCCGCCCGTTCGAGACGACATCGAGCGTGGCGGCAATATTGGCCAGCACTGCCGGGTGGCGGTAGGTGTTGCCCGTCACCATGAGGCCCACGCGGATGCGCTGCGTCAGCGCGGCAAACGCCGACAGCAGCGTCCAGCCCTCGAAGCACGGCCCGTCAATGTCGCCCGCGATTGGCGCGAAATGGTCGAACAGCCATGCATGCTCGAAAACCGGCGTGGCGTCGGCCTCCTGCCAGACCTTGAGCATGGCGTCATAGGTGGTGTTCTGCGGCGCGGTCTTGATTCCAAAGCTCAATTGTGCCATGATCTTCTCCTCGTATTGCGGGTTGCGTTTCTTCAGCCATGCACATTCGGCAATACACGATGGCTCGCTTGCCAGCGCATCGTACCACGCGATGTCAAGTCTCACATTGCATGCCGTCCGGCGTGATCAACAGTGTACTCATGCTACAATAGCGTGTGTATTAAATGAGCATCAGGAACGATAGCATGGCTTCTACAACCGAGTCTTTTCTCGATCGTATTCTGGATCACAAGCGCGCCGAAGTCGATCAGCGGCGGCACAGTGTTTCGCTCGATGAGCTGGCGGAGCGCAGCGCCGCCGCGCCACCGCCGCGCTCGCTCGCGGCGGCGTTACGCCAGCCCGGCCGCGTGACGCTAATTGCCGAGGTCAAGAAGGCGTCGCCGTCCAAGGGCGTGCTGGTCGAAAATTTTGATCCGTTTGCATTGGCGCAGGTCTACACCGACAACGGCGCGGCGGCCATTTCCGTGCTGACTGACGAGCGCTTTTTTCAGGGCAGTCTGGATTACCTTGAAGGCATCCGCAGTCGGCAGTCGGCAGTCCGCAGTCCGCAGTCCGCAGTCAACGCAGATGTGGCCCTGCCTGCTGTCGACCGGCGACTGGCGACTGCAACCCCGCCGCTGCTCCGCAAGGATTTCATCATCGACTCGTACCAGATCTACGAAGCGCGGGCCTACGGCGCGGACGCGCTGCTGCTGATCGTCGCCGCGCTGAACGACGACGCGCTCGGCGCACTGTTGGCTCAGACGCGCGAACTTGGCATGGAGGCGCTGGTCGAGGTGCATAACGAAGCCGAACTTGACCGCGCGCTTCATGCGGGCGCGGCGATCATCGGCGTCAATAATCGCGATCTGCATACATTTGTGACCACGCTGGAGACAACCGAGCACGTGGCTGCCCGTTTGCCGGAGCCGCGTCCGGTGCTGGTGAGCGAGAGCGGCATCTTCACAGCGGCGGATGTGGCGCGCGTGCGGGCATGCGGCGCGGACGCGGTGCTGGTCGGCGAGGCGCTGGTCAAGGCCGAGAACACGGCGGCGCGGGTGCGCGAACTTGCCGGTGTCGCAGATTAACATGCAACAGATCGCACGCTCCGAGCGTTTAATGATGTGGAGTTGTTCTTATAAAGGAGTGTTTCATTTATGAAATGCCAGACATGCGGCGTTGAATTAACACCCGGCATGCTGTTTTGCCCGAATTGTGGCACGCGGGTCACGCCTGCCACGGCATCCGAGGCAGGCGCGCCTGAGAAAGATCATGCCGACGACGCGGCTGCTGTGCCGGTTGCTGCCGAGTACGAGTCACGCGGGCCGCGCATGTACGACGCGCCGGACGATATCGTGCCGCCAATCACGTCGCCAGCGACCGTGCAGCTTGACTCTGCGCCCGCCGCCAGCTATACATCGACAACCTCGTACACGCCAGCAGCAACCCCTGCGGCGCAGCCCTATTACGCGCCGCAGACGTACGCCGGCAGCCAGCCTGCCGCCTTGCCGACCAGCAACACGGCGGTTATAAGCCTGATCTTTGGCATCTTGTCCTACGTGATGCTGCCCGTGATCGGGCCGATTGTGGCGATTATCGCGGGCCACATGGCGAAAAACGAAATCCAGCGCTCGAACGGGCAACTTGGCGGCAATGGCATGGCGACAGTGGGGCTGGTGCTCGGCTACGTTCAGATCGTGCTGCTGCTGCTGCTTGCATGTGCCGTTATGGGCTTCATCGTGCTTGCCGCGCTCAGCAACGCATAATAGCCGTAAGGTACTAGTCCGGGAACTATGCGTGCGTAAAGCCATATGCTATACTTACCCCACGTTGTCGAGACGACATAAGGGGGATGTTTGTGCCAACCAAGATGCGTCCTGATGATTGGGATCGTCTCTTCGCGCCCAATGCGCCGCGGCGCGGAGGCCCGCTGCATGCCTTTGTCAACGTTGTGCTTGTGTTCATCATGTTTCTGGTCGTTGGCGTGGCTGGCGTGTACGCGGTGCGCTACCGCGATCATCGCACCGCCACCATGATTGCCACAGCTACCTCGTTTGCCGCGACGCAGCAGCCGCTCCAAACGGCGACCGCGCAGGCCAAAGCGACGACCACCGCCGCGCAGCTTGCCCAGCGCACCTCGACGGCGCAAGAGCAGGCTACGTCCGCGGCCATTCTTGGGCGTGGCACGGTTCAGAAGGGCGGCAATCTTCGCCGCGAGCCGCGCGTGGCCGATGACACGGTGATCGGGCTGATCTGGCCGGGCGACCAGGTGGAATTTCTGAAGCAGGAGCTGGTCGGCGGGCAGACGTGGTTTCAGATCCGGGTTGTCAAAGCGGCTGACGACCGCGGCGGTCAGGGCGTCTCGGCGGGGACGGATGGATGGGCGTCGTCGGTTCTGCTGTCGCCGCCGCAGCAGTAGCCACATGCTATAATGCGCGCAGCACAAGGCCGATTAACGCTAGAATTGTTTCCATGACGCAACCTCAACGCGCCGCACCAGTTAACGTGGAAAAGGTGCTGGCGATCCACGAACTGCTGACCGAAGTGTACGGCCCGCGCGTGCTTCGGGCCGGGCGCGATCCGCTTGACGAACTGATCCTCACCATTCTTTCGCAAAACACCACCGACCGCAACAGCGGGCGCGCATTTCGCTCATTGCAGGCCACATACCGCACCTGGGACGCTGTCATGGACGCGCCGATTCCTGAGCTGTACGAGGCGATCAAGTCGGCTGGCCTGGGGCGAATTAAAGCGCCACGCATCCAGAACACGCTGCACGAAATCATGGCGCGCCGTGGCGAGCTCAACCTTGACTTCCTCAACGATTTGCCGCTTGAAGAGGCCAAGCAGTGGCTGCGCTCGCTTGCGGGCATCGGCCCGAAGACCGCGGCCTGCGTGCTGCTATTCGCGCTCGGCAGGCCCGCCATGCCGGTAGACACGCACGTTTTTCGCGTGTCGCGGCGGCTCGGCCTGATTGGGCCGAAGGTCGGCGTCGAGCAGGCGCACCGGCTGCTGGAAGAGGCGCTGCCGCCCGAAGCGATTTATCCGTTCCATATCAACATGATTCAGCATGGCCGCCTGATCTGCCACGCCCAGCGCCCAAACTGCGGCGTCTGCCCCTTGTCGGACATGTGCGACTTTTACAATGGGCGCGCGCCGTTAGTGCGCTAGCAAAAGAACAAAGAATAGAAAACAAAGAACAGTTATGTGTTTTTAGCGCGTGCTTTCCCTGCCTTGTTCTGTGTTGCTTTGTTCTGTGTTCTCTGTATATTTCTATGAACTTTCTTCTTTCGATGCACGCCCGCCTGCTCACAACGATTCTGGTTGTGCTGGCGCTTTTAGCTGTTTGGGGCGTTGTGAACTTTGCCCGCCGCGCCAGGCCAGCGCCGTACCGCGCCGCGCTGTGGGTTGCGGAGTGG
>DASTWM010000512.1:0-3100 GCA_035765855.1 Roseiflexaceae bacterium
GGCCATTCATGCCTTTATTATCCTGCGCGAGGGCAACCAGGGCAACGACGCGCTGGCCGACGAACTGAAGAAGCATGTCGGGAGTGAGATGGGGCCAATCGCCCGGCCAGAAACGATTAATTTCGTTTCATCGCTGCCGAAAACACGCTCCGGCAAGATCATGCGGCGCGTGTTGAAGGCGCAGGCGCTCGGCCAGGATCCGGGCGACATATCGACGCTGGAAGATTAAAAACCGCCCACAGAGACGCGCCGCTGGCGCGTCTCACTCGTTATTATGACTTTGGTTCCTCCGCCGCAAGCATTGCGCTTCTTTTTGTCCATGATAGATACAAAACAGTATATTTCTACGTATGCAGATCGTAAGGCATGTCGCGCATCTAGCTAGAAGGAGGAACTATGCGTTTCGCGCACTATTTCGCCATGTTCGTCGCCGTGTTCTCGCTCATCGGTGTCAGCCAGACGGCTGCGGCGCAAGAGCAAGGAACCGTCCGCTACACCTTTCCGGCGAACGACATTGTGTACCCCGAAGGAATTGCCTATCACGCAGGCACGGGCGATTTCTTCGTCGGCAGCACGATTGACGGCGCGGTGTACCGTGGCAATGCGTGGCGCGGTAGCCGCCAGTTGACCACCTTTCTGGCTGCCGGGAGCGACGGGCGCACCGATGTGCGCGGCATGAAAGTGAATCCGCAAGGGCAATTGTTCATGGCTGGCGGCGCAACTGGTACGATGTGGATGTACGACGCCGTCACAGGCCGCTTGCTGAGTTCGTTTCGTAACGGCATAGCGAATAGCTTCATCAACGACGTGGCGATCGGTCCAGACGGCGCGGCCTACTTCACTGACTCGAACGTGCCAATCCTTTATCGGATCAAGCCAGATGCCGCCGGCGTGTTTCAGTTTGAGTTCTGGCGCGACCTGCGGGACACGCCGATTCAATACGGCCCAGGCTTCAATCTCAATGGCATCGTTGTGACGCCGGACGGGAAATACGTCATCACGGTGCAAAGCAACACCGGCAAACTCTTCCGCATCGCTACCGAGACCAAAGAAGTGAGCGAGATCGCGCTGGCAGGCGGCGACCGCATGACGAACGGTGATGGCCTCTTGCTCGACGGTCAAACGCTGTATGTCGTCCGCAACAGCCTCAACCTGATCGTCAAACTGCGGCTGACGCCCGACTACGCGAGCGGCCAGCAGATCGGCAGTTTCACCGACGCTTCGTTCGCGCTTACAACCACGATTGCGCGGGTTGGCGACCGGCTGCTTGTTGTCAACTCACAGTTCAATCGCCGCATGACAAACAACCCCGACCTGCCGTTTAGCATATCAAGCGTGCGCATACCCTGACGAACCAGCGCAGAGGCGCGCCGATTGCGCGTCTCTGCCGCTATTACGACCGTGGTTCGTTCGGCGTGGGCATGGGCGGCTCGTTGCCGATGCTGCCGAAGCCCGTCTCGCCGTAGCCGCCGGTCACGCCCGGGTCGGTGTCGCTGCCCAGGCCGCCGGTCTCGATTGGTTTTTGTGGCAGGCCGGTCATCATCTGCATGGCGTTACTCAACACGCTCCAGACCGCATCCTCGCTGACGCCGTGTTGCTGCGCGATCACATACACGTCCTGGCCGTTCATGGCAGCGCGCGCCATGTCACCCTCATCGCCCGGCATCTGCTCGATCAGCGCCGGGTTGCGCTGCAACTGCGCGCGGACCTGCTCCATTCGCGCTGAGCCGCTTCCCTGCTGAGTCATTATTGCCTCCTTCGTGCGATTGCAGATTTCAGATTGGAGATTACGGCGAACGCATCTATGCGCGCAGCCGTATTAATTGCGTTGTACCATGTCATGGCAAGCATGAAGCGTGCCAGTTCACGAGCGTAGGTGTGATGAGAATATCAAAGATAGTGCGACGGATTCTGTTGGCGATCTGCATGGTTGTGCTGCTGGCAGGAATCGGCTTTGTCATTTGGGCAGAAATGCCGCTTGGCCCGCTGCCCGAAGCGATCGCCGCGCTGCAATCGAACGAGCGTGTCAGTGTTGACACAAGCCGCTGGTTGACCTTCATGCCGCGCGATGGGTCGCCAACTACCGGATTCATTTTCTACCCCGGCGGGCGCGTGGACCCGCGCTCCTACGCGCCCGAAGCGCAGGCAATCGCTGCCGAGGGCTTTCTGGTCGTGATCGTACCCATGCCGCTCAATCTGGCGGTGATTGCGCCGAACCGCGCGCTGGAAGTACAGCATGCCTTTCCAGCCATTCAACACTGGGCGGTGGGCGGCCATTCGCTTGGCGGAGCCATGGCCGCAAGCTTCGCGCATGACCACCCGGATGCTGTGGAAGGGCTGGTGTTGTGGGCCGCCTATCCGCCCAACAGCGACGATCTGTCTGGCATGCCAGTAGATGTGCTGCTGCTTGATGGCACCCGCGACGGCCTTGTTAATCCCGACACACTTGCGGCGGCCCACACATTGCTGCCCGCGAACACGCGCTATCTCATGATCGAGGGCGGAAATCATGCGCAGTTTGGCTCGTATGGCGCGCAGCCCGGCGATAACATGGCGACGATCAGTCGCGCGGAGCAGCAACGCCAGACCGTTGCGGCGACGGTGCAGCTGTTGCAGCAGATTGCACAACGATAAGCAGCAGGAGGCATAACCATGCTGGACCGCGCCATCGTGGTCTTTCCGACGTTCGACAACGGCGCAATCATCGACGCGCTGCGCCACCGCTACGACCCGCTGGCGGCGGTGATCGCGCCGCACATCACGCTGGCGTTCCCGTTCCGCAGCGACATCGCGCCCGCCGCGCTTCATCAGCACATTACGGAGGCCGTCGCGGGCATGCCGCCCTTCGTGGTGCGCCTGCATGCGATCACCGGCCATGCTGGCGAATATCTGTTCCTCAACGTCAAGCGCGGCAACGACGAACTGATCGCGATCCATGATCGGCTGTACACCGGCATGCTCACGCCGTTTCTCGCGCCGGAGTTCACCTTCGCGCCGCACCTGACGGTCGGGCGGCTGGCTGACCAGCATGCATTCCGCTCGGCTTTACGGGACGCGCATGCCGAGCGGGCGGTGTTCGAGGCAACCATGCATGAGGTCG
>DASTWM010000513.1:0-12267 GCA_035765855.1 Roseiflexaceae bacterium
GACCGTATCTTTGTCATACGCCACATTCACCAGCGCGACGTTGGTGCTGTCGCTTTCCGGCACCCACTTTACTGAATCGAAGAACACGACCTTGCGGGCGCTGAACGGGTCGCCGGTCATGTCGCTCAGTTCCACTGCGCCGTCGGTGCCAGCACCGAAATGGTACAGGCCCAGATCAACCCACTCGTCGGCAGTGTTCTGGTCCACCGTGCGTTGGAAGTCGCCGTCGGCAGAGTGAATTTTGTAGACCGCTTTCTGGGTTGCATACGGCGCGGTGCCGAGGCCGCAGCCCTGCGGAATGTGCGCGAACACGCGGTAGGTGTCGGCAGCAGGGACGTTTGGCCGCCATGTCGCGCTGTTGGTGCTTTCCGCCGGATTATCGGTGCCGAACGTGTAATAGGTGTGACCGCCCGCGCCGCATGTGGCATCGTACCAGTTGGCATTGCTGCGCGCGAAGCTGGTTTCAAGTTCGTCGATTTCAAGATCGCCGTTGTCGGCGGGCGTGCCGTCCAGCGCCTGCTTCACACGGTTGCGAATGTTTGGCAAAATGTCGATCGTCTGGTCACCCGGGCATGTCGTTTGCCCCGGCATGACATTGCGATGCCCGGCGATATTGAGGACAATGGCGCCCCGGTTGTACGGATAGCAGTAGGTCGAGATCGCGCAGCCGTAATAGTACGACCGGCCCAGCGGGTCGATGCGCTTCTGCGATGCCTTCCATGAGAGCAGCGCCACCAGGCTGTTCTGAGTAGCTGCCGTGGGCTGAACAGCGTTGTACGTGCCGATCAGCACTACGCCCATCGAGCCGTAGTTGGCTGTGTCATGGAACGCCACCGCGTCGTCGCCGCCCGCGCGCCCTTCATAGATCACGCCGTTCGGGTCAATCAGGTAGTTGTAGCCCACGTCACCCCAGCCGCGCGTAAAGGTGTGGAACGACCACTCGGCGCGCACGCGGGCGGCCCAGTTCGGCTCGCCGTCGAGCAGCGTGTTGCTGTCGGCGGTGTGGTGTACGACCATGTGGTTGACCGGGTAGTAGGCTGGCCTGACGCGGCTGCCTTCGCCATCCGGGCAGCCCCATGCGGCGCGGCTCACTACGTCTGGTTTCGCGAGCAGGCCATTTGGTTGCGCGCGCGGCGTGGCGGCAGTGGTCTGCCTGGGCGCAAACGTTGTGACATCTACCGTGTTCACGTCCACCCGCTTGAGTTCAGGCAGCGCGCCGCTCGGCGCAGAGGTGAAACTGCCGCGCACCTGCCAAAAGCGCGCCGCAAAACCGGCATCAATCGTTTGGCTCCATGTCGTGTTCGGGCCGTCATCGGGCATCCACAGATCGTCATTCTCCTCCACCGCTGTCCAGTGTGTCCATGTGCTGCCGTCAGCAGAGGCGCGCACCTCAAGCTGCATGGATGCGCCTTCCGGCACGCTGGCCTGCCAGCGCAACAGCATGTGCGTGAAGGCATGCGGCGCTTCAGTGGATGGCGAAAGATAGTCGGTACCCGTGGCGGAGCGCAGCGATTGATTACGCTCAGGCGGCGTGAGGACGATTTGATCGGGACGACCACCATCAGATGATTGTGCCTTGGCGGCTGGCGGCAGCGCAGCGACGAGCAGCAGGCACAGCAAAGCAGAGTACATCAGGCGTTTGGGCATGGGAATGGCTCTCCTCCTGGACCAAAAGGGTAAGGGATGATTCGGGAACGTGGCGTGTCCTTACCCTTATGATACTAACGCCTACAGGTTGCTGATTGAACTGAAAGCTAGATGATAACAAGATGAAATGCGGCGCTATGTCGTATTCTGCTGCGGTGGAGCCGAACGGAACCGGGGTGGATGACAAGATTGCAGGGTGAACGAGCAACACATGCTTTACACTCTATGATCCTTACTTTCGTCTTTCGTCCATCGTCCATCGTCTATCCCGTCAGGGAAATGGTACAATGTTCATGAAAGAAACACATGTGAGCGAGTTATGGAATTACCACTATCTGATTACACCATTTTCGCGCTTGAGACCTCATGCGATGAAACTGCCGCAGCGATTGTGCGCGGCGGCACCGAGATCATCGCCAACGTCGTCGCCTCGCAAATCGACGAGCACCGGCGCTACGGCGGCATCGTGCCGGAGGTCGCCTCGCGCCAGCATATTCTTGCGCTGCCCGCCGTCGTCGAAGAAGCGCTGGCGCAGCTGCCGAACGGCTGGGACAGCATTCATGCTGTGGCGGCGACCTACGGCCCCGGCCTGTCAGGCGCGCTGCTGACCGGCCTCAACGCCGCGAAGGGCATCGCATGGGGGCGCGATTTGCCGTTTATCGGCGTGAATCATATCGAGGCGCATATTTACGCGAACTGGCTGGGGACACAGAACACAGAACAAAGTGCAGAGAACACAGAACACAACGCCGCTTCCATCGTCCGTTCGCCGCAATTCCCACTCGTCGCCCTGGTCGTTTCCGGCGGACATACCATGTTGGTGCTGTTGCAAGGCTACGGGCAGTACGAGGTACTTGGCCAGACTCGCGACGACGCGGCTGGCGAGGCGTTCGACAAAGTGGCGCGCATTATGGGGCTGGGCTTTCCCGGCGGCCCGGCGATTCAGCAGGCGGCGGCTGGCACGCACGGCGGCATGACGCTGCCGCGCGCGTGGTTGCGCGATAGTTACGATTTTTCGTTCAGCGGGCTGAAGACGGCAGTGCTGCATCAGGTGCAGGGCCGCCAGGAGCGCGAGGCGAAAGTATCGAGTAAGCGGCAAGATGCCAGTCGGCAGTCAACAGTCGCCAGTCAACAGTCGCCAGTCCTTGATCGCTTTACCGTGCAGCTTGCGCATGCCTTTCAAGAGTCGGTCGTGGATGTGCTGGTCACAAAGGCCATCGACGCCGCTAAAAAGTTCGGCGCGACTGAAATCCTGCTGGCGGGCGGGGTGGCGGCGAACGCGCGCCTGCGCGAGGAAATGGCCCGCCGCGCATCGGTGCCGGTGCGCTTCCCACCCGTGGCGCTCTGCACCGACAACGCGGCCATGGTCGCCGCCGCCGCGTATTACCGCTTTGGGGCTGGCTTGCAGAGCGCATGGGATTTGGACGTAAAGCCCAACTTGCGGATTGCGTGATTTACGATCGGCGAAGGCACGCGAAGGGATAGAAGCGGGTGATCCGCGAAGGCACGCGAAGGGCGCGAAGGAATTGATCATTTGGATGTGAGCGCCATGCGCTTCCATTCGAGCTTGCCGATGCTGCCAAAATTGATAAGAGCAAACCCTGTAGCCTTCAAATAGTTCAGGAGTTGCGCCTGCTCACGCGGTGAGAGTTGATCAAGCGCTTTGATCTCAACAATGATTTTATCAAAGGCAATGAAGTCGGCAATATAGGTTTTGCTGAGATACTGCTGCTTGTATCGAATGCGGAGTTCTTGTTGGGCCTGAAAAGGAATGCTACGGCTTGCCAGCTCTAGCTCTAGCGATTCCTGGTAAACTGCTTCAAGAAATCCTGAACCGAGGACTTTGTGGACTTCTATGGCAGCGCCGATAATTGCGTAGACTTCCTCTCGATACAGTAGTTCTGTCATAAAGTGCGCATGCCCTACACAATCGTTTTCGCGTCCTTCGCGTCCTTCGCGGATCATCTACAAAGAACGTGAAGAAACGCAAAGATATTGAAGATTGGCTCTCTCATGCGGTAGCATTGCAACTATTCCTGCATCTTTTTTGGTAGTGGTACACTTTTGACCGATGCGCCACATGCATGTTGTAGCGCGGGTTGGCAACCCGCGCCACTGGCATCAGTTCGGATACAGCCACTATCCTTTTTTCGCGTCCTTCGCGCCCTTCGCGGATCATATGTCTTCGCGTAGCTTCGCGGATGATTATTCTCTCACCGCACCTGCTGCGCCACGGTTGGCGCGGTGACGCTTGCTCGAACGCTCGCGTACCAGCCGAGCGGTTCGAGGCGCGCGCTGCCGTCCTCAGGGTAATAGGCCAGCGCGCCGCGCTCGAAGTATTGCACCGTGCGAAGTTGCCCGTCGCCAGCGCGCGCCTCGAATTCTTCCGACAGCGGCAAGCCGATCAGCCGCATGCCCTCGTTGCGCTCCCAGTAGGCCAGAAACGTTTCGCGCAGTGTGTGGCCGGTTTCGGGGAAGAAGCGGCTTGCGCCGTCGGGCGCTACTGGCGGGAACGCGCCCGGCAGCATGGCGCGGCCCAGCGCGGCGGACTGCACCAGGTCCGGCGTGTCGGCCTGATCGGGATGGATCTCAATTGTTGCGCGCTCAAACATTTGCCGGGTGATCTGCCCATCCTGCGTGGCGGGCGCGAGCGGCCTGCCGAGACGATCCGCGCCGCCATGGATGCGCCAGTAGCGCCAGATTTCGGCTGGCACAGCGATACCCGATTCCTCATGATCTTGCGGTGCCAGCAAAATCTGGTCGGCATGCTCCAGCACCGCCAGCAACCCGTCACGATTCTGCGCGAACTCGCTGTCGTCGCCGGACACAAGCTCAGGGGTAATTGCCGCAATGCCCATGCTGCCGGCCCAGTCGTGCATGCCGCCGGTGATGAAATATTTCGGCCAGAAGCGCGTGTACAGGTAGCCTGCGCCCTGCGCGTACATTTGCGCCATCATGATTGACGGTTGGTGCTCGCAGAACGCCGGGAACACCATGCCAGCATTGCTGTGAATGAAGATTGCGCCGCTCGCGTCCAGCAGGAAATCACGGATCAGGCGGCTCTCGGCCTCCGACTCGGCGTACGGCCCACCCGTATTCGAGACCACGCCATACGCGCCCTCGACCTGATTGCGCCAGTCGTTCTCCGGGCAGGCGTCCAGGTCGGTGTTCATGTTGCGGTTCAGGTCCACGCCGTTCGCATCGAAGCGCGTGCCGAGCGCCAATCCATCAGGGTTAATGGTTGGAATGAGGTACAACCGTACGTTTTGTGGCACCGAAGCCGGGTTGCCGCGAAAGAAATCAATCAGTTGATTCGTCAAAACATAGGTGTTGGCTTCCGGGCCGCCATGCGTGTCGCCGACGATGACGAACTTGCGCGGCCCATCGCCGATGCGAACAGCAGTGATTGGGCGGCCCTGCGCGGAAGAACCAATGGTTAGCTCACTGATCGCCGGTGGCGCGGGAGGTGTCTGTGCGCGCACTGGTGCGGCAAGCCCAACGGACAGGAGCACAAGCCAGACGGCGCGACGAAAAAAATGTTTCAAAACAACTGCCACACGGTAACCAAAGAATTGCGTAAACGCCATTCTACCACATGCGCATGCGCGCAATGCAGCCAGGCTATCACGAGAAGTGGTGCGCCGTCACTGTATGGTATTTCGCTTCGCCGCTATCCCACGGGTCAGCATGAACGATCACGTCTGAAAGTGCGGGCAGTTTGTGGAGCAATTGATGCCGCACATCCTCTGCAATCGCGTGGCTGTCGACCGTGCTGATCACGCCGTCCACGCCGATGTGCAGCTCTGCCAGGAGCTTGTGGCCCATCCAGCGGACGCGCACCCCATGAACATTTTTAATACCGTCAACCGATTGGGCGGTCTGTTCCACTGCATCGACCAGCTTTGGATCGACCGCGTCCATGAGCCGCTCCCAAATCTTTCCTGCCGCATCCTTGAGCACGAACACAATCGCAACAGTGATCAGCAGACCGATGATTGGGTCGGCCTGCTGCCAGCCCAGCGCCGCGCCGATCGCCCCGCCCAGCACTGCCAGCGATGTCAGCCCATCGACGCGGGCGTGCTGCCCGTCGGCCATGAGCGCCGCGCTGCCGATCTGCCGCCCGATCCGAATGCGGTATTCCGCCACAATCTCGTTGCCGATGAAGCCGATGATCGCCGCGCCGATCACCCATGGAATATTGCGGAGCGGCTGTGGATCGAGCAGGCGCACGACCGCTTCATACGCGGCCACCGCGCCACTGATCGCGATCATGAGCACGATGAAAATGCCCGCGATGTCCTCCGCGCGGCCCCAGCCGTAGGTGTAGCGCCGGTCAGCCGGGCGGCGGCTCAGCGAAAACGCGATCCATAGCGGAATGGCGGTCAGCCCGTCGGCGAAGTTGTGAATCGTGTCGGCCAGTAATGCCACGCTACCGCTGAATATCACGATGACAACCTGCAAGATCGCCGTCGCGAACAGGCCAATCAGCGAGATTTTGACGGCGCGGATGCCCTGCTCGCTGCTGGTGAGCGCCTTGTCGACCTGCGGGCCTTCGTGGCTGTGACCATGCACATGGAAGAGTTCGCCTACAAAGCCGAGCAACCCGCCTGCATGCTCATGTCCGTCATGCATATGGTCGCTGTGATCATGATCGTCATGACTGTCGTGGGCGTGATCGCCATGGTCGTGATCGTCATGATCGTTGTGGCTGTGGGCAGACGCGGAGTCTGGCAGCGTAGGTTCGGTGCCTGACATATTCATCCCCTCCTTGAACGCCGTTGTGTACAAGTCGCACAGAACAGCCGAAACGTCTCGCACACGCTTCTGGCATAACTCTTGTTGCTCATGTGGCAAGAATAATGCCTTACGGAAAGAAGCATACGATGACAGCGCAGTATGATTTTGTGATTATTGGCGCGGGCAGTGCGGGCAGCAGCGCCGCATTCGCCGCTGCCGAACAAGGCCGCCGTGTTGCGCTGATTGAGCGCGACAAGCTCGGCGGCACCTGCCATAACTACGGCTGCGATCCGACAAAAACCCTGCTGCATGTTGGGCAGTTGCGCTACTGGGCGCGCCACGCCGACCGCTACGGCCTGCGCGTCGGCAGCGTTGATGTGGATTGGGACGCGGTGCAGGCATGGGTGCGGAAGGTGCTAGAGGAAATGCAGGGCGGCACGGACGAGCAAGCGCGCCAATCCGTGCGCGACAAAGGAATCGATGTACGATTTGGCGAAGCGCATTTTGTGTCGGCGCATGAAGTCGAAGTCGACAGCGAACGGCTGCGCGGCGATCAGATTGTCATTGCGGCTGGCATGCAAGCCGTGGTGCCGGACATCGAAGGGCTGCGCGAGACAGGTTTTATTACCAACGTGGAAGCTGTGTCGCTGCCGAAGTTGCCGCGCCGCCTGGCGGTGGTCGGCGGAGGCCCGCTCGGCTCAGAATTCGCGCAGCTATTTCACCGTTTCGGCGTCGAGGTCATCATTGTGGAGCAGAGCGACACGCTGCTTTCCACCGAAGACAGCGAACTGAGCGACATGCTCGCCGACCTGCTGCGCAACGAAGGGATCAGGATTGAACTTGGCGCGGAACTCACCAGCGGCGCGCGGACCGAGGCTGGCAAGCGCGTCACCTTTAAGCGCGGCGACGAAACGTTAAGTGCCGATGTTGACGAGATTCTTGTGGCGCTTGGCCGCCGTCCCAATCTCGCAGCGCTCAATCTCGAAGCGGCGGGTGTGAAGGCCACGAAGAAGGGCATCGAGGTTGACGAGTATCTGCGCACCAACGTGCCGCACATCTGGGCCGCCGGAGATATTGCCGATCAGTACCCATTCACGCATGTCGCAGAGGCGCAGGGCGAGTTGGTGGCGCAGAATGCCTTCGCGGAGCAGCCACGCCCGTTCAACAGCTATGCCGTGCCATGGGCGACGTATACCGACCCGGAACTGGCGCATGTCGGCAGAACTGAGGACGAACTCAGGCAGGATGGCGTGCCATACTGCGTGGTGCGCAGCCCCATGAAGCAAAACGACCGCGCGATGACGATGGGCCGCACGGACGGGTTGGTCAAGGTGCTGGTTGCCGACGACGGGCAGATTCTCGGCGGCCATGTGCTGGCGGCGCAGGGCGGCGAAATCATCGCGCCGCTGGTGGTTGCCATGCGCAACAGGCTGCCGGTCAGCGCCTTAGCAGACACGTTGCTGCCGTACCCAACGCTGGCCGAGTCGGTGCGGCAAGCCTGCCAGGAACACAAATAGATTGCGCTATTCGTTCCGGCGGCTTGCCGCATGCCTGAGCTAGCTGAAGGCCAACGCAGGCACTTTGCCCCAATCGTCGTGCTGCCATGCTGCATACGTTCGCTGATACACCTCAGCAGTTTCGCTCGCCACGCGCTGCCAGCTAAAGGTATCGCGCGCTTCCGCAAAGGCGTCTTCCACGCGCGCCGCCGTCCAGTCAGGGTGCTGTGTAGTGTGAAGGATGGCCCATGTGAGCGCTTCGGGGTTATTCGGCGGAACGGTGAGGCCGGTGCGGTGCATTTGCACCACTTCCATCAGGCCGCCGGTCTGCGTCACGATCACCGGGCAGTGCGCTGCCATCGCTTCCAGCGCCACGATGCCGAATGGTTCGTACAGCGACGGAAACACGGCCACATCGGCCACATGGTAGAGCCGCTCAAGCTCTTCATCGGAGATGTAGCCGGTGAAGTGGACCTGATCGGCGATGCCAAGCTCCCATGCCCGCGCCTTGAGCCGGTCGAGTTGTGCGCCCTTCCCTGCGATCACCAGCCGCGCACCGGGCTGCTGCGCGAGCACGGCCGGCCATGCTTCCAGCAGCATATGCACGCCCTTTTCAAACACCACGCGCCCGACGTTGAACACCAGCGGATCGCCATCTTCCACAAACTGGTGCCGGAACGCATCGCGCTCTGCGGCACTGGCGAAGGGCGAAGGCTGAATGGTGACACCGTTCGGAATCACATCTATTTTATCCGATGGCGTGTGAAAAGACTGAAGCATCTGGTCGGCCATGAAGTGCGAGCAAACAATGACTCGCCATGCCTCAAAGGTAAGCTGCCATTCGATATGGTTGATCTGCTCGGACTGGCGCGTCCAGATGTAGCCCTGGCCGCGCCCACGCTCGGTCGCGTGAATGGTCGCGATGAGCGGGATTTGCCAGGCGTGCTTGAGCATGACGCCCACGTCCGCGACTTGCCAATCGTGGGCATGAATAAGGTCAAATGGCCCCAGTGTATGCTGCAACGTATGCGCAGCAACTTCTAACACGGCATTCATCTGGTGGGTAAAGGCGACCAGATCATCGTCAGCGACGTTCGGTGGCGCAACACGATGGATGTGTACGCCCTCTGGCGTAACCTCGTGCGCCGCACCGCCGCGCCGCTGCGGCGTGAGTACATGCACCTCAATGCCCAGACGTGCGAGCGCTGGTGCAAGGTACATCACATGCCGCCCAAGCCCGCCAATGATGTGCGGAGGGAACTCCCAGGATACCATTAAAACACGCATAACTGCCTCAACTGTATGGCCTCTGTGATCGATTATACCATTGTTAAGCACGCGATTGCAGGGTATCAGATGAATGTGACAAAGATGTTAGGTTTGTATGAGCATACGAACATGGACGCATCGGGCCGTGTATAATGCCGCTGGTATTCACGCTTACGGCAGGCATTCGGCGGAGCATGTATGAGCCAGCAACCGTTTTCAGCGTTCCATGAGGCGCGTCCTCGTTCATCCATTCTTTTGGGCGTGCTTTTTGGCGGCGTCTTCGCCACGGCGTCAGCCTCGATCATGATTCGGCTGGCGCAGAGCCTTGGCATGTCGTCAACGACGATTGCGGCCGGGCGGCTGCTGGTGGCCGCGATCATTCTGCTGCCGATCATGCTGTGGCGCGCGCGAGCCGAAGTGCGGGCGCTTGGCAGGAGCGATGTGCTGCTGGGCGTGGTTTCCGGCGTGTTTCTGGCGTTCCATTTCGTATTTTGGATTTCGTCGCTCGAATACACGTCGGTAGCTTCATCAGTGGCGCTGGTTGCCACGAATCCGCTGTGGGTCGGATTGTTTGGGCTGCTGGTGCTGCGCGAGCGATTGACTCAGTTCATGCTGATCGGCATCCTGCTGACGTTCGGCGGCAGTTTGCTGATTGGCCTGAGCGATGGCAGCGGCGCGCATGCCAGCAATGCGCTGCTGGGCGACGGGCTGGCGCTGCTGGGCGCGCTGGCAGGCTCGGCCTACTTCCTGATTGGCCGCGAGTTGCGCCGCCGCCTTTCGACGCTGACGTACATCTGGCTGGTGTATTCAAGCGCAGCGCTGGTGCTGCTTGCCATCGCGCTGGCGCGCGGGTGGGGCGCTGCGCCGGCGTCGTTCGGCCAACCCGCCGTGTTTGGCTACCCACTCACAGCATACTTGTTATTGCTTGGGCTGGCACTCGGCCCGCAGTTGCTCGGTCACACGTCGTTTAACTGGGCCTTGCGCTACCTGTCGGCCACCTTCGTCGCGGTGGCGATTCTCGGCGAACCGATCGGGTCGGCGCTGCTGGCACTCATGCTCTTTCGCGAGGGCTTTGCGCTATGGCAATTTTTCGGGTTCGTGCTGTTGCTGGGCGGCATTGTGGTGGCTGCGCGTGCCGAGCGCACGAGCGTGCAACCAGAGGATCTGGTGGTGCAGCAAAGCGCAGGCATGTGACGGACAGCAAAGAAAAATCCACCAGCGATTGGTGGATTTCAGGAGGAAAGTGCGGAAGCAGTCACATGGAACAGCGTGAGCACATGAAGGAGGGTCTGAATGACTGCTTCGGCACATGAGGAACCTTGAGGTCAAAAAAAGATGTGCTCACAGCGACAAATATGCTTTTTTCAAACTGTCTCTATCATACAGGGCCGAAATGAAAGGCATGTGAGCCTGAGATAAGTGTACGATAAGAGCTAAATGACCTTTTGTTCACCGGTATGGCCGGACTGATCCGCTGCGGGCGGTTCCGTCTTTTGGGTTTCATCGCGCACACCATTGCGGAATTCGCGAATATTTTGCCCCAGCGCGCGCCCCAGCCCCGATAACCGACTCGGACCAAACAAAACCAGCAGAATTGCAAGAACGATCAGAAGTTCAGGAATGCCGATGTCGCCCATGCTGCTGCCTCCTCTTTCCGCGAAAGACTGATTGATGTACAGCAGCCTCGTGACGTGCTCATGAAGCAGGATCGCTGGTGGCGCTGTGCTGTGAACATACTATAACCAGCTTTGCTAAGCGACAGATAAAGCAAAACTAAGCAACTGCTAAACATCAGCGCCCCTGTATTTAGCATTTCTTTAGGTCGTCTTCATTCCCGGTTTACCTCGTGCTGCGAAACTGGAGCATGTACCCATCTGGAAGGCCTGATCCTGGTCAAAGGCGATCAGGATCAGGCATGAACTGATACACAACGCGGAGTAAAGAAGGAGCTTTCGTGACACGTATTGTCGTGCATAGCACACATGCCGATTTTGCACCGACTCTTGAAGCTGCGTTAGGTCATGAATACATGGTGCAGCATGCTGCAACAGAGCAATGGCTGCGCGTGATTGTATCGTCTGAACATGTCGCTGCGATTTATATTGATGGCCGCTGTGACGGGGTGCTCGAATGTTGCCAGCGCATTCGGACGGCGACACACGCGCCATTAATCGCGGTGGCAGCCGGGCGGCGCGCAGCCGAGCGGGTGCGGTTGCTGAATGCGGGGGTTGACGATGTGGTTCGCAGGCCGTTGAAGGCGTCTGAATTACGGGCGCGTCTGCATGCAAAATTGCGCCGCGCGGCGCTGTCGGCTGCTGCAAGTGCCGCTACGCCCACACGCCCGCCGACCACGTCGCTGCGCCACTTCCCGCTATCACCAACGGAATTGCGGCTACTTGCCGTGCTTCAGCAGCATGACGGCGCGTTTGTGCCAGCCGAGCTTTTGCAGCAGGAACTCTGGGACGCTGACACGCAGCCAGGGCGACTACGCTTTCATATCTCGCACTTGCGCCGCCGTCTGGAAGGGCTGGATCAAACATGCCGGATCGAGGCGCAGCGCGGCCAGGGGTATCGGCTCGTCCACTAACGTATATCACCACAACGAGACAAAGAACACGAAGTAAGTACGTTCGTGTTCTTTGTCTCGTTGTGGTAAACGCTAATCCGCTGCCAGCAGTCCCATGTTCTCAATGTATTCAATGCTCTGGTGGCGGAAGTACGTGTTGTACAGCTCGGCGTAATGGCCGCCGCGCTCCAGCAGTTCGTCGTGCGTTCCCTGCTCGATGATTGCGCCCTTTCGCAGCACAATGATGCGGTCGGCATGGCGAATGGTCGAAAGCCGGTGCGCGATCACAATCGACGTACGGCCCTGCAACACCGTGTCGAGTCCTTCTTGAATCAGCGTCTCGGTCAGCGGGTCAATGCTGGCGGTCGCCTCGTCAAGAATGACGATCGAAGGATTCTGCAGCAGCACGCGCGCCAGCGCGACGATCTGGCGCTGGCCCATGGAAAGGCTGCCGCCGCGCTCGCCGACCTCGGTCGCAAGGCCATTCGGCAAGCCCGCCAGCCAGTCGCCGTTGCCAATCTGCCGCGCGACCTGTAGCACTTCCTCGTCGGT
>DASTWM010000514.1:0-3365 GCA_035765855.1 Roseiflexaceae bacterium
TGCTGGCACGTCGATGGCGGCTCCGCATGTCGCGGGCGCGGGCGCGCTGCTGAAGGCACTGCATCCCGACTGGACGCCCGGCCAGATTAAATCGGCGCTCATGACGACGGCCCGCACAGCCATTGTAAAGGAAGACGGCACTACGCCCGCCGATCCGTATGACATGGGATCAGGCAGGATTGACCTGTCGCATGCGGGCGACCCGGGCCTCACGTTTGACGTGCGCGCGGCGGATTACGTCAACAGCGCAAACAAGCTGACGAATCTCAATTATCCCAGCATCTCGATCCCCGCCATGCCGGATCGGATCAGCGTGCAGCGCACCGCCCACAGCACGCTGACCGAAACCGGCACATGGGCAGCGACCGTGGAAGTGACGCGCGGCATTACCGTAAGCGTGGAGCCGCCAAGCTTCACCGTTCCGGCGGGCGGCGAGCAACGCTTCACGGTTACGATTGACGCCAGCGGCATGCCGGACGGCACCTATTTCGCGCATGTGTTGCTCCGCAGCGGCGACCGCACCGTCCACATGCCGATCAGCTTCGTGAAGCGCCAGCCGCCGCTCGCGTTGGCGAAGCGCTGCGAACCGGCGACAATTGCGGTCGGAGAAAACAATACCTGTACCGTCACGGCGACCAACAACGGCAGCGCCGATGGCGATGTTCGAGTCCGCGATGTCATGCCGCCCGCGCTTCAGGTGCTGAGCGACACCGTGACGGGCGCGAATCTCGACCCGGCGACCAACGCACTGAGCTACACAGGCACAATCTCTGGCGTCACTCCGGTTGCGGTCAACGTCGTAACCAACACGAACGACCTGATAACCGGGTATCTGCCGCTCGCCAGCCTGGGCATTCCGCCAAACCCCTGCTCTACCTCATGCGACGACGACGCGATTACGTACATTACACCGCCGTTCACCTTCGGCAGCAAAACGTATGACCGTGTGACCATGACGACGAATGGCTACCTCGGCATTGGCAGTAACACGCCAATTCGCCCGATCAATCAGCGCTTCCCCGACCCGACCGTGCCAAACAACGTGGTTGCGCCGTACTGGACCGATCTCGATCTTGACGGCACCGCGCCCAATGATGCAGGCGCAGGCACCTGGTCGGCAGCGTATGTCACGTTCAGTTCTGACTCATCGACATGGTTCGTGGCAGAATGGACCGGCGTTGCCCGTTACGGCGCGGATTCTGCCGGAACCGCCCACACTTTCCAGGTCTGGATCGAGGGCGGCGGCGACCGCATGTTCATGGTCTATGGCCCAAACACGCCCACCGAGGATAAGCTGACGGTTGGCGGCGAAAATGCCGACGGCACAGCCGGCACCAACGTGTATGTTGACACAGCGAGTGGCGACGGCGCGAAAGGTACCGGCAGGCCGCCGAAAGAAGGCGACGTTCTGGCCGTCAGCACCGCGCCGGAAATACACCACAGCCATGCCTTCAGCTACCAGGCGCGCGCCATGACAGCGGGCGTGTACACCACCGCCGCCGAGCTTGAGTCGTCGTCCTTTGTGGGAACAACCGTCGCCACTGCGACCGTGACGATAACGCCCTAAGCATTTCTATCATTTACGGGATCGGCATCCACCAGGGATGCCGATTTCATTTGCCGAAAACCTGCTTGTCATGGATGATAGACGCCATAGTGCATCGAACGACAAACAACAGGCAGGGATCATGCAAGCACCTGACCAACACCAAATATACACACCCGAAACGCTCAAAATCCTGATTGTCAGCACGCCCAAAACGGGCAATACATGGCTCCGGCATTTGCTGGCAGCCATCTACGATCTGCCGACAGCGAAACTCGATTTTCCCTTCGATTCCGGCCAGGCGAACGCCCATGGTGAGCGCTGGATCGCGCACCAGCACTACACGCCGGAGCCTGCGCTGCGCGACTGGGCCATGCAGCACAAGGCGGTGCTGGTGACGACGATCCGGCATCCGGGCGATGTATTGATCTCGCTGTATCATCATGTCCGCTCGCTGCGTGGCCGCTTCAACTTCTACCAGCTTGGCGCGCTGGCCGATGATGACGGCACATTCGGCGAGCCGGTACGCGCTGTGGTTCACACAGTGTTCAAGGATATTCTTGGCGTTTCGGTGGATTGGATGGCGACCGGCATAACGCGCGCGGTGCGCTACGAGGAACTGTATTACAATCCGGTGGACACGCTCGCCGCGCTCACCGACACAATTATTCCCGTGTCGCGCGATGCCGTCGAGCGGGCGGTCGAGCGCTGCGACATCAATGTGATGCGCTCGCTGGCGTTCGAGGATCGCTCCTTTTATCGCAAAGGCGGAACGGGCGGCTGGCGCGACGTGTTGCCGGCAACGATTGTCGATCTGCTGCGCACGACCGAGCCGTACCCGGCGCAGTTCGCGGCGCTCGGCTATACGCTGGATGCTGAAGATTCATGGCGTGCAGCGACACCCAGGCGGCTGACGCCCAAGGCCGCGTTTCTGGATCAATGCGGCCACAGTTCTGCCACAACCTCGCTGTTGAAAACAATTTTCCTGTCGTTCGACTCCGCCGATGCGCAGCGCATGTGGCCGGAGGCGACCAGAACAAGCGCATTTCACAAGTGGCTCAACGCGCCTGCCGATGCCAACCTGCCGCTCGTCACCAACCTTGCGGCCTTTATCTGGCAAACGCGGCTGGATGTGCGCGCGGCCTTTCCTGATTTATACGGGCAGGATCGCATTGACGCGCTGTTCTGGATCGTCGCGCATGCCGCGCAGGAATACGAACTGGAGGACGAATACATCGCGCCGTTGCACCGATCGCTCGTTGCATGGGCCGCGCAGCCGGACGCCCATGATACAGCTTTGCATGCCGACCTGCCGCTGATAACAAATCTGGCGGCCTGCTTCTACAACCAGCGACCTGATCTTCAGGCCGCCTTCCCTGATCTGTACGGCCAGCACCGCCTTGACGTTCTCATGTGGACTGTGACAACCGCTCCGCAGGAGTATCACCTCGACGCTGCCTACGTCGCGCCGCTGCGCCAGTCGCTCGCCGCGTGGGCCGCGCGTCCCGACATGCGCGACTCAGCGCCAGAGAACGGTGTTCCCACATTGACAAATCTCGTTGCCTGCATCTATCAGCGTCGCCCCGATCTTCAGGCCGCCTTTCCCGATCTTTATGGGCGGCATCGCATGGACATGCTACTCTGGACAATTACCAACGCGCCCGACGAATACCCGCTCGGCGCTGCCGCCATCGCGCCGCTGCGCCAACGAGTCATGGCCTGGGCGCTCGACTCCCGCAATCAGCACCACTGGCGCAAACGGAACGCATACCTCAGCCGCGCCATCCTCGCGCAGCGGCATGCCCATAGGCCAGGCGAT
>DASTWM010000515.1:0-3524 GCA_035765855.1 Roseiflexaceae bacterium
CCGCGCAGGGTTTCGAAAACTACGCGGCGGAATGGTGGCACTACACCTTCACCATGCACCCGCAGCCGACCACGCTTTATGACGTCCCCGTACATTAGGGGGAAGATCCGATTATTTTTGTCGTCATTCCGGGGCCGCCGCAGCTTCATCGCGGCGGAACCCGACTGCGTTTGCAGGATTGCAAACGCGAACGCCGCAGGCGGCCCGAAGGGCGAGTGCCATGGATGGCGCGAGTCAATCCAGTGTCTTTGCTGGTGAACGACTGAGATCAAAGTCACTGGGTTCCCGCTTCCGCGGGAATGACGGCCCCGGGATTACCTGAAACTGGTGATTGATTCGGAGATTCGATCATGACGAGCAAACCGTTTGTCTTCCTCGCCCTTCTGGGGCTGTCTGCAGCGGCCCTCGCGCAGGCGCCACAACAGTCCCAAATCGATGCGCTGATGAGCCGCTACACGGGCGACGTGCCCGGCGCCTCGCTGCTGGTGGTGAAGGACGGCAAGGCCGTCATCGAACGCGGTTACGGCTACGCCAATATGGAAGAACACATCAAGGCCGGGCCCGAAACCAACTATCGCCTCGCGTCGGTCACTAAGCAGTTCACCGCAGCCTCGATCCTGCTGCTGAAGCAGGACGGCAAACTGAAACTCTCTGATCCGATCCGCAAATACCTGCCCGAGCTTCCCGCCAGCGACGCCAAGATCACGATCGAAAACCTGCTGGCCCACACCAGCGGCTTGGTCGATTACGAAGACCTGATCCCGGCGAGCCAGACCGCCCAGATCGACGACAACGACGTGCTGCGCATGATCGCCTCGCAGGATCACCTCTACTTCCAGCCCGGCAGCGCGCACCGCTACAGCAACGGCGGCTACGTGCTGCTGGGCCTGATCGTGCAGCGCGTGTCGGGCATGGACCTGGCCGACTTCATGAAGCAGCGCATCTTCAAGCCGCTGGGCATGGACCACACGCTGATGTACGAACACCACCGCGGCCCGAAGCCAACCCATCGCGCCTACGGTTACAGCCTGATCGATGGCAAATGGACGCGCACCGACCAGAGCGTCACCAGCGCCACCCGCGGCGACGGCGGCATTTACTCGAACATCCAGGATTTTGCGAAGTGGGACGCGGCGCTTTATACCGACAAGCTGCTCGACGCCGAGTCACGCAAGCTGGCATTCACCCCGAAGGACCCGATCGCCGACCCCGACACCGACTACGGCTTCGGCTGGCGCCTCAGCGGCGACACGGTGTGGCATTCGGGCGAAAGCCAGGGCTTCCGCAACGTGATCATCCGCTGGCCGAAACAACGCGTCACCGTGGTGATCCTGAGCAACCGCAACCACTTCAAGCCCTATCCGCTGGCGCTGACCATCGGCGAACTATTTCTGACGCACTGAGTCTTATTGGCAGTGGTAGCGCCTGGATTAAGCCGCGCCGCAAAGCGGCGTCAGCTTGGATGAATTGTTAACCCTTAATCGTGTAGTGCTTGTCCAGTACATTGAACGCGGCTTGGCTGTACCACTCCTGCTTGGCACTCTTGGGATTATCGGGGTCAAGCTTCTTGACGTGGCAGTATCGCTTGTCTGCCTTTAAGGGCTTGCGGAGATCGTGGTACTTCTGGTTCTGCACGAAATCGGAGTAACGGTTGGAGCATGCTTTAGTAAGCGCAGCATAGTTAAGGGGATACTTGTCTTTCAAGTGATCTTCGGTGAGATGAACTTTCGCAGCGCTCGGGTCGTTCGTGACCTGAACCTTGATCGCATCATCCGCTTTGGATTTGAGGAACTTGAGCTCTACGTTCACGGAAACCGCATAGTCTGCTTTCGGATCATTCGCGGCTTCGAGCGACGAAATAAAGGACGCGACGTTCTTCTCTTCTTTACTCAAAAGAATTGGATCAGCGGGTTGCTGGGGCTTAATGAATGCAAGAGGCATCAGATAGAAGTTGTATTGTGAAAAGTCGGTGCCGAACCATGACTGAGCGGCTTTTGCATAGTTTCGAACGGATGCACTTCCGACCTCCTGGAGTCGGACAGCAAATACTCCACTCTTATTGTAGAAATGAACCGATGAGTCTCTGATCTCGCAGAGGGCGATGATATTCTTGTGGGCTGCATCAGCTAAGGTCTTCTTCTCTACCATTCTCTTGGCCAAGTAATCTAGGCTGTGCGTGAATGGATTCCCAGAGCCGGTCATCTTTACCTTGGCATGCTTATACGGCTTTCCGTTGGGACGCAATCGCTTTTCCGTAACGTAGAGCGTGCGAATCTTATTGCCGTTGTCCTTAAGCCATTTTGCCTTTAGGAGAAGTTCCCAGGCATTGATGGCAAGAATCGAGAAAGTTTCCTCTCGGTATTTGAAGTCGGGCTTGTTATAGACCTCGATCGCCGAAACCATCGCTGCAATGCTCTTTTCGACCAGTTCTTGGGACCGAGCTTTCATTAAAGATCAACAATTGTAGTTCGATGTGAACGTAACCGACATCTAATCCGGGCCGCGAGCCGCGCATCGTACAAAGATTGCTGCACCAATCTCTGGCTTGCATTGCCCATGGTGCCAATCCCGCCGCCTACCCTCGCCACGCTTCCCCTCATCGCGAACGCGACGCATCGTGATCTTCCCATCCGTCGAAGGTCGCTGCAAGCACCATGCCGATCTGCGTGTGCCGCGATAGAGCGAATTCTGGGCGACGGAACTCCATGACGCCGCCATCAAGCACTTGAATCCATCCTGGTTGATGGTCGGTACCGGCCAACGTTGCTGAGCCAGTGCTGGAACCCGTGACACCCCGCATGCGACACTCCGCGCATGCCGATCCACTCTCCCACGATGGAATTGCTCGCGGTCCTCGCGATCGCGTTGTATTTCGCATCGGCCGCCGCGCTGGCGCGTCCGCTGCTGAGCCACCGTGCAATGCCGCGCCGTGCGGCGCTGGTGCTCGGCGGGATCGCGGTGCTGATGCACTTTGGGGTGCTGTTCGGCATCCATCGCGGCGCGGTGGATTTGCATTTCTATGCCGCGCTGTCGCTGGTCTCGGCGGTGATCGCGGCGCTGACGTTGATCGTGAACCTCGCGCGGCCGGTGGCGGCCTTGGGCATCATCCTGTTTCCGCTGGCCGGGTTGTTCCTTGCGATCGACGAGTTCCTGGCGCCGGCCACCGCGCCGTTTCCGATCGACTGGCAAATCGGGCTGCACGTGATCATTGCGCTGTTGGCGTACAGCCTGCTCGCGATCGCGGCGGTGCTGGCGTTGCTGCTGGCCACCCAGGAACGCGCGCTGCGCACCCGCCGCCTCGGCACCTGGGCGGGCGCGCTGCCGCCGCTGACCCAGACCGAATCGCTGATGTTCAAGCTGATCGGCGCAGGTTTCGCGCTGCTGACGCTGACGCTGCTGTCGGGCGTGCTGTTCGTCCACAACCTGCACGCGCAACACCAGGCGCACACGGCGATCCTGTCGCTGGTGGCGTGGATCATCTTCGGCGTGCTGCTGATCGGCCGCTGGCGCTGGGGCTGGCGCGG
>DASTWM010000516.1:0-53910 GCA_035765855.1 Roseiflexaceae bacterium
GGCACCATGCGCGCGCCCATGGCGACATGGCGGGCATGCAGCGGCGTGCGGCCAAGCGTCTCAGATGTGGTCATCCGGTCGTCCTTTCAACCATTCCCGAAAGCGACAGCGGTTTGCGGGATTATCTTCAGGAATTATAACAGCATGCCGCCTGGCTGCAAATGATGCGCTGGGCCGTGTGGTATCATGCTTCTAACAACAAAACGGCAAGCAATACGCGAGGGCATCATGGTTGTTCAGATTGCACAAAAACAGACTGCGCGCGGCCCAACGGCGCGAAAACAATTCACCGTGGCCGAGTACGCTCGCATGCACGAGGTGGGCATTTTTGCTGAAGACGAGCGGCTTGAGTTGCTCGATGGCGAGGTATGTGAAATGAGTCCTGTTGGTTCCATCCATGCCGCAATAGTTAATCGGTTGACTGTTTTTTTGAGTCGCAGTATTGGCGATAGCGCGATTGTCAGCGTGCAAAATCCGATTCGACTTGACAATTGGAGCGAGCCGCAGCCGGACATTGCGCTGCTGACCTACCGCGATGATTTTTATGCTCATGCGTTGCCCGGTGCGGATGACGTGCTGCTGGTTATCGAAGTGTCCGATACGTCGCTGGCCTACGACCGTGACGAAAAGCTGCCGCGCTATGCCGCCGCTGGCATTCCAGAGGTGTGGATCGTTGATGTGGCGCATGATCGCGTCGAGCAGTACACCCAGCCGCGCGGCAATAATTATCGCATGAAGCTGCTCGTCGAGCGGGGCGAGTCGGTGGTCGTGCAGCATGTCGCTGGCGTGCAGATCGAGGTTGAGCAAGTGTTCGGCTGATTGCCCAAAAATCACAAAGACACAAAGAACACAAAACCTTTTGGCAGGTCTCCGTGTCCTCTGTGCCTCTGTGGTGCAAATAATTTTTACCGCCCCATGCTTTCCTTCATCAACTGCGCGATGTCGGTCGGCAGCCGCGCCACCTTGACGCCAACTGATTCGAGCGCGGCGATCTTTTCCTGCGCTGTGCCTTCGCCGCCGGAGATAATCGCGCCAGCATGGCCCATGCGCTTGCCGGGAGGCGCGGTCTGCCCGGCGATGAAGCTGACCACCGGCTTGGAAACGTTGTTCTTGATGAAGTGTGCCGCGTCGATCTCGGCGCTGCCGCCGATCTCGCCGATCAGCACAATCGCCTCGGTCTGCGGGTCGGCCTCGAATAGCGCCAGCACATCCACGAACGAGGTGCCGATGATTGGATCGCCGCCGATGCCCACGATGGTGCTTTGCCCGAGGCCAACGCGCGTCAGCGCGTCCACCGCTTCGTAGGTCAGCGTGCCGGACTTCGACACCACACCGACCGGGCCGGGCATGGCGATGTTGCCGGGAATAATGCCGACCTTGGCCTCGCCGGGTGTCAGCAGGCCGGGGCAGTTCGGGCCGATCAGGCGCGCGCCGTGCTCCTTGACGAACGCAAACGTGCTGACCATGTCGTTGGCCGGAATGCCCTCGGTGATACACACGACCAGCGGAATACCTGCCGCGGCGGCCTCACGCACCGAGTCGGCGGCGTTGAGTGGCGCTGGCACGTAGATCACCGAGACATTTGCGCCGGTTTCGCGCACCGCTTCCTCGACCGTGTTGAAGATCGGCACGCGCTCATCAAACGTCTGTCCACCCTTGCCTGGTGTCTGACCGGCAACGATATTCGTGCCGTAGGTCATCATCTGGCGCGTATGAAACGATCCTTCGCGCCCGGTGATGCCCTGCACCAGCAAGCGGGTGTTGCTGTCTACCAGAATACTCAAGAAGTGCCTCCTTTATTGTAGAACAAAGAACAAAGGACAAAGAACAAAGGACAAAGAACAAAGAACACTGACAATAGAACAAAGCACACCAAGTTGACAACGAATTTGTTCTCTACGCTTTGTTCTTTGTTCTGATACGTCACCTTGGAAAGAACTGCAACAGCAGCGTCGCCAGCCCAAGATAGCAGCCGTAGCCGGTCACATCGGTGAATGTGGTGACGATCACGCCCGACGCCAGCGCCGGATCGGCACCGAACAGCTTGAGCGTGAGCGGCACCAGCGTGCCTGCCACCGCCGCCGCAATCATGTTCGCCAGCATGGCCACGCCCGCCACCAGACCAAGGATCGGCAGCCCTTTCCACAGCGCGCCGATCAGGCCGACTACCATGCCGAAGCAGATGCCGTTCACGATGCCGATCAGCCCTTCGCGCGCCAGCGCCCGCCACGAGTCGCGTAGATCCACTTCGCCCAGCGCAATCGAGCGTACGATCAGCGTGAGCGTCTGGATGCCGGCGTTGCCGCCCATGCCCGCAATTACTGGCATAAACACGGCCAACACGCCAACTTTATCAATCGTGCCTTGAAACGCCGTCACGACGCCCGCCGCCAGCATGGCGGTCGGCAGATTGACCAGCAGCCAGAACAACCGCCGCCGCGACGCCGCAAAGATCGAACCTTCGACACTTGCTTCTTCATCCAGGCCCGCCAGCCGGTAAATATCCTCGGTCGCCTCTGCCTGAATGACGTCGATGATGTCGTCGGCAGTGATGACGCCGACCAGCCGCCCCTGTTCGTCCACGGTCGGCAGCGCCAGCAGGCCGTAGCGCTCAAACTGCCGCGCCGCTTCTTCCTGATCGGCTCCTACCGAAACGCTGATCACGTTCGGGTTCATGATCTCGCGCAGCCGGGTGGTGGGATTGGCAATCACGAGTTGGCGCAGACTCAGCACGCCAATCAGCCGCCCGGCCTCATCGGTGACAAACAGATAATAAGCGCTTTCGTCGGCGGGCTTGACGCGGCGCAGCAGCGCGATGGCTTCCTGGGCGGTGCTGTCGGCTCGCAGCGCGACGACATGCGGCAGCATGATGCCGCCCGCGCTGTCTTCGGGATGCTCCAGCAGATCCTCGACATGCTCGGCCTCCTCCATCTCAGCCAGCGCGGCCTGCGCCTGCTCGTCAGTGAGTTCGCCCAACACGTCGGCGGCATCGTCCGGCTCCATCTGGTCGAGGATGTCCGATAATTCGGCGGTGGGCAGCGCGGCGGCGATTTCGCTCTGATCATCCTCATCGAGCCAGGCCAGCACATCGGCGGCCTGCTCGTCGCTGAGGGCGCGGAACACGGCGAGTTGTTCATTGGCCGTCAATTCTTCCAGCACGGCAGCGCCGTCGGCGGGGTGCAGCGCCGCGACGAGTTCAGCGGCTTGCTCCGGCTCGCTCTGCGCCAGCCGCTCCCGCACGTCGTCAACAACAATTTGGATGTCGCGTTCGTCTGCCATAGGAAGAACAAAGGACAAAGAACAAAGAACAAAGAACAAAGAATACTGACAATGTATGTTGTTCTATATTTTTTGTTCTTTGTTCTGATCCATCATCTTGTCACCGTGTCATCTTGTCACGTTTATCCCGTTCGCCGAAAATCGCCCGCCCGATCCGCACCAGCGTCGCGCCCTCAACGATGGCAAGCTCGAAATCGCCGGTCATGCCCATGGAAAGGTGCCGCCAATCGGTTGATGAGAAGCGGCGCGCTAATTCATCGCGCAGCAGCCGTGTGGCGCGGAACACCGGCTGCACGACGCCGGGGTCGTCGCTCCATGGCGCAACCGTCATGAGACCTTGCACGTCCAGGTGGGGCAGCGCCACAATCTGCTCCACATCGGCCACAAAGCGGTCGAGCACCGCATGATCGTCTTGCCAGCCCGCCAGCGCAAAGCCCTCTTTGTTTGCTTCGCCGGACATGTTGACTTGTAGCAGCACCGGCAGGCGGCGACCGGCAGTGGCGGCATGGCGGTCAAGCGTCTGCGCCAGTGACAGGCTATCGAGCGAATGCACCAGATCGAACAGTGCCGCCGCCTTCTTGGCTTTGTTGCGCTGCAAATGGCCGATCAGGTGCCATTGCACACTGGCGCGCACATCGGCCAGCGCGTCGATTTTGCCTTCCGCCTCCTGCACGCGGTTCTCGCCGAAGACCCGGCAGCCGCCCGCAAACGCGCTCCGCACCACATCAGCCGGGTGCGTTTTGGTCACCGCAATCAGTTGCACGTCGCCGGGGTCGCGCCCGGCCTGCCGAGCCGCCGCCGCGATGCGCTCCTGCACCGCTGCCAGCCGTTCGCCAATCGTATTCACATCATGTTCCTGAATGGTCATTGTGCGCGCTCCAACGCCATTATACCGCAGGTTATGATCGGAGCTTATTCACCACCAAGACACGAAGGACACCAAGAAAGGGTATTAAAATATCTCGGTGTCCTCTGTGCCTTGGTGGTGATTTCATGCCTCAGTGGTGAATCATCAGCTTTCTTCGCCGACGGTGATGCCGCTCAGCTTCTCCAGCGCCTTGATCAGCGCGTGGTTGCCCTCTTTGCCAAGGCCTTGCGCCTGGAGCGTGCGATAGAATTGAAAAATAAGCGCTGTGCTCGGCAGCGGCACGCCATCCTTGTCAGCGGCCTCCATCACCAGCCGAATATCTTTGGTTTGCAGGTCGATCATGAAGCCGGGCCGCCAGTCGCGCTTGATCACCTGCGGCCCACGGTTGCTCAGCGTCCAGCTGCCGCCCGCGCCGCCTGACACCGCTGCCAGCGCCTTTTCAAGGTCCACGCCGCCCGCCTGCGCGAACAGCAGCGCCTCGCCCATGGACATCATCGAGCCGACCACCAGAATCTGATTGACCAGTTTCACCGTCTGGCCCGCGCCGATCTCGCCAACGTGGGTAATCGTCTTGCCCATGGCCTGGAACACGGGCATCGCGCGCTCGACCTGGGCTGCGTCGCCGCCGACCATGATGCTCAGCGTGCCTTTCGCCGCGCCCTCGCTGCCGCCACTGACCGGCGCATCCAGCATGGCAACGCCGCGCTTTTGCAGTGCGTCGGCGATCTCGCGGGTGGTTTGCGGGCTGATCGTGCTCATGTCGATCACCAGCGCGCCGTCCTTGACGCCATTGATCACGCCGTCATCGCCGAGAATCACCGCCTCAACATCGGGCGTATCGCTGACGCAGGTAATAATGATATCGCTGTTGGCGGCGAGATCGGCAGGGCTGCTGGCTGCCGTTGCGCCCGTGCTGACCAGTTCGTCGGCACGGCTGGCGGTGCGATTCCATACGCGCAGATCGAAACCTGCCTTGAGCAGGTTGCTGGCCATGCCGCGACCCATGATGCCCAATCCAATAAAGCCTACGCGCTCGCTCATATGGTTTGCTCCTTCGCTTAAAATAGCGCACCAGCACATGTGGCGTCCACAACGTGTCGCCTAGCTTAGCCGATCATGGAGGATTGTGCAACGGCGCGGATTGCAATGCGACAAAACGATATTGGCCCGTATTTTGCTTACAGTCATGTGTATTGTTGCGCCACATACCCCATCCTTGCCCTCAATCTTGCCCGTTTCACCATGCGCTTCGCGAAAGACATTGGCCTGTTTGAAATTGAGCCGCAGTTTGTACGATACGGGGTGATTCCCTGTGGCTCACTGGGCCAAACGTCTATTACTCAAGGAGAAGTCTATGCGTATCGCACAAGTCGCCCCGATGTTTGAGGCGGTCCCGCCCACACATTATGGTGGCACAGAGCGGGTTGTGTCCTACATCACCGAGGAATTGGTTCGGCGCGGTCACGATGTGACCCTGTTCGCCTCCGGTGATTCGCAGACATCAGCTCGTCTGGTTCCGACGACTGAGCGATCCTTGCGCCAGCGCTTCACGCTGGAAGAACTGAAAACCGTTTCCATTCCATTGCATCTGGCTATGCTGGGTGAGGTGTTTGCCCATGCGAACGAATTCGATGTGATGCATTGCCACTTCGATTACTGGCCCTTTCCATTTGCGAAGCTGGTCAATGCGCCGATTGTGACGACGCTCCATGGCCGGCTCGATCTGGATTGTTTGCCGCCGATTCTTCAGAAGTTTCCCAAGACCCCGCTGGTCTCGATCAGCCGCAGCCAGCGCGCGCCGCTGAAGGTGATCCGCCCGAACTGGGTTGGCAACGTGTACAATGCTGTGCCGGTCGAAGAATTTCCGTTCCGCCGAAAACCGGGCAAATACCTGCTGTTCGTGGGGCGCATCGCGCTCGAAAAGCGCGTTGATTCGGCGATCGAGATTGCCAGGCGTAGTGGCATGCCGCTGAAAATAGCGGCCAAAGTCGACCCCTATGATCAGGAGTATTTTGATCGCGAGATCAGGCACCTGCTTGATGATCCGCTGGTGGAGTTTCTTGGCGAGGTTGACGAACAGCGGAAGCGTGAGTTAATGGCAGACGCATACGCGTTGGCCTTCCCGATCGATTGGCCGGAACCATTCGGCATGGTCATGATCGAGTCGCTGGCGTGCGGCACGCCGGTGCTGGCGTTGAAGCGCGGCTCGGTGCCCGAAGTTTTACGTAATGGCATCACTGGCTGGGTGGGCGAAACGGTGGATGACCTCGTGGCCGCCGTGCCGCGCATCAAGGAGCTTGACCGTTCCATTTGCCGCCAGGATGCCGAGGCGCGCTTCTCGGTCACGGCTATGGCCGATGGCTACGAGCAAGTGTATCGCCGCGTGGTGGCGCGCCACCGCCGCGAGGCGCTGCGTATTGCCCTGAACGGGCAGGAGCAGCATGTGCATGCAGCCGCATAGAGGAATTACGAAAGCGAATCTTACGCGGGGCGGGTCTCAGACCTGCCCCGCATCTTCTTCATCCGCTTCATCGGCGGTGTCCTTGCGTCCAATGCCTGCAATGACGACGATGTACTCGCCCTTCAGCTTGCTGCCGTCCACCGATTGCAGCAGTTCTGAAAGCCTGCCGCGCTCAACCTTTTCGTACAGCTTGGTCAGGTCGTTGGCGAGCGCAGCTTCACGGTCGCCGAGTACCTCCAGCGCGTCCTTGAGGAACGCCACCAGCCGGTACGGACTTTCATAGAAAATCAGGGTGTGCGGCGCATGTTTATCGATCTCGATGAAACGCTTGCGCGGGCCAGGCTTGCGCGGCGGAAACCCGCGAAATGTGAAGCTGTGGACCGGCAGCCCGCTCAGCACCAGCGCCATGATCAGGCCGGTCGGCCCCGGAATCATGGTCAGCGGCAAATCTTCTTCCAGCGCGCGCCGCACCGCGATGTAGCCAGGGTCGGCGATACCGGGCGTGCCTGCGTCCGTGACCACCGCGACCGACTTGCCCTGCCGCAGCAGCCCAATAATGCGCTCGACCGACTGGCGCTCGTTGTGCTCATGAAACGACAGTTGCGGCTTCTTGATGTCGAAGTGCTGGAGCAGCACGCCGGTCTTGCGCGTGTCCTCGCTGGCGACCATGTCCACTTCACGGAGCACCTCTAAGGCTCGCAGCGAGATATCACCAAGATTTCCAATCGGGGTGGCAACAAGATAAAGCATAGATTTCCTTCTGTCACAGGTGCAGCCACCCGACTGCAAACATGATGCCGACCAGCACGAGCCACGCGACGTAGCCACCGAGCATGGCGGGCCATAGTGTCCAGCCCGCCCGCAACAGAAACAAGACCGCCAGAATCCAGACAAAGGTTGGCACGAGCGCGACAAGCGCCGAACGCGCAAAATTACTCATGTCTGACTGGTCTGCGCCGCCGCTGTACACGATCCAGAAGCCGAGCGGCAGATTGATCGGCATGGTTGCGAGCAGCGCTGCCAGCGTGCGCGAGCGATTGCGCAGCACGGCCAGACCGACGATCAGGCAGATCGAAACCAGCACCGGCATGTAGCGCTGAAGTGTTTTTGCATCCATTGTTTTAATTCAAACCTGGCGGGTCTATAGACGGCAGGCCGCCAGATTTTACGACGGCTTACCGAGAAAGCGCGCTGCCAGCGCAGGCAAATGCCTGGTCGAGCCGGAGCGCACCAGCGTTTCTGGCAGTGAATCGAGAAACTGCTGGCCGTACTTCTTCGACAGCACCCGCTTGTCGAGCACCACGACGATGCCACGGTCGTTGCGCGAGCGAATCAGCCGCCCGAAGCCCTGCTTAAAGCGCAGGATCGCCTGCGGCACGGAATAATCATGAAAAGCATCCTGGAAGCCTTCCGAGCGGGCCGCAAACACCGGATCGTTCGGCACGCTGAACGGCAGCTTGGCGATCACCAGCACCGACAGCGCGTCGCCCACCACGTCCACGCCCTCCCAGAAGCTGGTCGTGCCGAGCAGCACCGTGCGCGGAAACTCCTTGAAACGCTGAATCAGCGAGCGCCGCGAACCGTCGATGCCCTGGCCCAGCACGGCGATGCCCTGATCTTCCAGTGGCTCCTGGATGGCGCGGTAGGTTTGCCGAAGGGCGTTGTTGGCGGTGAACAGCACCAGCGCCCGGCCCTCAGTCGCGGCGCACAACTCGATCAAGGTATTTTCCAGCGCCCGCTGGTAGCCGTTGTGGTTTGGCTCCGGCATGTCGTTGGGCAAATAGATCAGCGCCTGCTGCGTGTAATCAAACGGCGAGTCGAGGTGGCGCTCGGTTGGCTGCTCCAGCCCGATCCGCTGCTCGACGTACTCGAACGAATTGTTGACGCTCAGCGTGGCCGACGCGAGCACCGCCGTCGCTTTCTGCGAAAACAGGTTGGCTTGCAGCAGTTCCGCGACCGACAGCGGCGCGGCATGCAGCGCCACGGTTTCGCGCTGCCGGTCGTAGGTCAGCCACGTGATCTGCTTTTCCTCGCTACCGGTGATGACATAGCCGATATTGATCCGCACCTCGCCCGCGAAGCGCCTGAGCATCTGCACGCGCAGCAGCAGCGTGTCGTACTCCAGTAGCTCGGCATCCTTCAGGTTGACCAGCAATTCTTCAAGTTTGCCCAGCCCGCGCCCAATTTCCAGCAGTTGCAGATCAAGATTTTCCCATGCCTGCTCGACTTCATTCCATGCCGGCGTGTTGCGCACTTTGGCCGTCAGGCGCAGGCGCGGATCGTAGACCGACACCTCGGCCTCGCGGGTCATGAACGCCATCAGGCGGTTGAAGCAGTCGTACACGCGCTCGCGGGCGCGCGTGACCGCCGGCCCCATGGCGCGGGCAATCTCGCTGGCTTTGTCCATGTCGCCCTGCGTCGCGGCGCTTTCGCGGAAATGATTCGGCAGGCGCGCGAACAAGCCGTCGGTCGTGCTTGCGCCGCCGGTCTGGAACAGGCTATCGAGAAAATCGAGCAGCCGGGCCTGATCAAGCTCAAAGCCGAGCTGATCGGTCGCAACATCTTCCAGATTGTGCGCCTCGTCGATCACCAGATGATCGTACGGCGGCAGCACGTTGGCCTCGCTCGCCAGATCAGCCAGCAGCAGCGCATGGTTGACCACGACAATGTGCGCCGCCTCGGCTTTACGGCGCGCCTGAAAAAAGTAGCACTCGCGAAAATCGGGGCAGCGCGCGCCGGTGCATGTGTCCGGCGTGACGTTAATCTTGCCCCACGCGGCGTTCTCGCGCTCCATGAGCATCAGTTCGGCCTTGTCGCCGGTGGTTGTGGTCGGCATCCAGAGTTGCACCTTGAGCAGTGTGCGAACTTCTTCCTCCGTCAGCCGCTCGCTGCGGCGGAGTTGTTTATAACGTTGCAGACACAGATAATTGCCGCGTCCTTTCAGCAGCGCGGCAGTGAACGGCTGCTCCTCGGCGGCTGGATCGTCGCTCTGGCGACCGCCCATGATCTTCTGCAAATCAGGAATATCTTTGAAAAATAATTGATCCTGAAGGTTGATCGTGTTGGTCGAAACAACCACGCGCTCGCCGCGTTGGGCCGCGTACATGGCCGACGGCACCAAGTAGGCCATCGACTTGCCGACGCCGGTGCCAGCCTCAACCATGAGCCTGCCGCCGCTATTGAGCGCGTTCGCCACTTCTTCAGCCATGCTGACCTGCTGCGGGCGCTGTTCGTAACCATGAAACGCCTGGCCGAGCGCGCCGGTGGGCGCGAAGAACTGCTGCACCGCCTGCACATCGAGCGGCGCGGCGTTGCCGGTTGGCTTGAGGGGAAGTAGTTCTGAGTTCTGAGTTCTGAGTTTTGCGTTCGAAGCAGAAAGATCGTCGTCCTTCGTCGTCCGTCCTTCGTCCACAAACGCGAACTTGGCCTTGCTGCGCTGCACCTCGCTGAATAAATCGCGCAGCGGCCACTGAATCTGGCCGGTCAGCTTGATGATCTCGCCGAGCTCGTTGAAGCTGAGCGCCTCGATGCGCCGGACCATGTGCATGAACACCTGGCGCGTCGCGTCGGAATCGGCCAGCGCGCGGTGCGCTTCGTTATGCACAATGCCGAGCATCGAGGCCAGCGTGCTGAGGCTGTAGGAAGGCGCTTCGGGCATGAGCAGCGTCGCCATCTCGAACGTGTCGTAGGACTGCTGCGGAAAGCGCATGCCCTGCGCCTGAAGCATGCGCAGATCAAAGCCGACCGAATGGCCGACAACCGGGTAGCTTTTCACGAACGTCGCAAATGATGGTGCGACGGCGGAAAAGCGCGGCGCGTCGGCCAGCATCTCGTCGGTGATGCCGGTCAGGCGCGCTATTTTAAGCGGCAACGAGTGGCGCGGCTTGACGAGTTGCTGAAAGGTTTCCAGCACTTCGTCGTCGCGGAACTTCACCGCAGCAATCTCGATAACTTCGTCAACGCCCGCTTCCAGGCCGGTCGTCTCGACATCGAGCGCGACAAAAATCCGATCCATGGGTTTCCTTGCTCATCTGTTCCAATAATGAAAGGCATTATACCTGATTTGCCGGGCTTACGGTGTTTCATAAATACATAATCATACCTGTTCAAAAGGATTATTTTCTGCCACCGAGATCACAAAGGTATGTTGAATATTTCCCTCTGTGGCCTCTGTGATCTTTGTGGCAAGAAACGTCTGGATGGTCCGTCATATCGTCATCAGCGGCTGGATGGTATAATAGATGGTCTGGATACATGTTTTTAGGATATAAACAATTTTCATGCTTCAAATATATACCCTTCCGTATGGTCTGCGCGTGCTGATCGAGGAACGACCGTACACGCATTCCGTCTCGCTTGGCTGCTTCGTCGGCGTCGGCTCCGGCTACGAAACGCCCCCGACCTGCGGCATCTCGCATTTCATCGAACACATGCTGTTCAAGGGCAGCGCGCGCCGCCCCACGCCGAAACTGATTTCTGACGCAATCGAAGGCATCGGCGGCGCGCTCGATGCCTACACCGATTTCGACTCGACCGTGTACTACGCCAAGGTGGCCGATATTCATTTTGACCGCGCGCTGGATGTGCTGTCCGACATGCTGCTGCACCCCTGCTTCAACCCGAAGGATGTGGAAAAGGAGCGGCGCGTGATCACCGAGGAGCTGCGCGAAACGGCAGATATGCCGTCCGACCTCGTTCATGTGCTGCTCGACAGCGAGATGTGGGGCGACCAGCCGATGGGCCGCGATGTGGCGGGCGACGAGGAGTCGGTCGCGGCGATTACAGAAGAAGCCATTCGCGCCCACTGGCAGCGCTACTACACGCCGCACAACGTTATTATTTCAGTGGCTGGCAACGTTCGCGCCGACGAGATTTTGCCGAAGATCGAGCAGGCATTCGCACAGCTTCCGAACGGCACGCCGGGCATGTTCCAGCCAAGTCTGCCGCCGCAACTCGGCCCGCAGGCCCACCTGCTTTCGGACGACAGCGGCCAGGGCAACTGGGCGCTCGGCTTCCCCGGCATCGGCCAGGGCGATCCTGACCGGCGGGCCATGCATGTGTTCGACACCGTGCTGGGCGGCGGCATGTCGTCGCGGCTGTTTCAGGAGATTCGCGAGGAGCGCGGGCTGGCCTACACCGTCGGTTCGTACGCCCGCGAGCACCATGACGCGGGCAAGTGGATTGTGTACGGCAGCGTAGAGCCGGAGCGCCTCCACGAGTGCATCGCGGCGACGCTGGAGCAACTGCGCAATGTGCTGCACGAAGGCATCACCGACGAGGAATTGCAGCGCATCAAGGAGCAGGTCAAAGGCGGCATCCTGCTGTCATTCGAGGATACATGGTCGGTCGCGGCCCGCAATGGCTCGCAGATGCTGCGCTACGGCCACGTCATTCCGGTCGAGCAGGTGGTTGCCGAGGTGGAGGCCGTCACGCGCGCGGATGTGCAGCGCGTGGCCGAGCGGGTGCTGCGCGAGGACGCCATGCACCTGGCCGTCATCGGGCCGTATGAGAATATCGAGGATGTGCACGCGTTGCTGAAATTATCATAAACTCATGCAAGGCAGGCAAATATCATCGTTCCGCAAGCGATTGTGACAGTACTGCAATTGAACACCCATGGGCGCTATGCTACAATGCTGCTGGCATAGCGCCCGGTTCGTTTGGCTCGCAAGGTGTGTTGTGATGAGCAACCGTCCGCGACGCTCTTTGTTCCTTCACTGCTGATATTCTATTACGCACTGGAATAAACGACCATGTCCGCACAACAACTCATTCAATACATCACGTGGGCATTTTACCTTTTCATCTTCTTCAACGTTGCTATTCAGGCTGTGCGTCAGCCGTTGGATGCAAACTTTGATATTGCACTCTTTTTTACGACGACTGCGCTCATCATCGCCATCAGCACCAGTGAATTGGCGGGCTGGTTATCGACGACCGGCTATGTTGTTCCTGTAACAGTGGCCCTGCTGCTGACGCTGCCCTACCTGTTGCTACGGCTCGTCGACGATTTTTCGTTTGTTCCCTTCTGGCTGAAGCGCGGCGCTGAACTGACGCTCTTCCTGTTGGTCGTCGCCGGCGTGCTCTACGTTGCGCCATACCCCGGCTGGCTGAACTTTCTCATGCTCGCCTACCTCGTGCTGCTGCTTATTTATTGTGCAATTGCCTTCATCCGCGCCGCATGGCAGGCCAACGGCGTCACGCAGCGGCGGATGGTTGCGGTTGCCACCGGCACCATTCTGTTGGTGTCGCTGTTTCTGCTGGCTGACGTACAGCTTGTAGCACCGGCGCTGGCCGATACGGTCATGATTTTCTCTGGTCTTGTGTCGCTCGCGTCAGGCATTAGTTATTACCTCGGTTTTGCTCCACCAGTTTTCCTGCGCCGCGCCTGGCAGGAGCCGGAACTGCGCGCGTTCCTGGGGCGCGCCGCCAGTTTGCCGCGCCTGCCCGATACAGCGTCGATTCTCCAAAAGTTAGAGGAGGGCGCGTCCAGTTCGCTTGGCGCGCCGAATGCTCGGGTTGGTTTGTGGAACCCGGATGACAAGGTGCTTCGTTTTGTGCTTGACGATGGGAGGGTATTTGACCTTGATGTCGCGCGCGGCTCACCTGCTGGCCAGGCATTTGCCACCAAGCGCCCTGTTTTTGTGCCAAAATACACCTACGATGATGAAACGCCGCGCCCGCAGAATCGCATGGCTGAAGTGACGTCGCTCATGATCGCGCCGATTATTGCAGGAGACAGGACACTTGGGGTGCTCTCCGTTTACGCGCCGCGCACGCCGGTGTTTGTCGAGGATGATCTCTCGCTCGTGCAACTGCTGGCCGATCAGGCTGCCGTTATCCTGGAAAGCCGCGCATTGATTGATGAGGCGGCCCGCGTGCGCGCGCGCGAGGAAGCCACCCGCATGAAAGATGATTTTCTCTCGGCGGCGGCGCATGACCTGAAGACCCCGCTCACGACACTGATCGCCCAGGCGCAGCTATTGGAGCGCCGCACATTGCGCCATCCCGAAGCCCCGCCGGATCTGCAATCTATTCAGCGCTTAGTTAAAGAAGGACAGCGCCTCAAAAACCTGGTTCTTGAACTCCTTGATGCCATGCGCGCCGAGCAGGGCATGCTCCTCGGTCAGCGCGAGCAAACGGACTTGGTCGAACTGGTGCGCGAAACGTGCGCGCACCATGGCGCAAATGAACACTCCTGTATCGTTGACTCGGATGGGCCGGTGATCGGCATCTACGATCGCAATCGTATGAGTCAGCTGATCGAAAATCTTGTTGAAAATGCCGTAAAATACAGCCCGGATGGCGGCGAGGTGCGCGTGCAGGTGCTGTCTGAACATGGGCAGGCGCATCTGCTGGTTTGCGATACTGGCATTGGCATACCTGCCGAGGATCTTCCGCATGTCTTCGACCGCTTCTATCGCGGCAAAAATGTCGAGGACAAGCGTTTTATGGGCATGGGGCTAGGATTATTTATTTGTCGTGGGATCGTTGAGCAGCATGGCGGGCGTATCTGGGCCACGCGCAATCCATATCGTGGCACGACCATGCATGTGATGCTTCCGTCTGGCGTGGAAGAAGGTGGTAATGACCATTGAGCATCCCATTTTAGTGGTCGATGACGACCCATCTATTCTTGAAACTGTCACCGAGATTCTTACCTTTGAAGGCTATGTGGTGGAAACAGCGCACAACGGGCAGGAAGCGCTGGCGCATATCGATCAGAAGCGCCCTTCACTGGTGCTCCTGGACATGCGCATGCCGGTGCTGGATGGATGGGGTCTGGCGCGGAAATTGCGAGAACAAGGGCTGAAACTTCCCATTCTGGTGATGACCGCCGCGCAGGACGCGCGCCGCTGGGCGCAGGAAGTTGATGCAGACGGTTTCCTGGCAAAGCCGTTCGATCTTGTCGAATTGCTCACGTCTGTCGAGCGCATGTTGCTGCGCAGCTAAGAATATACAGGGCATGTCTTACGCACATGATAACCATTCGCGAGGTACCGCCGACCAATCTTGAAGAACTTATTCCATTGCTGGTGCTGGCCGAGCCGTCTGAGCGGGCGCTGCGCTGGGGTCTCGCGCACCTGAGCGACGCGGCGTACCGCGTGGAGGACGAGGCGGGCGCGCTGGTTGGCGCGGTGTCCATGCAGTGGCGCGGCGATCCGTGCGAGATCGAGGAGTTGGCGGTTGCGCCGGCGCGGCAAGGCCAGGGCATCGGCAAGCAGATCGTCGCATGGATCGTCGAGGAAGCCCGGCGGCGCGGCAAGCATGCCGTGCTGGTTGGCACGCCTAACGCCAGCATCGGCAACATTGCGTTTTACCAGAAATGTGGCTTCCGCATGGACCAGATTCGCCACGATTATTTTCGCTACTACCGCGAGCCGCTGTTCGATCACGGCATCCAGATTCGTGACATGCTGGTATTTCGCTACAATCTGATTGTTCAGCCACAGAGTACACAGAGATAAGGAGAACCGTGAAACTTGCCATTATCGGCGCGGGCATGGCTGGACTCGCCGCCGCCCGAAAAATCCAGCAGCTTCGCCCGGAGCTTGAGATTACCGTTTACGAAAAGAGTCGCGGTTACGGCGGGCGGGTGGCGACACGTCGCCGCGATGGTTTTGTGTTCGACCATGGCGCGCAAAACATCAAGCCATCGCCGGAGGTCGAGCAGTTCATGCTCCACAACCTGCCAACCGACCAACTGCGCGACGTGACGCTGCCGATCTGGACGTTCGATGCCGCAAACACCATCAGTGCGGGCGAGGACGAGTATAACCGCGAGCACAAGTGGATTTACGGCGACGGCTTGAACCGTCTCGGCAAACTGCTTGGCGAAGGTGTGGACGTGCGGCGCGCCCAGCGAGTTGCATCGCTGCGACGAAGGGCCAATGACGAAGGACGAACTTCGTCGTTCGTCGTTCGTCGTTCGTCGGAAACATACCAACTATTTGACACGGATAATCAAGCTGTCGATGAGGCCGACATGGTGCTCCTCACGCCGCCCGCGCCGCAAACCAGCGCGATCGTGGCCGACAGCGGCCTGCCTGATGGCGTGAAAGAGGCGCTCACCGGCGAACTTGAGAAGGCGGCATACACGCGCTGCCTGTCGTTTGCGCTGCCGTACCACCGCCAGATCGAGCGGCCCTTCTACGCGCTGATCAACACTGACCGCAAACATGCGATTGCCTGGCTGGCGCTGGAGCACGCCAAGGGGCCGGAGCGCTGCCCGGCAGACAGTAGCCTGCTCATCGCGCAAATGGCTCCGCAGTGGAGCCTCGATCATTGGGACGTGCCGGTCGAGGAACTTGCGCCGCAGGTGACAGAGCTTGTCAGCGCGCTGCTTGGCGAAGATCTGTGCGACCCGCTGTGGTGCGACCGGCAGGGCTGGCGTTACGCCCAGCCCACGTCCGTCGCGGACTTCGGCGTGCTCAACCGTGTTGGCGCGGAGCATGGCCTGTTCTTCGCAGGCGACTACACGGCGGGTAAGGGCCGCGTGCATCTCGCAATCGAGAGCGGCTGGCGCGCGGCGGATCTGATTGCGCACCATGAATGAGGTGGCGCGGGTTACTCATGCGCGACCCGCACAACCACATGCAAATCGCCGTGGCGCGTCCCATCCTCGCTCGGGCCGCCCGCGCCACGGATCGTAAGGCGCTGCCCGGCATACGCGCCGGGCTGAATCACAACGCCAATCTCGCGCGGGCGGCCATCCGGGCCGTGGAAGCGCAGCGTGCGCGATGTACCGGCGTGCGCCTCTGCTTCGCCAATCGTCACCATGTATTCAACATCATAGCCGTCGCTGCGTATGTCGCGCGGCATATATCTCGTGGCACTCTGTTGCAAGCGCATGTCGTAGCTGGCGCGCGCATGGGGATCGCACAAGGTTTCGGCGGCGATGTTAATGGTTTTGAGCATTTCCTGCGCCGCTGCGCTTTCAATCTGGAGGTCGGGATGGTAGCGCCGCACCAGTTGGCGATAGGCATGCTTAATTTCGCGCATGCTGGCATCGCGGCTCACGCCGAGCACATCGTACAATGTCGAAGCCTTGTCCATGCGCGCACCCCCAGATCAACAACATTTAGCCATTTGCTGCTGCCACGCTACTAATATTTGCTGGCGCTGCCGTATGTTCCTGACCTATCGCGTCCTGTCGCCGCGCCATGGCCGACGCGTGCGTGATCGTTGCGCCAGCCGCGCCGCCAGCCACGCTGCCGACCAGCAGCACCTGCGCGATGGCCTGACCAGTCGGCACACCGTTCAGCAGCATGCCGTTTGCAATCGACAACAGTGCCGCGTAAAAGATGCCCAGCAGCAGCGCGCTGCTGAACGCCAGCCATGATGACCATTTCGGGAACGCCATGGTAATGCCGCTGACCGTCAGGTTGGTGAAACAGGCCGCGCTGCCAAGCACTGCGCCGATTGTGCCAAGATTCATTGCCGCTTCCATACGTTCTCCTTTGTCGCCACGAAAGCGGGTGAGTCATGCGCCGCCCAGCCTCCGCCACCACCCCGCATAACGCACCCGCCATGGCTTGACAAATTGCTCTGCCACAATTAAGGTTAGAACAACATGTCATGTCCGATGTGTTGCAAGCATATTGTTATTCCACTCCGCGTTTTTGCAGCACCCACTCCGAGTTCGCTCCGACTTTTCGGAGGAAATATATGGCTTCTGCGCCCCATGAATTCGGACGCCTGCTGACGGCTGCGCTGTACCGCATTCGCTCGATTGAGGACAAACCCATTCAGGTTGTGCAGGACGAATTGGGCTACAGCATCGGGCGCGAAAGCGGCGGTTCGGCGATCGAGCATTGGCGCAAAGGGCATGTGCCAGCCCGGCAGGCCGAGGTCGAGCAGCTCGCGCGCGAGATCGTCCGCCGCACCGATTTCGATCGCTCATGGCTGCTCAAATTCCTGCGCAGCGCCGATAACCCGCGCGCCGATGTGCTGTGCAACGAATTATTTCCAGTTCCGGCGGTGCAAGCCGCGTCGGTAACTATGCCGTCGCGCATGGCGGCTGCGCCTGCCTATCATTCGATTATCGAAGATTTAGCGCCGTTTGTGGTTGGCCCGCCGATCACGCACTGCCGCCAGTTCTTTGGCCGCGAACTGGAGTTGAAACGCATCTTCAACGGCATCGGGCGCTTTCCGCTGCCACATGTAGCAGTGATCGGCCCGCAGCGCAGCGGCAAAACCTCGCTGCTCCACTACCTTAAAAACATTTGCAGCACGCCGCCGTCGCAACTTCGCCCGGATCAACGTCATGATTGGCTGCGCCAGCCGGAGCGCTACACATGGGTGTTCATCGACTTTCAGGACGTGCGCATGTCCAGCCAGGAATACCTGCTGCGCTTCATGTTGTCGGCGCTGAAACTGCCCGCGCCCGAACCATGCACGCTGATCTCATTCATGGACACCGTGAGCAGCAAGCTCCTCACGCCGACGATCATGCTGATGGACGAAATTGGCGCGGCGCTGGCGTCGGATGAACTCGACATGAGGTTCTGGTGGAGCATGCGTTCGCTCGGCACAAGCCTGACGAACGGCAATCTCGGCTTCATTGTGGCGTCGCACCAGCCGCCCGCCGAACAGGCCGAAGCGTACAACAAGCCGTCGCCGTTCTTCAACATTTTTCAGCGTCTCGACCTTGGCCCGCTGACCGAGCCAGCCGCGCGCGCGCTGATCGCCAGTTCGCCCGTGCCGTTCGCGCCCGCCGATGTGGAATGGATCGTCGCTTACAGCGGCGGCTGGCCTGCGCTGGTCCAGATTTTGAGCCAGGCGCGCCTGCATGCGCTGGAAAATGGAGAAATTGGCAGTGCATGGAAGGACGCCGGGCTGCGTCAGACCGCGCGCTACCATTACCTGCTGGAGCAGCGATGATCGCCGAAGCGTACCGCCCGCAGCCGTACAGCGCGCCGCCGCGGCTACATCGCAATCTGCTGCTGAGCAGCGTGCAGCTGCTGATCTGGATCATGCTGCGGCCATCGGTGTGGGGCGCGTATGTCGCCAATGTGCGGCCCGCGCTGCGCCCCGATTTTCGGCTGTTCGATTTGCGCAGCACGCACTGGCAAGACCCGCGCATTCAACGCATTTTCACATGCTACCTGGTGTTCATTCCTCTGGTCATGCTGCTCAGCGGCGCGACGCTGTTGCTCGTGCATCGCTCGGGCGAGACGTTACTGATTGGCATTGCCGCGCCGCTGATGGTGGCGATTTTCTATTTTCTGCTCGCGAGCATCTGGATCAGCGTGCCGGTCGGCATTGTGCTGAGCGTGCCGGGCAGCTTGATTTTTGGGCTTGGCTACGCGGTGCTTGGCAAAATAGGCTACCCGGGCGAGTCGCAGCCGCTCAGCGGCCCGATCTTTGGCGCGGTGGTTGGATTGGCGGGCGGTGTCGCCGGAAGTGTGGCCGCGTCATTGGTCGCGGAGCAGCCCGACCGTTCGGCTACCGGCTGGGGCACGCTGATCAGCGGCGGCGGAACGGGCATCGTGCTCGGCGGCGCGGCGCTGTTCGCCATGTTCAGCATCCTGCGCGCCATGGTGATGCTGGTGTTTGGTGTCGAGCCACGCGGCGGCATGGCGCAAAGCCTGTTCATCGCGCTGCCGCTGCTGTTGGCGCTGCTGCTGATCTTTGTGATTGTGGTTGGCTGGGAGCGCGCCCGGCTCGTGCTGGTCGTCAATGCCGTTTTCATGCTGACGATGCTGCTGCTGTTTGCGGTGCTGGCCCGCTTTCACCTGTTTGAAGCGGCGGGAATCGGCTTCGCGGCGGCGTTTATCGCGCTGATCGGCATTCCCTACAGCTCGGTTGAACGCATCGCCGGCGTGCGTATCGCCGCAAATGCCACCGCGCTGGGGCTTGGCATTGGCTGGATCATCTGGCTGATGACGGCAAATGCATGGCCGTTCTGGCCGGTGTTCGGGTTGACGCTTGCGGGCATTGTCGGCGGGCTGCTCTTTCCATGGTGGGAGCCGCTGGTCGCGCACCCGTTCCTGCAACTCTGGAATTTGCTGCTGCTGCGGCTCGACGAGCAGCGTGTATCAGCGCCGCGCATGTGGCTGCGGTGGCATGCGGCGTTCTGGTGCGAAACGCACATTCTGCCATTTCGCGGGCTTGATGAACACCTCGTCATGATCGCGCTGCGCCACCCGGAAGAAGGCGAGGCGGCGCTCGACTATTTATCGACAATTCCTTCGCAGCGCCGGGCCGTGCGCGCCGCGCGCGTTGAACTGGTCGCGCGCAGCCTGGAGCGCTGTGCCGACGTGACGGCCATCGCGCGCACGCACAGCGATCTCGGCATGCGCGGCAGCATGGATGGCCCGGTCGGCGGATTATTGCAAGGCTTCAACCGCATCGCGCAGACGCTCAACGCGGCGCTGAATAGCACCACCAGCTATCATCAGCAACTCATGCTGCGTGCTGCACAGGACAACCTGCATGTGCTGGGGCGCGACATTGCCATGAGCGGCGAGGCCGGGGCGGCACGCTTTCGCCCGATTGTGTCGCGCTGGAATGAGATTATCGCCGATGCGTTGCAGGAATTGACGGCAGCGGTTGAGGAAAGCCAGGAAATCGCTAATCCGTATATCTTCAGCGTGCCGCTGTCCGAGCATGTGCAACTGTTTGTGGGTCGCACCGATGTGGCCGCGCGGATCGAGCAACTGATTCTCGATCGCCACCGCCCGCCGTTGCTGCTGTACGGCCAGCGGCGCATGGGCAAAACTTCGCTGTTGCGCAACCTTGGCCGCCTGCTGCCGAGCAACACCGTGCTGTTTTTTGTAGATGGCGAAGGAATCGCGAGCGCCAGCAGCTACGCCGATTTCTTGTACGCGCTGGCCGCCGCCATGGTGCGCTCGGCGGAGCGGCAGCACGGCTTCACGCTGTGGCTGCCGGAGCGGGCCGAGCTTGAGGCCAGCCCGTTCACGACCTTCAATGTCTGGCTCGACCAGGTAGAGGTCGCGCTGCGCAACCATGACGACAGCGTCGCGCTGCTGGCGCTGGATGAGTTCGAGTCGCTGGAAGGCATCGCGAACAAAGGCCGCTTCGACGAAACCGACGTGCTGCGGCTGATCCGCAATATCATTCAGCACCGCCCGCGCTTCAAAGTGCTGCTGGCGGGATCGCACACGCTGGAGGAGTTTCGCCACTGGGCGAGCTATTTGATCAACACGCAGATCATCAAGATTACCTATTTGCCCGAAAAAGATGTGCTTGAACTAATTGAGTCGCCGATCACTAATTTCGAGTTGCATTACGAGTCAGCGGCCAGCCGCCACATTCTGCGGCTGACGCGTGGCCATCCGCACCTGGTGCAGCTGTTGTGCTATGAAATTGTCGAACTGAAAAACCAGCAGCCGCCACCGCAGCGCCGCCTCGTCACGGTGGCTGATGTCGAGGCAGCTGTGCCGCATGCGCTCGCAACCGGCGACTTCTTCTTCGCCGATCTCGCCAACCAAGTGGGCGAAACCGGCGCGCGCATGGTGCGCTCCATCGCAGCGCAGCCTGAGGGAACCGCCACGGCCTCGCTGCTCGCCGCGCAGGGTTTTGACGATGTTGATCATGTTGTCAATCTGCTGCTGCGGCGCGATCTGATTGAAGAAACTGCCGGTTCGTACCGGCTGCAAGTTGAGTTGATTCGGCGCTGGTTCGCCCGCGAGCGGCAGTAAAGATGGATAAATAATCCATGAAACCTGTCAGGTCAGCATGTCGCTGCTGCTTCCGGATCTGGCTGCGGCAGACCTGACAGGTTTGAACTACCCGCACGGGTGTATAATATCAGCAGGAATCACACATCTGGAGATGTTCATGTCTATCCACGACCTTGACACGCGCCTCAACAACACGGCGGAAGCTGCTCCGGCGCGGCGCGTATCAATCCGCGCTGTGCTGGTTGGCCTCGGCGTCGTGCTTGTTTTCGGCGTCTTGTTCTTTCTGGCGCTGACCAGCGGCGCATCGCAGACTGTCACCGGCGGAAGCGTGCTGGTGCTGGCACCGGCGGCATTTCTGGCAGGCTTGATCAGCTTTCTGTCGCCATGCACGCTGCCGATCCTGCCAGCGTACTTCGCGTTTACGTTTCAGGCTCGCCGCGAGCGCGTGGTGCTCATGACCGTGGCGTTCTTCCTCGGCCTGGCGACGACCATGGTGCTGTTCGGGGCGAGCGCGACGGCCTTAAGCTCGCTGCTGTTTCGCAACATTCAGCAGATTACGCTGATCGGCGGGCTGATCGTCATCGCGCTGGGCGTCATGAGCCTGCTTGGCAAGGGCTTCAGCGGCGCGAAGGTGCTCGACCGGCCATCGGCCAGCGTGGCAGGCTCGTACCTGTACGGCGCGACCTTCGCGGTCGGCTGGACGGCCTGCATCGGCCCGATCCTCGGCGCGCTGTACACGCTGCTGGCAACGCAGGGCATTGCCGTGGTGCAGGGCGCGATCCTGGCGTTTATTTACGCGCTGGGGCTTGGCACGCCGCTAATCATTATCGCCACGTTCTTCAGCCGCCTGGGTCGTGGCTCGCGCTTCTGGACGCTGATCAAAGGGCGCGGCGTTGCCGTCAATGTCGGCGGCCACGAACTGTTCCTGCACACCACGAATATTGCAAGCGGCGTGCTGCTGATTTTCATGGGCGTGCTGCTGGCGACCGGGCAACTTACGGCGCTCAGCCAGTGGTCGACCGCAACGCCCATGGGCCAGTGGTCAGTACATTTGGAGCAAGGGATTGATCAGCTTTTCTTTGGCCGCTGATCGTCATGCTGGCACATTTTTTGATAAAGGTAAGGGGCAAATAGATGTTGGTGGCGCTTATCTCTGATGCTTAACTAAAAACGGTATTCTGCGCCACCGTTTATATCCCTCTTTCCGGTCGCACAGATTGCGGCCTGTCTTTTAGACAGACGTGGAAGTGATCACTGATCGCTTCCACGTCTTTTTGTCTGATTCACCCTATCTCTTTTACTTTTGCATATGGCACAGACATTGCTATATGTAAAGAAAGAAGAGATAAGCCTTCCTTATTTGGCATTACAGTCGGTCATGTTGCGTTTGCGCAGGGTGCCAGCGCACGCCAGACAGGTAGGCATATTCTCTGAGAGGAATTGATGAAAGGGGGGCATGATGACCTACGATCCAAACCGTCCGACGACGTATAACACAACTGAGCGCACCGCGGATAACGCGGCCGACCGCACGAAAGAATCGATCGACCGCAACAGCAGCAAAGCGCACGACGCGGTGGACAGCGCGCAGGCCACGGCGCATGACGCTGTGAATCGGGCGCAGGACACCGCGCAGGACGTACAGGCCAAGGCTCAGCAGGCTGTGAGCACGGCCAAGGACACCGCGCAGGATGTACAGGCCAAGGCCCAGCAGGCCGTGAGCACCGCCAAGGACAAGGCCAGCGAGTATTCCGCCAAGGCTGCCGATCAGGCCGACGCCGCGACGACCACCGCTGGCGAAAAGCTGTCGGATGTCGCCCAGACCTTGCGCGAGAAAGCACCGGCAACCGGCACAACGGCAAACGTCGCCGACAAGGCCGCCGACACGCTTGATCGCGCTGGCACGTATCTCCAGAATCAGGACGTGGCCGACATGCGCGCCGATCTGGAAGGCATTATTCGCCGCCACCCCATGGAGGCTGTGCTGGTTGGCCTGGGCATTGGCTATCTGTTGGCACGTAGCACCCGGAGGTAGTTAATGGCCGCACAGTATGAGCGTGAACAATCTGTCTCAACGATTGTCAGCGGCATTGTAGCGGACGTGCAGAATCTGGCGCGTCAAGAAGTCGCGCTCGCCAAGCAAGAGCTGCGTGAAGAACTGAACACTGCCAAGGATGCCGGTATCAAGCTGGGTATTGCGATTGGCATTCTTGCGGTGGGCGGCCTTTTCGTGCTGATCGCATTGGCGCTTGGTATCTCTGCTGCGTTGGGCTGGCCAGGCTGGACGGGCTTTGCAATCGTCGGTGTTGTGTTTGCGGTGGCTGGCTATATCTTGCTTTCATCGGCTCAGAAAGAGATCAGGCAGGTTCAGCCGGTTCCACAGCAAACGATTGATACCATGAAGGAGAATGTAGAATGGATCAAGGATCGAACGACATCAGACAAAACATAGAGGAGACGCGCTCGTCGCTTGATGACAAGCTGAATATGCTTGAAGATAAGGCAAGTCTGACGAGCGAAAAAGTGAAGCAGGCGATTGACATTCGCGCGCAGGTGGTGGAGCGTCCATGGACGGCGCTGGGCGTGGCTGTGGCGGCGGGCTTTGTGCTCGGCAGCATGGGCGGCAGCGACGAGCCGGATTACGAGCGCTACAACCAGCGCTGGGGCAACCAACCCGCGCCAACGCCCGTGAATTACAACACCACGGCGAGTTACGCTTCCATGTCAAATGGTGGCGCGACCGGCGGATCGAATGAGTCGTCGACAACCGAAAAGATCATGGAAAAGGGTTCGGATTTTCTTTCCCAGTTTGACGATGAGATTGACATGCTGAAAGGCGCGGCGGTTGCGGCGCTCACCGCGTTCATCCGCGACTCAGTGCGTGAATATTCGCCCAAATTAGGCGGCCTCCTCGACGAGCAGATGCGCCAGCGCGGCCTGCCGGTTGGCGCATCAACGGCGGCGTCGGCAGGGGCCAGGCACAGCAATGCATCACCATCGTCAACGGGTTCGTCGTCCTCGGGCCGGCAGGTTTCATCGGCGTCAACCGAATCATTCCATGCCAGGAGCGAAATGCCGAACGCCGATTATGATAACATGGGCCAGTTCGATCGCGTAGGCAAACCACCAGAGAATAACGCGCCCGACAGCGCGTATTATGAGACGTACACGCCAAGCACCGTTTCGAATACTGCCGAGGCACCTTCTGTGCGACCGACTCAGAAGGAAGGCGAGGCGCGCAAGGACGTGGTTAACTACAACCAGTAAGTTGATCAGGGAAAGTGGACGTGAAGGCACGGAGTGTACAACCACGACGTGTCTTCTTTTTGTGCCAACCGAACAGCGCAGAACATACCCGTTCTGCGCTGTTCATGAAGCATCCGCATTTACAGCCGTGGCGGAACCACGCCAACCTGATCGAGGTATTTGCCGTTCTTGTCGGCGTACGAAATCTCGCAATCCTCGTCGCCCTCAAAGAACAGCACCTGCCCGATGCCCTCGTTCGCGTAGATGCGGGCGGGCAGCGGCGTGCTGTTGGTTAATTCGAGCGTGACATACCCGCGCCAGCCCGGCTCAAACGGGGTGGTATTCAAAATAATGCCGCACCTTGCATACGTGCTTTTGCCGAGACAAACAGCGAGCACATTGCGCGGAATCCGAAAGAGTTCCACCGAGCGGGCCAGGGCAAAGGAATTAGGCGGAATGTCGCAGTAATCGGCGGTGATGTCAACGAACGAGCGCTCGTTGAAACTTTTGGGATCAACCAATGTGTTGAACACGTTGGTGAACACTTTGAACTCGTTGGCAATGCGCATGTCGTACCCATACGACGATAAGCCGTAGGAAATGACGCCATCGCGCACCTGTCGTTCAACAAACGGCTCAATCATGCCCTGCTCAAGCGCCATGCGCCTGATCCAGCGGTCGGACTTGATAGACACTGCGGCTCCTCCTGCTGCGCGGAAATGAACGAGCCGCATTATACCATTACTCGTAAGAATTACGATTGCCCGTTCTGCCGTTCGGTACCACGCTCTGTCATAATGACCGCGCCATCAGCGCCGGCGCAGTCGCGTTCCAGCGTGGTGAGCGCTTCTTGCCCATGCTGAAGCACGCGGCGCAAAATGGTCAACAGCGGCAGCATGCTATTAGACTCGCCGGACAGCAGCCGCCGCCGCAGCAACTCAAGGCCAAGCGTCATCACGGTGAAGACCTGGCGCAGTTGATAGAATGCGTTGCTGGTTGTCGCCTGTGCCGATGGCGTTGCGCCTGTTTCCTGTGCCAACAGCTCGCGCGAGCGCCGGGCGAAATGCCATACCGTCGGGCTGCCCACGATGAACACGAGCAAATCGCCTTTGTGGACTAAAAATTCGGTGAGTGTTTCGGCGCATGGCTCTTCAACACTCAACCGGCGCGCGCGGCGCATGATGTACAAGCCGGAAACCCCGCTCACGATCCATGGAACTATCTGGCGCAGTGGTCCGCGTAATTTTGTCATGCTGCCTCTCCACTACGTGTATTATGGTAACTCATCGCACAAAAAGTGCCACCATGCACATATCAGTATGTCGTACAGATTTTCTGAAGTGTAAGCCGTTTTCCAGAGCTTGTACGTACTGCCGGATGTCATCTGCTGATACATATAGCTATATGTGTGCCATGCACATGCGTTTAGCTGGATTTTGATGCATTCGTGGGGAAGCGGCTTGTCAGCAGCCATGCACCATGATGATCATCTGAAATCATCATTGGATGCAGAATCTGAGGGGCAAAAGAAAAGCACCACCACGAAATGATGGTGCTCGGCGGGCTGCGCGTGGTGTTACAGCGCAGTGCGGCCTGGCGTGGCATGCTCATTGACCAGCCGCGCGACCTCTGCCGCGCAGCCCCACGAGAGCGTGACTCCCGCGCCGCCATGCCCATAATTGTGTACAAGCGTTTTGCCGGACGCCCACTGCTCGGCCTCCAGCCGCACGGTCGGGCGGCCAGGCCGCAGCCCCACGCGATGCTCCAGCACCGTGGCATCGCGCAGGCGCGGTTCCAGCGCGGCGCAACGCTCCAGAATCGCTGCTGCCGTGTCTGGCTCGACGGTGCGATCTTCGCGCCCATCTTCCGATGTGCCACCCAGAATGCAATCATTCGAGCGCGGCACAATGTACGTTACGCCACGCGGGTTGTAATCGTCCAATGTGAACTCCTGAATGCCCGGCTGAGCCACCCGCACGACCTGCCCGCGAATCGGGAACATGCTCGTGTCATTGACGAGTTCGCGCGCGCCGAGGCCGGTGCAGTTGACCACAAGATCGTGTTCTGCAAATGCTTCGGCGAGGTCATGGACGGCGCGCACGGTGCATTGGCCGCCCAGCTTCGCAAAGCGCTGCTGCAAAAATGGCAGGTACACGTCCATCTCGATCACTGGCGCTTCAAACACGAAGCCGTCGCGGTAGCCATCGGGCAGTTCGTGCGGCGCGGCGCGGCGAAAGGATGGCACAGCCTTGCGCCACCATGGATCGTCCGCCGGCTCCGGGAAGATTTCAAAGCCCTGCTGGAGCCACACGCCGCTGCCTTCGACCTGCGCCAGTTGCACAAAATCCATGTAGGCCAGCGCCGACCAGCCCAGCACCAGATGTTCGGGATAGGCTTTGTACGGATACCAGACCGCCGCCGCGATATTCGATGTCGTGTTGGGCGGAAGATCGCGCGCCCAGATCTGCACGTCATGTCCAGCCTCCAGCAGCCGAATGCTGCACGACAGGCCGGACACGCCCGAGCCGATAACGAGAATGTTCATACATGCTCCTCGCTAGAACCACGAACCCCAACCAGACGATGGAACCGAGATCCGCAGTTCCGCAGTTCCTACGAGTTCCCTCGCCCTACCAGCAGTCGCAAACCGTTGGCAACTACCAGCAGCGTGCTGCCCTCATGCCCGACCACGCCCAGTGGCAACGCGATGTCGCCCAGAATCGCCAGCACCATCAGCGTGATCATGACGCCGAATGCAAAGGTGAGATTCTGCCGCACCACGCGCTGCGCCCGCCGCGCCAGCCGGAATGTACCCGGCAGCCGCGCCAGATCGTCGCTCATCAGCAGCACGTCGGCGCTTTCCAGCGCCACGTCGGTGCCAGCGACGCCCATTGCAACACCAAGTTCCGCCGTCGCCAGCGCGGGCGCGTCGTTCACGCCGTCGCCGACCATGGCGACTGGCCCGTAGCGCTGCTGCAACTCGCGGATGGCTTCAACTTTCTGTTGCGGCAACAGCTCCGAGCGAATCTCATCCACGCCGAGCGCCGCGCCCATGGAGTTGGCAACGCTGGCATTGTCGCCAGTCAGCAGCACCACTCGCTCGATACCCGCGGCTTTGAGTTGCGCCACCACCGCCGCCGACTCCGGTCGCACCGTGTCGGCAATCGCAATCAGTCCCCATGGCTCTTCATCGCCAAGGACAACCACCGTGCGGCCCTGCTGCTCCTGCGCGGTCACTTCCACGGCCACATCGGGCGTGAGCTGGCCGAAGATCGAAGGCCGCCCGATCCGCAACGGTCGATCGCACACGGTCGCGCGCGCGCCGGAGCCGGGCAGCGCCTCGAAATCAGCCGCATCAGGAATAGGAATCTCGCGCTCGGTTGCGCCGGTAACAATCGCGCGGGCCAGCGGATGCTCGGATGAGCGCTCGATCGCCGCCGCGACTGCAAACAGCCGCATCTGGTCGGGCGTTAGCTGGCCGAGTTGATCGTCGGGCGGCGTGGGGTAGCAGGCCAGGCATGGCAGGCTGTTGGGCAATCGTCCCGGCCCGCCGACCGGAATGACTGCGACCACGCCGGGCCGCCCGGTGGTCAGTGTGCCAGTTTTGTCGAAGGCTACCACTTTGACGCGCGAGGCCGCTTCCAGATGCCGCCCGCCCTTGAACAGCACGCCGCTGCGGGCCGAGCTTGCCAGCGCCGCAAGCAGCGTCGCCGGAATCGAGATCACCAGCGCGCATGGCGAAGCAACCACCATGAGCGTCATCGCGCGGTACAGCGTCGGCACCAGTTGCCAGCCCAGAAAGGCCAGCGGAATGATAATCGCCAGCAGCGTGATGCCAACCACGGCGTAGGCGTAATATTGTCCGATGACGCGGTCGGTGAAGTCCTGGCTGCGGGCCTTCTGCTCACGCGCCTCCCGCACGATCGTGACAATCCGCGCCAGGGTTGAGTCGCTGGCCTGCGCTGTCACGCGCACTTCCAGCGCGCCCTGGCCGTTCAACGTCCCCGCAAAAGCCCGCAGGCCGGGCCGCTTCTCGACCGGCATCGACTCGCCGGTAATCGACGCCTCGTTTACGGCTGACTCGCCTTTGACCACCACGCCGTCGGCGGGAACCTGCGCGCCGGGCCGCACCAGCACGATCTCACCGATCTGCAACGCCTCAACTGGCACGCGCATGATGTTGCCGTTGCGATACACGTCGGCCTCTTTCGGCGTCATGTCCAGCAGCGCGCGGATTGAGGCGTGCGTGCGTCCCATGGCGTAGGTTTCCAGGGTGTTGGAAAGCGAGAACAGAAACATCAATACCGCGCCCTCGCGCGGCTGCCCGATTATTGCGGCACCGACTGCTGCCACAATCATAAGCACGTTGACGTCGAACTCGCGCGCCTTGAGCGTTGCCCATGCGTCCTGCACGCTGTAGAAGCCGCCGGCAACATAGGCGATGATATACAACGCCCACACGACAAGCGCTGGAAGGGCAGTCATGCCGCCCGCGATCCAGCCCAGAATGGTTGCGACCAGGCAGGTGATCGTAAGCCGAATCATCCACGGCAACTGCGCGATTTCCGCCTCTTCTTCCGAAAGAGCGCTGGCCGGTTGGGCGAGCGGCGCAGGCGGAAACGGCGACTCAGCAGGTCGCAATGCATATTCTTCTGATGACATAATGGTTTCGTTCCTCCTGAGTGCAACGTTTAACTTGATCCGATAAGGATGCCTGATGCAAACACCAGCGCACCGCCGACAACCACCTGCAACACGGACTTGAAAAAATTCATCCTGAAAAAGCGATAACGAATAAACGCGATAGCGATAAGCTCCACCCCGACGACACCATACGCCAGATAAAGGGCGGCAGAAATGCTCGAAAGGAGAAAAGGCAACGTATGCAAAATGCCGCCTAAAAAGGTCATGATGCCGGTGATTGCCCCGCGCGCGACGGGATGGCCGCGCCCGGTCTGCGCGCCCGTGTCCGACAGCGCCTCGGCAAACGCCATGCTGATGCCCGCCCCAACCGCCGCCGAAAGCCCGACGATAAACCCGACGTGCGGCTTGCCGGTTGCAAAGACGGATGCGAAAATCGGTGCCAGTGTCGACACCGAACCGTCCATCAATCCCGCCAAACCCGGCTGAACAACCTGCAACACGAACGACGCTTCATCCTGCGGCAGCGAAAAGATACCATTACTTTGCCGAACGGCAGTTGTTTCACCTGCCACTTGATCTCGCTCTTGCACGTAACGACTCTCCTCAGTGCAACAACTGATGTTTGTCTTTGCAAACATCAGTTGTTTGCACATTCTATCAAAAAATGTTCGTATCTTGTAAGAACAATTCTAAACCGTGGGTGAAGAAAAATGAACCATGCTTATAGCCCATTCTTCTGGCACATGTTACACAACCCGTACATTGTTACGCCACCAGATTGAATGTTATACCCGGAACGCGCGGCAACCAAACCAAACAAAGCTTCGAGCGTATCGGTATGCACATCGCTGATGCGCCCGCAGCGGCTACACACAAGATTGACGTGCGGGCTGACATCAACATCGTAGTGCGTGTTCTCGTCGTCAGCAATATCCAGCTTGCGAATCAGATCGAGTTCTGCCAGCACCATGATGGTGTTATAGACGGTCGCCTGGCTGATTGAAGCATCTTTCCGCCACACCAGATCGCGCACTTCCATCGGCGTCGGGTGGCCGCCATGCTCGAACAACGCCTCGATCACGGTCGCCCGCTGAGGCGTAATGCGCTTGCCATGCTGCTCAAGCTGTGAAAACAGGCGTTCGCGCTGTATGTGATTGATCATAGCTATATCCCCTGACTTTTCCTGGAATGATTCTACCCAAGATACATTCACCTGTCAAGCGGGCGATAGTGTGGATTGACGCTCGGCGTACAGCGTGCTACGATCCTGTGCGTATGCGGCGCATGAAGTGTCGCCTTGCTGAAGCAACACGCGATCATGACACAACTACTGCTTATCTTTCTTACCGCGCTTACCTTTTCTGTGCTGGCGACGCCGCTGGCGCGCAGGATTGCCCTGTACGCTGGCGTGGTCGATGCGCCCGCCGCGCGTAAAATCCACAGCGCGCCCGTGCCGCTGCTTGGCGGCGCGGCAATGTACGGTGCATTCGTGCTTGCGCTGGTCCTTTTTGGACACCTATTCTTTGTGCAGGAGCTGATCGGCATTGTGCTCGGCGCGACGCTGATCTCGCTGTTTGGTCTGGCCGATGATCGCTGGGGGCTGCATGCCTACCTTAAGCTCGGCGGGCAGATGCTGGCCGGCGTGATTTTGATCATTGGCGGGGCGCAGGTGCAACTGTTTGCGCAGCCCTGGCTCAACTGGCTGATCACGCTTCTGTGGGTGGTCGGCGTCACCAACGCGCTCAATTTGTTGGACAACATGGACGGCCTGTCGGGCGGCGTGACCACGGTGGCGGCGGCATTCTTTCTGCTGCTTGCAGTGATGGGCCGCCCGCCGCAGGTGCTGGTCGGCGCGCTGGCTGCCGCGCTGATCGGCGCGTGCATTGGTTTTCTGCGTTACAACCTGAACCCGGCAACGATTTTCATGGGCGACACGGGCAGCCTGTTTCTGGGTTTTCTGCTGGCGGCGCTGGGCATCAAGCTGCGTTTTCCGTCGAACGTGCCGTGGATCACCTGGCTGGTGCCGGTTTGCGTGCTGGCGCTGCCGATTTTTGACACCACGCTGGTCACCGTTTCGCGGCTGCGGCGCGGCCTGAATCCACTGACGGCAGCAGGCAAGGATCACCTGTCGCACCGATTGGTCGCGCTCGGCATGACGCGCCGCGAAGCGGTGCTGACCTGCTACCTGATTGGTGGCGTGTGTGGCATGTTCGCCGTGTACATCGCGCAATCGAGCGTCCCTGATGGCTATGTTGCTGCTGGCGCGCTGCTGCTGGCCGGAATTGCTGGCGTGGTATGGTTCGAGCAGCGCTGCCCCGCTGGCGTGCCGCGACAGGGCAGAGAGTCACGGTGACAGGGCGACAAGGCGACGGTCGGCAGTCGTGCTTTTACGCTTTACGTTCTGCGCTCTCCGCTCTACGCTCGTGACGATCGTCTATCGGCCATTGTCCTGAGCAGACAACACAATGATGACATCCGTTACACCCGCCGCATTTACTGCCATTGACGCCTTCCCGACGCTTCAGCGGCAGGTTGGGGCCGCCGTTGCCGCGCAGCGCGCGCGCGTGGCCGAGCGCCTGGCCACGTTTGTTCCCCGTCCTGATGTACTCGCTGCCGTTGATGCGTGCCTTCAACGTGCCGACAGCGGCGTGGTTGCGTTGCGCGGCGAGCCGGGCATGGGCGCGACAAGCATGCTGTGCTCTCTTGCGGCCACGCGGCCCTGCCTGTTGTGGCTGCCGGGCGACGATGCGGGCGGCGGGCTGGAAGCATTATGCGCGCAGGTGTTGGCCCATGGAAAGCTGCCGGTGCCGCTCGTGCCGCCCGCTGCCCGCCGCGATGCCGCGACGCTGGAGCGACTGCTGGCGGAAGCGGCAGCCAGGATTGACACGCCACTGGTCGTGTTAATCGATCAGTTCCCTGCCGACGATCGCGCCGCACAGCCGCCGCCGTTTCCGAACGTTATTCCTGATGGTGTCGTCGTTGTGCATGCCTGCGGCACTGATGCGCTGCCCTTTCCCGCAGCCGCCGCATTTGATCTGCCGACCGAAGGCGCGGACGTACATCAGCAACTGCAAGCGGCTGCTCGCCAGTATGGCGCTTCGCCTGCGCATGCTGAACAGATTGCCGCGCTGGCCCATGGCTCGTTTCTCTACGCGCGCCTCGCCGCGCGCTGGTTGCAGACCGGCCTGCTCATGCCGCCGCAGCTTCCATCCGGCCTTGCGGCGCTTTACGGCGCGTGGTGGCGCGCGCTCGATTGGGGCGGGCAGCAGCTTGCGTTTACCCTGGCTGCCGCAGGCGAGGCCATGTCATTTGAATTAGCGGCAGAAATAAGCGGCCTGCTGCCCGACGATGTGCGGCAGTATGTGGTTCGCTGGGGCGCGCTGCTGGAAGTGACGGATAGCGTGCTCTCGTTTCGGCATGGCAGCACCCGCCACTTTGTCGCTGCCCGGTCCGACGATGCGCTTGCATCAATTCACAATGCCTTTGTGGCGCTCGCGCTGGAGCGAACCGGCGGGCGGCTGGAAGACCTCGATTCGGCGCTCGATCGCTACCTCGTGCGCCAGCTTGCCCGCCATCTGGCGCAGAGCAGCCCGGCGGTGCGGCTCAATACGCCGCCGTTGCTGTCACGCGCGTGGGTGCTGGCGCAGGAACGCCGCACCGGCACCATGCGCGCTGCGGCGGACGATGCCGCATGGTTATTGCGCGCGGCAGACAGCAGCGATGTGGTCGCGCTTGTGCGCACTGCGGCGCTGGCGGGTACGCTTGCTACATTGGGCCGCACGCTGCCAGTGCAGGGTCTGGCCGACGCAGTAACGGCTTCGCTGGAGCGCGGTGAGTCGCGCGAAATCACGGTGCGACGCGCGCAGGCACTGGTCGATCAGCTTCCAGATGGCCGCGACAAGGGGCTGGCGCTCCGGCGACTGGGTGAAGCGTGTCACGAGCAGGGGATGCGTGCTCCGGCGATGCGCATGCTCGCGGCGGCGCTCGACTTCGAGGTGCCGGGTTTGCCGCGGGCGTGGCGCGACGAACGCGAGGAAACGCTGGTGGCCTTTGCGCGCGCCGCGATTGCAGCCCGCGCGCCCGACTTTGCGCTTGGCATTATTACCCGTATCACCCACCGCGAGCGGCGCGGCATGATCGAAACCGAAGTGGTGCGGGCTATGCTGGCGCACGGCGCACTGACGCGCGCCGAAGAAGTTGCCTATGCCATCGCCCATGAGAACACGCACGAATGGGCCATGGCCGAAGTGGCCGTTGGGCATGCCCGCGCAGGAGATCGCGCCCGTGCTGCGGAAGTGCTCGGTACGCTAAAGACCGCTACCGCCGTAGCGTGGGCCACCGGCGAACTCGCGTGTGATGCGGCCCGGCGTGGCGATGTTCATGCCGCTGAACAGGTGCAATCCATTCCGAGCGATCCATTGCGCGACCGCGCGCTGGCGCAGGTGGCACAGGCGCTGGTGCAGGGCGGCCATCCGGCGGTGGCGCTGCGTACCGCCGCGCAGGTCCATGACAGCGACATGCGCGCCCGCGCCCTGATCGACCTCGCGCTGCTTCAGCCGCCGAACGCGCTTGAAGCACTGAAGCATGCGGCCGCGCACATCGCGCACCTCGATCGTGACCTGCGCGCCCCGCTGGTTGTCGCCCTGGCCGCCGCATACGCGATTGTAGGCGATTTCGATGCCGCGCTTCAGGCCACGCGACTGCTTCAAGACGACGAAGCGCACGAGCGCGCGTTCTCGCGCATCGCGGCGGCGCTGGCGCGGCATGGCGATCATGACGCGGCGCTCCGCGTGGCTGAGGCGCTCGCGGATCAGGACGAGATCGATTGGGCCATGCGGGAACTTGCGCATCAGCAGGCAAATGCGGGCAACTGGCACGCCGCCGAGCAGCTCACAGATCAGATCGATGACCAGATGTTACGCGCGCAAGCGGAAGCCGACACAGCTATCGTGCGGGCGCGGGCCGGCGCGGCTTCTGTGGCGCTGCATCAAGCCAGCCTGATTGCGCTGCCGGGCGAACGTCTGCGGGCATGGTGCGCGATTGCGGGGCCGTTGGTGCAGCAGGGTGGCGGTGAGCAGGCGCGGGCCGTGCTTGAGCACCTGGCCGATGTGGATGCACGCAGCCGGTACTGCGCCGCATTGGTGGCCGCGCTGGCCGATGCGGGCGAACTCGACGATGCGCAGGTGCTTGCCACCCACGTTGTACGCCCGCGCGACCGCATGCGCGCGTTTGTTGCGATCGCGCGGGTCGCTTCTCATGATACAGCCATTGCATGCCGCGCCATGAATCACGCGCTGCAAGTGGCCGCGCGCTTAGGACGAAGTTACGTGTTCAGTTGTCTTGGCTCGGCAGCGAACATCCTCATCGCCGTGGGAGGCGCGGAACGATTGCTGGCAGCAGCGCATGCCCTTGATGATGTAGATGGATGGTGGAACGAATAGGACGAACTGAGGTATTTTTGCGAGCGTGTTGAATACAAATCCCGTCAGGCGGCGCATGAGCATGACCGCTAAAGCACCTGGTGGTGAAGCCATGAAAGCAGCTGGGAACGGTGTTGTTGCCTGCTCCCCTGTGCGCTACGACAACATGTCATTCACAAGATTGACAAGTTGATCGACATCAAACGGCTTTTGGATAATGACGGCACCTTCAGCCTCAAGGTCGGCGAACCAGGGCTTGCGGTTCAGCGCGGTCATGATAAAAATAGGAATCCCATCATCCTGCAACTGCTCTTTGATGCGTTGAAAGGTCTCGACCCCGTCAAGCGTTGGCATCATAATATCGCTAATCACCAGATTGGGGTTAATCGTGCGAAGCTTTGCAATGCCTTCTTCACCATCACTTGCAAGCTCAACCTCATACCCTGCCTCGCGCAGCGAAATATCCAGCACCGTTTGTAACGCGAGATCGTCATCTATGACTAAAATAGTTGGGCGTGTGTCCATGCGACATCCTCATTTAGCTATGTTCGTGGTTGATGGGTGATAAAGTGCGACGCTATTATAGCAGAATATGTAACATTGCTTGTGGGCCGAATATATTGCCATGTGGTAGCACTGCTGATGTGAAAAAATTGTGAGCCAGATCGGGGTGGAATGCCACACATCTGCAATGAAAGACCTGTACACTACGCGGAATGAACATGGAGGGCATGGCGCATACGAGCGGTGAACGGCAGGTGTTGCTGAATATCAGCGGGAGTACACAGCGTTATTATGCAGTCATCGCGCCAGCTAACGGCGTGACATGTTCATAGTAAAAAATATCAGCAATTCTAACGGGCATGGTAGATGTATATGTCTATTTTGTCATTCCGTACTGGTACTATGTCATGTGAAACAGCTTCCACCATGCCATTGAGATCAGGTATAGTGTATAGATAGCTGTTGTTTATTGCTTCCAGACGAGACGAACGCGTCTCTGGCTAAATCCATACCGCTTATTACGGAGGACGTAGGAGATTATGAGTCGTAACATGACGCCCCTTGTTTATGGTGTTTTAGCTGTTCTTGCGATTGGTCTTGGCTTGTTCGTTGCCAATCTGTTCGGCAACCCGGCGTCGATTCCGCCGCCGCCAAACGGTGTCGCGTCGGCATCAGTACGCACTGCCACCGCGACGGCGGGTGCAAAGGCGACGGACGCGCCAACACAAACACCCAAGGCGACGAGCAAGCCGACGGCGGCGACTGCGGCGCGCACGAGCGCGCCGGCAAAGACCACCGCTGCCACGGCGGCGGCAGAAAGTACGAGCACCAGCGCGCCGACGAGCGACGCTCCAACGGTGCCAGCCGGTGAAGTCACGGCGTTGCCAGCGGCAACAGCCGCAACGACAGCTACCGCTCAGAGCACTGCCACAGCGGCGTATATCGAATACACCATTCAGCGCGGTGACAGCCTCAAGGGGATTGCGCAACGCTATAACGTGACGATACAGCAAATCCTGGCAATGAACGACATTCCAAATCCAGACAGCCTGACCGTTGGAAACGTCATCAAAATTCCAACGCCATAAACGCAGTATTCCATGGGCAAGAAAAGGCAGCGGAGGAATTCGCTGCCTTTTTTGTTGGCGCGAGTGCTGTTTTGCGCCCGTACAAAACGTGGTACCATGGAGCACGATCCTTTAAGAAATGACATAAGCACGGGGGCTGTGCATGAACCGCAATGAACTGGTTGACGAACTCAGGCGCATTGTCGGGCCACAGGCGGTGGTGGACGACGCGGCGGCGCTGATGACCTACGACGCCGACGCATGCGTGATGGATGTCCACGCGCCGAACGTGGTGGTGCTGCCGACCACGACGGAGCAGGTGGCGGGCGTGGTGCGACTGGCCCAGCGGGCGGGCGTGCCGTTGGTGCCGCGCGGCGCGGGTACCGGTTTGGCGGGCGGCGCGACGCCCATGAACGGCGGCATCGTGCTGAGCCTTACGCGCATGACCGCGATTCTGGAGGTTGACACGCGCAACAACCGCGCCCGCGTGCAGCCGGGCGTGATCAACTGGGAACTTTCGCAATATCTCGCACCCTACGGCTACCAGTTTGTTCCCGATCCTTCCTCGCAGAAGGCCTGCACGGTTGGCGGCAACATCGCCAACAACAGCGGCGGCCCGCACTGCCTGAAATATGGAACGACGACCAATCATGTGCTGGCGCTGCGCGTGGTCATGCCCGACGGCGAGATTGTGTGGACCGGTGACGGCGCGCCTGATGACATTGGCTACGACATGGCCGGTGTGCTGACCGGCAGCGAAGGCGTACTCGGTATTATCACCGAGGCGTGGGTGCGGCTGACGCGCCTGCCGGAAGCGTTGCGGGTCGTGCTGGCGCTGTTCCCCGACATTCCCTCCGCGTCGCAGACCGTCTCAACCGTGATCGCGCGCGGCTTTTTGCCCGCCGCGCTGGAAATGATGGACCAGCTTGCGATCAAAGCCGTGAACGGCATGTACAATCTTGGCCTGCCGGAAAGCGCGGGCGCGGCGCTGCTGATCGAACTCGACGGCGTGGACGATGGCATCGACGATCTGCTCCATGACATCGCCGGTATCTGTCAGGATTACGGTGCCATGGACGTGCGCCCGGCCAAAACCGCCGAGGAGCAGGCGCGTGTCTGGGCTGCTCGCAAGAACGCCTTTGGCGCGATGGGTCGCCTCGCGCCCACCTATTATCTGGTGGACACGGTGGTGCCGCGCACCCGCCTGCCCGCGACGTTGGCGCATGTCAGCCATGTATCGCGTGATTACCGCCTGCCAATTGCCAACGTGTTCCATGCTGGTGACGGCAACCTTCACCCGCTGATTCTGTTCGACCGCCGTGATAAAAGCCAGCTTGAGCGGGCGCTTGGCGCGGCAACCGATGTACTGCGCGCCTCGATTGAGCAGGGCGGCGTGATCAGCGGCGAGCATGGCATCGGCGTCGAGAAGCGTGATTACATGACGCTGCTGTATAACACCGACGATCTGGCGGCCATGGCCGGGCTGAAGCAATGTTTCGATCCGCGCGAGTTGTTCAACCCCGGCAAGATTTTTCCATCCGGGCGCGGCTGCGGCGAACTTGCTGCGCTGCGGCACACCAGCGTCGCGGCGGCTGATATTGGAACGTCACGTTAGCACATGTTGAAAAGAACGGAATGACATGAGCGAGCAGGCATCAACGCAATTGTTGAACGCACTGGCATCAATTGTCCCGGCTGACTCCCTGATCTCGGACCGCGACGCTTGCGCGCGCTACGCTGTGCAGGGCGTCGTGCCGGGCTGCGTGGTTGCGCCGGGCAGCGTCGAGGAGCTTGGGCGGGTGATGCAGGTGGCGACCGCGCTGCACGCCGCCACGGTGTCGTGGGGCGGCGGCACGCAGCAGATGATTGGCAACGCGCCGCAACAGATTGATCTGCTGGTGCGCACCGAACGGCTCAACCGCGTGCTGATCCACGAGCCAGACGACCTGACGATTTCGGTCGAGGCGGGTATGACCATGCAGGCGCTCCGAACCCATCTATCGCAGCAGGGGCAAATGTTGCCGCTCGATCCGCCACTGCCAGATCGCGCTACCATCGGCGGGCTGATTGCCACCGCGACCGATGGGCCGCGGCGACTGGGCTACGGCACGCTGCGCGACCTGCTGATCGGCATTGCGGTGGTTGAGGCGAGCGGGCGCGTGTCGCGCGGCGGCGGCATGGTCGTCAAAAACGTCAGCGGCTTCGACATGATGAAGCTGTATCTCGGCAGCTTCGGCACGCTGGCGATCATTGTCAGCGCCAATTTCAAGCTCCTGCCGCTGCCGCGCTTCCGGGCGACGCAATGCTGCCGCTTTCAATCAGCAGAGGCCGCATGGCAGTTTGCGGACGCGCTTCATGGCTCGCAGCTTACGCCGACCGCCGCCGAATATCTGAATGCTTCCGCGCTGGCGGCAATCGGCATGGATGGCGCGTGCGGCATGCTGGCGCGCGCCGAAGGCATCGAGGCGGCAGTCGAGCGCCACATGCGCGAGCTGAACGGGCTGGCTGCCCGGTATGGCGCTGCCGTCGAGCGGCGGGACGATGACGCAGATTTGTGGGCGCGCGTGGCTGATCTTCCGCAGACCGCCGACATTGCGCATGACGAAGCAGTGATCAAAACCACTACGCTGCCGAGCGACACGGCAGCGGCGATCGAGCGGCTGGAGGCGTGGGGGCGGCATGCGGGCTGCGCGCCGATCATCAGCGCGCGGGCGCTCAACGGCGTGATCTATGCGCGCTTGCGCCCAGTTGTTGAGGCCGGCATGTCAGAGCTTGCCGCCATGCCGGGCGTGCGCTGGATCGCGGCGGGCGTTCCGCATGGGCCGAGATGGGGCGCTGCACCTTCCACTATCGCAACCATGCAGCGCATCAAGCAGGAGTTCGATCCACTGCATGTACTTAATCCCGGGCGGTTTGTCGTCGGGATGTAATGCCTGCTCAGCCTTGCTCTTCAGAATGCGAGAAGCCGAGCGGCGACTCGGCTTTCTCTCGTTTTCACCCCTTGACCGCGCACGTATAATAGGTGCATCCAGTTTGTGCATACATCCTACCCTCGCCTTTCTGTATTGGGCGTAGCACGCTCGTCGGCTGCTCATCGTTTCGGTCGCAAGAGCAACGTTCAAGCCATTGCATTGTCGTGCCGTGAGTTTCCGAACAGCATAGGGAGGCTTTGAACATGGTTCGTCGACGAAGAACCTTGTGTTGGTGCATGCTTCTCATGTTCATCTGCGGGAGTGCAGGCTGCCTGACGCCTTCTGGCGTGCCGCAGGCATACGCGCAGGGACGCGCTGCACAGGCTGGCCCAACCGCGCTTCAGGAGGCCTTCGCGGCGGCGGCACGCGAGTTCGGCGTGCCAGCAAACGTACTGCTCGCAGTCTCGTACAATCTAACGCGCTGGGAAGATCATGGTGGCGCGCCGAGCGTGGCGGGCGGCTACGGGCTGATGCATCTTACGCAGCTTGATCAGGTGCAAACAACCAATGCGAGGGGTGATGACGTAGCGCGCGCCCGCATGGCCGACCCAGGCGACCTCAGCGCGCACACGTTGAACCGCGCCGCCACGCTGCTCGGCGTTGAGCCTGCATTGCTCAAGCATGATCTGGCTCAGAATCTTCGTGGCGGCGCGGGGTTGCTGGCGCAGTACGCGCAGGAAACGGTTGGTGCGTTGCCAGCAAACCTGACCGACTGGTATGGTGCAGTTGCCAGGTACAGCGGCTCGCAGGATGCTGTGGTAGCGTTGGACTTTGCCGATGCGGTCTACACCACCATGCAGCAGGGCGCTGCCCGCGTCACCAGCACCGGCCAGCGCGTGGTGCTCGCTGCGCAAAACGTTCGCGCCAACACCGCCACGGTTCGTTCGCTGCATCTGCGCAGCACGCAGCACAGCGCCATCGATTGCCCGAAAGGGCTTGATTGCCAGTATGTTCTGGCCGCCTACCATTGGAACAACCTTGACGACGCGACCGACTACGGCAACTTTGATCTCGCCAACCGGCCCGCCAATGGGGTTGACATTCAGTATATCGTCATTCACGACACCGAGGTTGCCTACAACACGACGCTGCAAGGATTCCAGCGCCCGACGGCGTATGTGAGCGGGCATTACGTCGTGCGCGCCCAGGACGGTCAGGTCGCGCAAATGGTGCGTAACAAGAACATTGCATGGCACGCTGGCAACTGGTATTTCAACAGCCATGCGATCGGCGTGGAGCACGAGGGCGTGGCGATTGAAGGCGCGACATGGTACACCGAGCAGATGTACCGCGCCTCGGCCCGGCTGGTGCGCTATCTCGCCGCCCAGTATCATATTCCGCTCGACCGGGCGCACATCATCGGCCATGATGAGATTCCGGGGCCGACACCGGCGCAGCAGGCTGGCATGCATTGGGATCCCGGTCCGTTCTGGGATTGGGCGCATTACATGCAGCTTCTGGGCGCGCCGATCGGCGTGGAAGGCGGGCAGCCGGGCAGTAATATCGTGACGATTAACCCTGACTTCGCGCACAACCAGCCAGCCCAGACATACTGCTACGATGCTGAGACGAACGACTGTCGGGCTGTGCCGACCCAGCCGCTCAACTATGTGTACCTGCGCGCGGCTCCCGACCCGACCGCGCCCTTTGTTTCGAATCCTTACATCACGGACGACCCGACCCGCGCGAATAATTGGGCCAACAAAGTTGTAGCTGGCCAGAAATTCTATCGCGTCGAGCAGCAGGGCGATTGGGATGCGATTTATTTTAGCGGCCAGAAAGCATGGTTCTACAACCCCGGCCACAACGCGAACACGATCGCCGGGTCCGGCATTCTTGTCACCCCGAAAGCGGGTCAGGAATCCATTCCGGTGTGCGGGCGCGCGTACCCCGAAGAAACGGCCTACCCGGAAGGCATCGAGCCACAAAGCATTACGCCGATCTACGACATGCCCGCCGGGCAGATCTACGTAGCGACGGATTTGATTCATGGCGATTACTTCTGGGCACCGGTGTACGCGCCGACGCTTGCGCAAGCCCAACGGGCAACGGTGAAGGGGCAGACCATGTATTACCGCATCTACTTCAATCACCGTTTCGGCTTCGTCAAAGCCAGCGATGTGGACGTTCTTTCGGTGCCGGCGAGCCCGGCGCGCCAACGATCGCACGGCACGCCTTAGCCGTTTGGGTTGTCATTGTGCAAAGGAGACCATATGCGACGCCTACCTTTCGTCCTGGTCACATTGCTGCTGATGGTTGTCGGCATCACGCCGGGACAAGCGCGCGCGCAAGGCAGCGAGTTGCCGAAATTAGCGCCCTTCACGACCATGCGGGACACATTCATCCAGACCTTCAACGGCCAGCCTTTGCAGGTGTGCCAGTCGGAATGGGAGTCATGGAACCGGGTTCATGGCACCTGCCACGACCTGGTGACGGCGACGACGACTGATCAGGTGTTGACCGCCGGCATGGTCGTCGAGTTCGTCTTTTACGATGGCGTGCATTTCCAGCGAGTCAATGACGAGACGACATGGACGGCATCCCGCGACGAGCAATACGATCCCGATCTGACGTTTGAGGAAGCCTTCTTCAAGATCAGCTACAATGCCAGTCTCACCCAAATCGGTCCAGATGAAGTTGGTAACATGCCAGTCACGCATTATCAATACTGGTCGCTTGATGAAACGCTGAACAAGAATGTTGGCGGCCAGGCGATCTACGACCTGTTTCTTTCCAATGAGAACCGCGTTCTTTCGGATGTGTTCAGCGCGCGGGGCAGCATCCCCGGCCTGGGCGACGGGACGCTGGCGCAGACCTGGGTGTACTCGGATTTCAACGCGCCGATCGTCGTTGCGCCGCCGCCGTTCGAGCGCGTACAATTCACAAGCAAATGAACGTCCTCGGCAGTTCCATCAGCAGGGCCAATGCGTGAATGCATGGCATGGGTTGATGCCGCGTGCTATAATGAACGCACGGAAGTTCGTAGAATATTGGGAGTGTTCTGGTGGATCCATTCAGCCCTGAAGATACCAGCGACGAGTTGGAGCGCCTCGCCGAAGAACAACTCAACGATCTGGAGAGCGAGCTTGAAGATCGGCGGCGGCGTGGCAAAGAGCGCCGCGAGCGCGTCCTCAGACTTTACAATCAGGGTGCGGTTCAATCGCCTGATGACAATTATCACGCCGCGCTCGTGATGCTGTATGGCGAGGATGTGACTCATTTCGAGCTTGCTAAAACGTTCGCGAAGCGCGCATCGGCGCTTGGTCAGCCTAAATCATGGTCGGTGATCGCAGCGGCGTGGGATCGCTCGCTGATCGCGCGTGGCCGCCCGCAGCGCTATGGCACGCAGTTCATCCGTGAGGAAGGGCGCTGGTCGCTCGGCAAGGTTGATCAGCGCGTCACGGATGCGGAGCGGGCCTTCTATGGCGTGCCGCCGTTGTGGGTGCAGCAGCAGTCCGTGGATCGGCTCCAGCGCCGCGAAGATGAGCCCTTCTAGCCCGGAGCGCATAGCATGCGGTGAAACTACATGTGCCAGAATCCGCACGTTTGCGTCGACTTCTGACACAGGCCGGTGGGCGGCTGCCGCGCGGTATGCTGTCCAGCCGTCATGCGCTCCAAAGCCGCCCACTTCCCCAGTTTCCCGTTAGCGCCTGCTATTGTCCGGATTGCGGTGCCTGAATAAACGCCTGCGCCGAGGCGCGGTAGGTCACGTCGCCATTCGGCGCAGTGCTCACCTGCTGCGGGCTGCCGCCAGCTTTGTAGCCGAACGTGCTGGTGTTCACACGCGCGCTCGCACCGTACCTGGCTTGCGCGGCGGCGGTCAGCTTGTCGATAAACGCCTGGCGAATTTGCTGGTCGGTCGCGTTCGCGGGTACCGTTGCTTCGAGATTGTCGGCAGAAAACATCTGCGTGATGACCGGCCCCAATGTCGGCCCGGCAGTCGGGCTGCTGGCTGGCAGATACCCATTCACGACATCCGGCGCGAAATACCACAACGCGCCCACGGCGAGCGCCAGTAGCACCACCAGTGTGATCATGAAGCGCACAATTGAGGCAATGCAGCCTCCCGCGCTGACTGGTCGGGCCTGCGCTGGCTGTGAAGCGGGAACGGGGATGGGCGCGGCAGGCGCGGGCGCGGGGCGCGCAAACGCGGGCGCAGGTTGCTGCTGCGGCACGCGCGCGGGTGCCGGCGTGGGTCGTGCTGGACGGCCTGGCGTGGCTGTCGGGCGTTGTGCGGGTTGCGGTCGCGCCACCGGCGGGTTCAGCGCCGCGCGGAAGTCAGCCACCGTGTGGAAGCGATTATCCGGATCCATTTGCAGCGCGCGCTCAATCGCCTGGGCCGTGCGCTCGGAAACCTGCGGCGCGAGCTGGCGTACTGGCGGAAACGAGAACGGCGGCTCGTCGCGCGGGTCGCGGCCCGTCAGCATGTGGTGCAGCGTCGCGCCCAACGCGTAAATGTCGGACTCGACCGTCGCAAGCCCCTGGTACTGCTCCGGCGGCGCGTAGCCGGGCGTGCCAATCTGCGTGCCGCGCTCGGCGCGCTGAAACAGCTTGGCAATCCCGAAATCCACAACTTTAATGCCGCCGTCGCGCTCGACCATGACGTTCGACGGCTTCATGTCGCGAAAGATAATCGGTGGGCGTTGCGTATGAAGGTACGTCAGCACATCGCAAATCTGGTCTGCCATGGTCAGCACGCGCGCTTCTGGCAGCCGCTCATCACGCTCAAGAATCTGCTCCAGATCCTCGCCGTACACATACTCCATGGTCAGGTAGTGGCGGCCCTCATCCTCAAAGTGGGCGAACACACGCGGAATCCGCGGGTGCGTGAGCCGCTGGAGCAAATTAGCCTCAGCCTGAAAGCGCGTGGTAGATTCGGCCCGTTCCTTCGGGTCGGTGAAGCGGTCGAGCATCTCCTTGACCGCGTAGGTGCGCTCGTCCTCGCCAATCGCCTGGTACACCGCGCCCTGGCCGCCTTCTTTGATCACGCGCGTGATAAAGTAGCTCGGCCCCGGATCGTTCAGCACGATGTCATGGCCGCAGTGCTGGCAAAAATGCGCGCGGCGAATATTCGCGAGCGTGCGCGGATTCGGTTTGCGACAGATTGGGCAAAGGACCACGACCTCGGCCATAGATTTCCCGCTGTTCAACGGCGTTGCGCGCGCCATGTTCGTTCCTTCCGATAGGGTAGCACACCGGCAGCGCTTCGGCAACCGGCCTTCACAGGTTGCTCAATCAGCGCTGCTCCTTATATTTACGCATGATCCGCGACCGAGGTTGCAGCGGCGGGCATGACCTCGCGGCGGTACCAGGCGACAGTTCTGGCGATGCCTTCAGCGAATGGCGTGCGCGCCCGGAAGCCAAACAACGCGGCGGCCCTGCTGGTATCCAGGCTGCGGCGCGGCTGACCATTGGGCTTGCTGGTGTCGAACACAATCCGCCCGGTGAAACCAACTTCCTGCGCAATCAATGTGACAAGATCGCGGATGCTGATCTCGTTGCCGGAGCCAATGTTGACCGGCTCCGCGCCATTGTAGCGCTCGGCTGCCAGCACGATCCCTTCCGCGCCATCCTCGACATACAAAAATTCGCGCGTCGGCGTGCCGTCGCCCCACACCACGATCTCATCGTCGCCGCTGGCCTGCGCCTCAACGCACTTGCGGATGAGCGCCGGAACCACGTGCGACGTCACCGGATCGACATTGTCATGCGGGCCGTACAGGTTGACCGGCAGCAGGTGAATGACATTCATGCCGTACTGCTGGCGGTACGCCTGACCCTGCACCAGCAGCGCGCGCTTGGCGATGCCATACGGCGCGTTCGTTTCCTCCGGGTAGCCGTCCCACAGATGCTCCTCCTGAAACGGCACTGGCGTCCATTTCGGGTAGGCGCAGACCGTGCCGACGGTGACGAACTTTTCTACGCCGGCCTGCATGCCTTCGTGAATCATGTGGGTGCCCATGAGCAGGTTATCGTAGAAGAACTCGGCGGGGCGCAGCTGGTTCGCGCCGATGCCGCCGACCACCGCCGCGAGATGAATCACGGCATCGGGCCGCAAGTCACGATACAGGCGGATAACATGTTCCTGCTGCCGTAGATCATATTCGCGGCTGCGCGGCGCGAAGAGATTCTGGCAGCCCCGCGCCTCCAGTTGCGCGACGACATGCCGCCCAAGAAAGCCCGCGCCGCCGGTGACAACCACCCGTTTCGCAGCCCAATCAAATGATGACATCTAATCCTCCACGTTCCAAGCCGCCATACATGCCGAGCTTGCCGAAGTGCTTGAACATTCAAAAACCATGTCGATTCTATTTTAATATATACATAATATATAACATCGTGTCTCGTGATTACTGACGCATTTCACTATACCACAGGCCGCGCATGGCAGGCAGTGCGGCGCAAGAACGTGGTACAATATCGTGTCATTCTCAGTATATGTATCGCCAAGGCAAGGAGATTCACGATGTCGGTTGCGCTCTCGGACGACGTGTTGCACCGTTTACGCAAGGCTCAGCATGTGGTTGTGCTCACTGGTGGCGGCATGGCTGCTGAAAGCAAAATTCCCACGTTCCGCGAAGCGCATACTGGCCCATGGGCCGAATACGATGTGCGCGAGTTGGCGACGCAGCAGGGGTTTGCGCGCAATCCGCGGCTGGTGTGGGAATGGTACGAATACCGCCGCCGCAGCGCCGAAGAAGCAGAACCAAGCGCCGCCCATTACGCGCTGGTCGATCTGGAGCAGTACTTTCCGCGCTTCACGCTGATCACGCAGACGATTGACGGGCTGCACTGGCGGGCCGGCTCGCGCAACCTGATTGAAGTGAATGGCTGCCTGCGCCGCAGCCGCTGTTTCGAGGCCGGCCATGTGCTGTCGGCCTGGGAGGATGTTGGCGAGGTGCCGCCGCGCTGCCCGCACTGCGGCAGCATCCTGCGGCCCGACGTGGTGATGTTCGGCGAAGGGCTGCCGGAATGGGAACTGCGCCGGGCGCGCGAGGCGGTCGAGTCGTGCGATATTTTCATGTGCGTTGGCGCGGTTGGTGCAATTGAACCGATTGCGTCATTTCCGTTTGTGGCGAAGCGCGCGCGCGCATACGTGCTGGCGATCGATGACACCGACTCGATGTACGCGCTGATAGCCGATCATGTGATTCCGGCCACGCCCGGAGCAGTGCTGCCGGATCTGGTGCGCGCCGTTGCAGGCGCATCAAACGAAGCGGGCGCGGAAGCAGAAAGTGCCGCATAACTGCATGCAATCGCCATGAAACATGTTCTTGTCCATTCCACCAAATATGACGGCAGCATCCACTACCGCTATAACGCCACTGTTGTGCGGGAAGAAGTCAATCTGCTCCACCTTTACCGCCCGCCCGGCACCAAAGCCACCAGTTACCGCGGGGAAAGGCTTGGCACGCGCCACTCATTAGAGATCTTCTGGGCCGACCGCCCGTATAATTTACATGTGATCTGGTATCCTGACTGGCAGCCAGCCATGCACTACGTGAACATTGCGACTCCGGCGACCTGGCACGACGGCAGGCTGCACTTCATCGATCTTGATCTTGATGTCATCTGGCGCGCGCGAACGGACGAGATCATGCTCGACGATGAAGATGAGTTCGAGTTGCACCAGGCGCGCTTCGGCTATCCGCAGGAATTGATTGCACAGGCATGGCACACCAGCCGGGAGGTGCAAGACATGATGGCGCACCGCGTGTATCCGTTTGATGGTAGCTTACTAGCCTGGAGACCCCATGGTTTTGCGTAGCGCCCGTACGCTGATCCGTGCCTGGCAGCGCCATGACGATGATCTGGTTGCCGAGTGGCCGCCCTACTTCGATCCGCTGGAGCCGCTGTGGAACCTGCCGCGCCAAAGCAGCGGCGATTGGTACAGCGGCTTCGATTTCGGCAGCATGCGCCGCACCTGGGCCGTTGAAGACCTGAGCGGCCATCTCATGGGCCGCATTTCGCTGCGCGAGGTGGATGAAAAGGTAGGCCGCGCGCGGCTCGGCATCACCTTTGGCGCGCCGTATGTCGGCAAAGGATTCGGCACGGAAGCGCTCGCAACCTTCCTCGATTACTATTTTTCCCAGCTTGGCTTTACCACCATGGTGCTCGATGTAGCCGCGCCCAACGAGCGCGCCGTCCGCTCCTATGAGCATCTGGGCTTCGAACATATTGACACGGATTGGCGCGCCACCACGAGTATCTTCGATCGCCGCATCCTGCAAAATTTGCGCTACGCCACGCTGCGCCGCTTCTTCCGCGAAGAAAACAACCGCTTGATGGTGCTGTTCTACGAAATGGAACTAACGCGGCAAGCGTGGCAGGCGCAACGCCGCCAGTATTCGCGGCGCAACGGGGGATAGGCAAACAGGACCAATTGTAATCTTGAAACGTTACTCGCTCTTTGCTATCATCTCTGCAAAGAGGGTGCGCCCATGTTCAGCGTTGCTCCTCATCTTTGCTAACTTTCTACACGGAGTTCTTCATGTCGCTGATTGCCGGAAATCTTGGTGTTGTACAACGCTTGCTCGATGCACAGCAGGCCACCTGGGCGGTGTGCGCGGGCGCGGCTGCCCATCTGTATGGGAACCGCCGACCGATTCAAGATATTGATATCCTCGTAACCCCCGGCCAGTTGCCGCTGGTTGTGCAACTGTTGCAGCGGCAGCAGAAAGCCGTTCAGTTCGACGGCCAGCGCATTCTGTGGCGCGGCATCAAAGTGTTCGACAACCTCAGCATCAAACGCGGCAGCGCGACATACCCATTCAATCTGGATGAGCTTGCGCAAGCTCGCCTGCGCCGCATTCCGCTGCTGGGAGCGCAGGTGTCTGTGCTCGCGCCGGAGGATGTACTGCTCCATAAGGTGCTGACTGCGCGCGGCGAGTCCGAGGGAAAGCATGACCTTTCCGATGTGCAGGGCATCATGCGCCGCCAGCAGATCGATCTCGACTACCTTCAGCAGCGCATCGAAGCCATGCGGGCCGCTGATGTCGCGCCTGCTGCGTTGCAGGCTATTGGCGTGATGATGAGCGCCGAAAGGGTTGGCAGTGAAGGTTAAAAGACGGCATGTTCGTAAAACATGGAAGGTTGTGAGAAAGACAGCCAAAACAATAGTGCCCATTGCACTGGACGTCGCGACTGAACTACTTCCTGCTTCAAAACCAATAAAGGTAGCCGGCAAGGTTGCGGGGCTGTCTTGAAGCAGCATCGGTGATTTGTACCCTGTGTATGCGCGCTCCATCTATCACCGCCCATTGTGCGAAGTATAATACCTGCCTGTAGGAGCGCGGTCACCGCGCCCCTACGGCCTTTCAAATGCATTTTCTCCCCCAAAAGACCGATGTACTTCTTCATCTTTTCCTGTACGCTATAAGGTGTTCATCAGCGGTTTCTATTGTGAGGTTGCCAATGTTCACTGCCACTCTTTTCGCCCCTCGCGCGGCGTTAGCGCGCATCCTGGCAGTTCTGTAACCCCACTCCCTCCTTTCGACGTGCTCCGTTGCGCAGGCCGCCGCGCCTGTGCAGTGCGTTGCTGCGTTCGTCGTGTGGGCTGTGGGCCAGAATTGCATGCCCTTGGTCGCTTGCTCATGGCAGGCATGATCCTGGGCGCTCACAGTCTTTCATGTTGACGAATGTGTAGCTTCAGGAGCACTTCCATGAAACGGCAAAACGCCTATTTCATTTACCTGCTGTATAGCACGGTCGAGCGGCTCATGCGCTCGATGTATTGGACGGCGGCAGTCTACTTTTACGTTTCTGTCGTCGGTCTTAACCCCTTTCAACTGGTGATCGTCGGCACCACGCTAATGATTGTGATTCTGCTGGCCGAGGTGCCGACCGGCATCGTGGCCGATACATGGAGCCGCCGCCTTTCGGTGATCATCGGTGTGGCGCTGATGGGCGCTGGCTTCGCGCTGGATGGCGCGGTGGGTCGCTTCGCTGCGACGCTGGCCGCGCAACTGGTGTGGGGCATCGGCGCGACGTTTACCAGCGGCGCGCTGGAAGCATGGATCGCCGACGAACTGCACAACGAAAACATCGAGCATGTGTTTCTGCGCGGCACGCAGTTCAGCAACGTCGGTTCGCTGATCGGCATTGGCGGCGCGATCCTGCTGGCGAATGTTGCGCTAAACCTGCCCATGATCGTTGCGGGCGCAACAGGAATAGCATTGGCTGCCATTCTTGCCATGTTCATGCCAGAGCGCCATTTCAAGCCACACATTGAAGCAGGGCAGACGCGCCTGCGCATGGCGGGCAAAACGTTGGCGGCGGGCGCGCGGCTGGTGCGCGGCAGCCATACGCTGCTGGTGATTATGGCCGTCACGTTCTTCTTCGGCATGGCCAGCGAAAGCTTCGACCGGCTGTGGGAAGTCCACTTTCTCAATCAGGTGACGCTGCCCGCGCTGGCAGGCTTCACGCCGGTGGCGTGGTTTGGCATGATTGACGCGGGCGGGCTGCTGCTCAGCATCAGCGCGGCGGAGTTCGTGCGCCGCCGGTTTGATACGCGCCACCACCGCACGCTGGTGCGGCTGCTCATGGCGATCACGGCGCTGCTGGTCGTCGGCATGGCTGGCTTTGGTTTGGCGCGCTCATTCGGCGTTGGGTTGGCGGCCTACTGGGGCGCATATCTCATGCGGCAGTTGTACGGGCCGCTGTACACTGCCTGGCTCAACCGTCATGCTGAATCGGGCGTGCGGGCGACGGTGCTGTCGCTGGCCGGACAGGTGGATGCCGTTGGGCAGATCGCGGGCGGGCCGCTGTTTGGCCTTGTCGCAACCTCGTTTTCGACTGGCGCGGCAATTGTCGCCGCCGGGCTGGCGCTCTTGCCGACCATGCTGCTGTATCGCTTAACGTTGCGGCGCGAGCGGGCGAACGAGGCCGAGGGCGCGGTTGTAGCGGCGGAGGGGTAATCTGACAGACGAATGACGAATGACGAAGGGCAGTGAACCACATTGTCATGTTGGGCGGAGCGAAACAGCTCATCGAACACGCTACGAGATGCTGAACGGAGTGAAGCATTGCAATGGTTTTCGTTGTCACCTTGAGGGAAGTGAAGGGTCTCGCTGTTTTCAGTGAGATGCTTCCCTGCGCTGCGCTCCGTTCAGCATGACGGCGAGTGTAAGGAGTTTTCCGGAATGCAAGCAAAGGTATCATCGAGTCATGTCAAGTCACAATCTTCTCTGGCTCCAACCAGACTGGCGTGAGCAGGCGCATGCCTGGATTCACGCCGTGCTTGAGCAGCGTGGCCTCGCTCTCACGGGCGCTATTGAACAGCCGCATGTGCGGCCATGGGCTACCGTGCTGCGCGTGCCGACCACGGAAGGCACCATGTTCTTCAAGGCTACTGCGCCTTCATTGGTTCACGAAGCTGCTCTCACTGCCGCGTTATCGCACTGGCGGCCCGACTGCATGCCAGTGGTGCTGGCGTCCGACGCCGTGCGCGGCTGGCTGCTCATGCGCGACGCGGGCGAGCCGCTGCGGACGCGCGTCCGGGCCGAGCGCGACATCAGTCGGCTCCTGGCTGCCATGCCGCTCTACGCCGAGCTTCAGATCGACATGGTGAAGCGCCGCGCCGAATTACTGGCGCTTGGCGCGTTCGACCGGCGGCTTCAGGCGCTGCCTGCTTTGTACCAACGTTTGCTGGAAGACCGCGCCGCGCTCATGCTCGACCAGCCGGATGGATTGACGAGCGCGGCCTACGAACGGGCGCAAGCGCTCGCGCCGCGTCTTCGGTCGCTCTGCGACGAACTGGCGAGCTACGGCCTGCCCGAAACGCTGCACCACGACGACTTTCACGACGGCAACACCTTCGAGCGTGACGGGCGGATCATCTTCACCGATTGGGGCGAAAGCTGTGTCGCGCAGCCGTTCTTCAGCATGGTCGTGGCGCTGCGCAGCGTGGCCTACTCGCTCGATCTGACGGATGACGCGCCTGAACTGGCGCGGCTGCGCGACGCCTACCTGGAGCCATGGACGCGTTATGCCCCGCGCGAGCGCCTGCTGGCGGCCATGCGGCTGACGCAATGGCTGGGCATGCTGTGCCGCGCGCTAACGTGGTATCACGTTGTGTCATCATTGGAAGGCAACGCGCGCGCCGAGTACGCCGAGACCGTTCCGGGCTGGTTGCAGGAGTTCGTGGACGCTGCGCCTATATAGCCACCGGATCAGCCGTTCGTCGGATTGACCAACGATGCGGACTCTGCTACAATCATGACGATTATTCTTTACGGAGCATATCGCTATGCGCTGGAATTGCACAGCCACAACCTGGAGAATCACGCGCGGTGGACTGTGGGGCGCAGGCCATAGGATCACTGCGCCCTGCGAACGGATAACCGTGTAAAGCGTTTTTCGAAGAGAAATTGCATAGCCGTGGGCCAGTGGATTGGCTCACGGCTTTTTTGTGTTTACAATCATTATTTTGCCACAGAGGACGCAGAGAACAAGAATCTATGCCGGATGCGGCGACCATGAAATATGAATTCTTTGTTCATTTTTATGTGTGCTGTCCCCATCTCTATGACCGCTGTGATCTCTGTGGCTTATTGAAACAAGGAGACAGAATCATGCGAAAAGAACTCCATGAAACAAATCGTATCGCCTGGAACGAGGCGACCAAGGCGCACAACAGCCACAAACTCGATCAGGCACGCTTCTTCCGCGAGGGCGGCAGCACGCTGTTTCCTGATGAAATCGAACTGCTTGGCGACGTGAGCGGGCGCGCGCTGCTGCACCTGCAATGCAACGCCGGGCAGGACACGCTGAGCATGGCGCGGCTCGGCGCAACCGTGACGGGCGTGGACATCAGCGACGAGGCGATTGCGTTTGCCCGGCAGCTTTCCGCCGACTCCGGCATTCCGGCGACGTTTCACCGCGCCGATGTGTACGACTGGCTCCAGGAGCAGCCCGGCGCGCAGTTCGACGTGGTGTTCTCGTCCTATGGCGCGCTGGTCTGGCTGTCGGACTTGCGGGCATGGGCGCGCGGCATCGCCCATGTGCTGCGACCGGACGGCCGCGTGACGCTGCTCGACTTTCACCCGATGCTGAGCATGCTGGGCGACGACTGGCGCATCGAATACCCATACAGTACCCATGGGCAGCCGCTGACGTTTGAGGAAGGCATTGGCGACTACGTGGCGATGTCGGGCGCGGCGCTCGCGCCGTCGGGCTACCTCGAAGGCGTGCAGAACTTCCGCAATCCGCATGCATCGCATGAGTTCGCGTGGGCGATGTCTGACATCATCATGGCGCTGCTCGACGCCGGGCTGGCGCTCAAAACCTTGCGCGAGTATCCGTACAGCAACGGCGCGACGCTGCGCGAGGGCATGCGCGACATTGGCGGGAATCGGTTTGTTCCGCCCGCCGACCTGCCGGAAATGCCGCTCATGTTTGGCATTGTTGCCCACAGAGAGCTTACGTAAATCCCCAGTAAACCTGTCATTTCGAGCAGAGCGAGAAATCTCTCCAGAGAGATTCCTCACTGCGTTCGGAATGACAGAGTGTTGGATTGCTATGAGATTTTTTTGGAAGGAACCACCCGTATGATTATTGCTGATATCAACAATCTTGGCCGCAGCCACGGCGGGCGCATGATTTTCAATGCGCTGGGCTGGTCGATTCAGGATGGCGAAAAAATTGGCCTGGTCGGGCCGAACGGCGTCGGCAAGTCCACGCTACTGCGCACGCTTGCTGGCATCGAGCAGCCGGATGAAGGCACAGTGGCGCTGCGGCGCGGCGTGCGCGTGGCCTACCTCGCGCAGGAGTACGCCGGTGAGTCGGAGCGCGGCGTCATGGACGAATTGCTCGCCGCACGCGATGACATCGCCGCGCTGGAGGCAAAGATCGCCGCCGCCGAAGCGCGGATTGGCATGGTGGCCGATAACATGGACGCGCTGACCCGCGCGCTGGACGAGCATGAGCGTTTGGTAACGCAGTTCAACGAGCTTGGCGGCCATGCGGTACACAGCCGCGCCGAGGCGTTGCTGCGCGACCTTGGCCTCGACGAGGCGCAGTGGCAGCAGCCAATGAAACTGTTGAGCGGCGGCCAGCGCAAAATGGTCGGGCTGGCGCGCTGCCTGTTGCAGGATCCTGAACTGCTACTGCTCGACGAGCCGGACAATCACCTCGACATGGCGCGCAAGACCATGCTGGAACGAGTCATTCAGCAATTCGACGGCGCGGTCGTGATCATCTCGCACGACCGCTACCTGCTCGACGAAACGGTCACTATCATCGTCGAACTTGAGCCGGCGCGTGGCGTTGGCGCGCGCATCGTTCGCTGGGAAGGCAACTATTCGTCCTACGCGACCCAAAAGGAACTGGCGCTGCTCCGGCAGCAGCAAACCTACACGGCGCAACAAAAGGAAATCGAGCGGCTCGAAGAAGCGATTGCGCGCTTTCGGGTGTGGCTGAACATCTCACTTGACAAACGACATAAAACGCGACTCGAAAACAAACAGCGCCAGATCGACCGCATGGACAAAATCGAGCGACCCGTGCTGGAACGGCGCAAGATGGCGCTTCAGTTTCGCCCGCTCAAGCGCGGCGGCGCCAAGGCGATCGAGTTGCGCGGCGTGGACAAAGCCTTTGGCGACAACATCGTTCTAATGGATGCAAAAGCGACGATTTTCAATGGCGAGCGTATCGGAATCGTGGGGCCGAACGGCGCTGGCAAGTCAGTGCTGCTACGGCTGATCATGAATGAAATTCATCCCGATGGCGGGGAAGTCTGGGTTGGGCCAAGCATCGAGCCTGGCTACTACGCCCAGCACCATGAGACGCTTGACATGGCGCAA
>DASTWM010000517.1:0-11697 GCA_035765855.1 Roseiflexaceae bacterium
TTACGTCTGTATCACAACTTTATGATGCCATTATAGCACACGGCTCAATACCAGAACGGCTCAATCATTACGAGTTCCTTGCGACGATGTGAACAAATAGTCGTAAAACTGTTTACGAAGCTCGCATCCATGGGCTTGACAGGGCCGTATTTCGGCGCGGTTGCAGCACTCATAGAGCTATGGTATCATAACGTGGTTAAAAGTAAATACATCGTGCTCATCACGACGGGGCGGAGGGACTGGCCCGATGAAGCCTCGGCAACCACTAGGCGCAGCCTCGGAGTAGGGATAGACGATCATCGCTCATCTCTACTTCATGATCTGCTATTAGAATGGTGCCAAATCCTGCAGGCGTGCCATTGTTGCCGCCTGAAAGATGAGAGGACGTAATGAGCCTCTCGCGCTGCGAGTGGCTTTTTTGATGCGTTATGCCGCTGCCATTCGCGCCAGCAGGTCTGCCGCTTTTGTTGGGGAGCCTGCCACATACTGATGCTCATGAAGCCGTCGCTGCAACGCGTCAGCATGCTGGCACACTGCTGGTCTGGCCGCAGTTACCACAGCGCTCCTTTCGTGAGCACAGCGTAGTCCAGAGCGCGCGTGGCTTTCCCGGGCTGGTGGTCGATGAGGCCAATAAGCGCGTGTACGTTGACCGCGCCCGTGCCGAACAGGAACTTGATCGGCTGGCATTGGCGTATTTGGAAAATAGCACGCACTATGCGCGGTTGCCGGCGAGCGATGCGGCTGGCCTGGCGGAGGTGCTCGATCATGAGTATGAACGATCGGGCGCGCGGATGCTCGGCGGGCATGTGCTTGGCCCAATAAGCCTGGCTATGCAGCTGACCGATGAAAATCAGCAGCCACTGATCAACGATAGCATGTTGTTCGACGCGATTGTGCAGCACGTGCGGCTTCGGGCGACATGGCAGGAAGCGCGGCTTGGCGAGCTTACCGGCGCAACACTGATCTGTCTGGAAGAACCGTTTCTGGAAATGGTCGGCCAGCCGTTTCTGCCGCTCGACTGGGATGAAGCCCGCGCGCGGCTTGACGAGGTGTTTAGCGGTCTGAATGGCGGGCGGGCGCTCTACGCCGGTGGCGCAATCGATTGGAGCGCCGTGATCAGCACCGCCGCCGAGCTTGTGATTGGCGATGTGTACAATCATGGCGAACAGCTCATTCGTGCCGCCGAGCCGCTCAAGGCATGGCTGCATGAGGGCGGCATGATCGGTCTGGGGTTGGTGCCTGCGGACGCGGCGCTGCTTGCAGAGGTTTCAGCCGAGCGCCTGATCGAGATGCTCGATCAGTTGTTGGCGCAGCTTGCGGCGCATGACATCGAACCGCATGTCGTGATCGAACAGTCGGTGATCACATCCAACGCCGGGCTTGGCATGCTCGACGTGGCTGCGGCTGAACAGGCACTGCGCCTGCAAGCCGAAGTGTCATCACGGCTGCGCGAGCGTTCCACGCCCGCCTAGCCGCTTGAGTATGCAGATATCAGGCATATCGTTCTCGAAAAAATTATGTCACGTATAAGGGAGGATTATTCGTGCGCATCGTTGTCACTGGCTCGCTAGCCTACGACTATATTATGAATTTCCCGGGGTCGTTCCGCGATCACATTCTGCTGGAAAAAACCCACATGCTGACGGTGAGCTTTCTGGTCGACTCAATGCGCCGCATGCGTGGCGGTGTCGCCGGGAATATTGCCTATACCCTGGCGCTGCTGGGCGAACGTCCACTGGTGGTCGCCAGTGCCGGCCAGGATTTCGCCGATTACCGCCGCTGGATGGACAACCAGGGCATCGACACATCCGGCATTACAGAAATCGAGGACGAATTTTCCGCTTCGTGCTTCATCAACACCGACATGCAGAACAATCAGATCGTCGCTTTCTACCCCGGCGCGACCACCCATTCACGCAACCTGTCACTCCGCGACTTCGATCTCGGCCCCGACGATTTTGTGGTTATCTCGCCAACCGACCCTGAAGCTATGACTCGCCATGCTGCGGAGTGCCGCGAGCTGGGCGTACCATTTTTATTCGATCCCGGCAAGCAGACGCCACGGCTGGAAGGCGAACAGATTCTGGAAGGGCTGCGTGGCGCGCAGGTGTTGGTCAGCAACGATTATGAGTTCGCCATGATGGCCCAGAAAACGGGCCGCAGCGAGAGCGACCTGATCGACTCAACGCCGCTGACAGTTGTTACGCGCGGCGAGCATGGCTCGATTTTATACACTGCCGATGCCGGAGAAGGATTGCAAATCCCGATCGCGCCGGTACGCGAAGTGGTCGACCCGACCGGCGCAGGCGACGCGTACCTCGGCGGGCTGGTGTTCGGCATCGCCCATGGCTACCCGCTGCCGGTGGCCGGGCGCATTGCGGCGCTCGCGGCGGCGTACGCGATCGAGGAGCGCGGCTGCCAGGAACATAGCTACACGATTCAGGAGTTCGTCGAGCGCTACGCGGAAGCATTTGGCTCGAACGACGAGATTGAGGCATTAGTGAAGGAAGCTGCGGGAGCAAAGTAGCGCAGGCGGGCTTCTTTCATAGCAATATCTGTTTTACAAGGAGAAATGCATTGGCTACAAACTACGATGTCAAGGATTTGAACCTGGCCGATCAGGGCCGCAAGCGTATTGACTGGGCTGAAAACGAAATGCCCGTGCTGCGCCTGATCCGCGAGCGCTTTGCGAAGGAGCGCCCGCTCAACGGCCTGCGCGTGTCGGCATGCTTGCACGTCACCGCGGAAACGGCCAACCTGGCCCGCACGCTGGCGGCGGGCGGCGCAGACGTGGTGCTGTGCGCCTCGAACCCGCTTTCGACACAGGATGATGTGGCGGCGGCGCTGGTTGCCCATGAAGAAATCCCGGTTTACGCCATCAAAGGCGAGAACAACGACACCTATTACAGCCACCTCAAGGCCGCGCTCGATCATAATCCGGGCGTGACCATGGACGACGGCGCGGACCTGGTTTCCGCCGTGCTCAAGGACCGCCGCGACCTGCTCGATAGCCTGGTCGGCTCGACCGAGGAAACCACCACCGGCGTGATTCGTTTGAAGGCCATGGCGGCGGACGGCGTGCTGAGCTTCCCGGTCATCGCGGTGAACGACAGCGATACCAAGCACCTGTTCGATAATCGCTACGGCACCGGCCAGAGCACGCTCGACGGCATCATCCGCGCGACCAACGTGCTGCTGGCAGGCAAGACCTTCGTAGTCGGCGGCTACGGCTACTGCTCGCGCGGCATCGCGGAGCGGGCACGCGGCATGGGCGCGTTGGTCATCGTCACCGAGGTCAATCCAATCAGGGCGCTGGAAGCGGCCATGGACGGCTTCCGCGTGATGCCGATGCTGGAAGCCGCCAGGCAGGCTGACTTCATCGTGACGGCGACCGGCGACAAGCATGTGATCGACGGTGAAGATTTTGCGGTCATGAAGGATGGCTGTATCGTCGCCAACTCAGGTCACTTCAATGTCGAGATCGACATTCCGGCATTGGAGGCACTGAGCGTCGAAAAGCGCCAGCCGCGTACCTTTGTCGAGCAATATCGGCTGAAGGATGGCCGCCTGATCAACCTGCTGGGCGAAGGCCGCCTGATCAATCTGGCCAGCGCCGAGGGCCACCCCAGCGCCGTGATGGATATGTCGTTCGCGAATCAGGCGCTCGCCGCCGAGTACCTGCTCAAGAATCAGGGCAATTTGCCAGCAGGCGTCCACGCACTGCCCAAGGAAGTTGATCGCGAGATTGCCGCGCTCAAGCTCAAGGGCATGGGCATCGCAATTGACGAACTGACCGATGAGCAGGCCCGCTATCTGGCGTCGTGGGAGGAAGGAACCTAGAAAAGTTCTAAGTTCTGAGTTTTGAGTTTTAAGTTGGTTAGACTTCCAATGCAAAATTCAAAACTTAGAACTCAAAACTTGGAGCTAAGTTATGCCAACTTCATTTATGCAGTCTCCACAGCTGTTTTTCACTTCCGAATCTGTGACGGAAGGGCACCCGGACAAGCTGTGCGACCAAGTTTCTGATGCCATCCTCGATGGCTTTCTGGCCCACGACCCACGCGCGCGCGTGGCCTGCGAAACGGCAACCACCACCGGCCTCGTCGTTGTGCTGGGCGAGGTGACGTACGAGAAGGGGTACATTCCGGTCGAGGAAATTGTTCGCAAAACCATCAAAGACATCGGCTATGTGGATGCATCCTACGGTTTCGATGCCGATACCTGCGGCGTCATGGTGGCGCTGCACGGCCAGTCGCCCGACATCGCGCAGGGTGTCGACCAATCGCTCGAAACGCGCGACCATGCCGAGATGTCCGACGAAGAGGTTGATTCGATTGGCGCGGGCGACCAGGGCATGATGTTCGGATTTGCGTGCAACGAAACGCCCGAATTGATGCCGCTATCAATTGCCCTGGCGCACCGGCTCGGTCGCCAACTTTCCAGGCTGCGGAAGGACGGCTCGCTGCCGTACCTGCGGCCCGATGGCAAAAGCCAGGTCACGGTCGAATACTCCTACGGCAAGCCGGTGCGGGTTGACACGGTGCTGATCAGCAACCAGCACGCGCCAAACGTCAGCCAGGATCAGATTCGCGAAGATATTATCGAGGATGTGATTCACGCCGTCGTGCCAGAGGAGTGGCTGGACAACAAGACCAAATATTTTGTCAACCCGACTGGACGGTTCGTGATCGGCGGCCCCATGGGCGACAGCGGCCTGACCGGGCGCAAAATCATCGTGGACACCTACGGCGGCGTGGCGCGGCATGGCGGCGGCGCGTTCTCGGGCAAAGACCCGACGAAGGTGGACCGCAGCGCCGCGTATGCTGCCCGCTATGTCGCCAAGAACATTGTCGCTGCCGGGCTGGCCGACCGCTTCGAGCTGCAAGTAGCTTACGCAATCGGCGTGTCGCGCCCGCTCTCGATCAACGTTGAGACGTTCGGCACCGGCAAGATCGCCGACGAGCAGATCCTCAGGCTCATCAACGAGCACTTCGACCTGCGACCGGGCGCAATCATCCGCGATCTGCGGCTGCGCCGCCCGATTTACCGCGCCACGGCTGCTTACGGCCACTTTGGCCGCGAGGACATTGATGCGCCGTGGGAAGCCACCGACAAGGCCGACAGCCTGCGCCGCGCGGCGAACCTGTAATCCTTTGATCTTGATACATAAATGCGTGAGTCGAACGCTCACGCATTTATGTATCAAGCATCAAGCATCTTGCTGCTAATTCTGCGCGATCCATGCGAAGCTGCCGCCGTCCACATCGCCTGAGATGCGGCGGCGCGGCAGCGCGAACACATCACTCCAGTTGGAATCCCAGCGCGTCGTGGTCGCATTCGTGTAGCCAGCGGCGCGCACTTGCTCCTCGATTGCGGCGTTGTAACGCCCGGCTGGATAACAGAAACTCGTCACGGTAATGCCGAGCGCCTGCTCAAGATCATGCTTCGATTGCGTCACCTCGCTGGCAACCATGCCCATGTCCAGATCCGTCAGGTTGAGGTGCGTGACCGAGTGCGCGCCGATTTCCATGCCAGCATCGCGCAATGCGCCAATCTGCGCCCACGACATGTAGCCGGGCTGCCCGACGCGCCCGCTGATGATGTAGAACGTTGCCGTGAAACCATATTGCTGAAGCAGCGGCAGCGCCGAGGTGTACGCATCCTCGTAGCCGTCGTCAAAGGTCAGCGCGACGGATTTGGCTGGGCATGTCGCCGCGCTGCGCAGGCAGCGGGTCAGTTGATCCATGCGCACGGTTGTGTAGCCGTTATCATGCAGCCAGGCGAGGTGCTGCGCGAAGTTGTCCGGCGTCACCGATAGCTCGTAGCCCAGCGGATCCACGCCGCGATCCACCACGCGCACGTAATGGTACATCAATATGGGAATGCTGCCCGGCGCGGCGACAGCGCCACCAGTACTTACCGCAGGCGATGGCGCGGCAGGTACCATAATGAGCGGGGCTGTTGCGACGGCAGGTTGCGGTGCGGCAGGCACAACCGCGGGCAGCGGCACCGGCGTAATCGTCGGCGTCGGCATGGGCGGCGTGACCGTCGCGGTTGGAACAACCCTTGACGTTGGCGCGGGCGCAGGCGCAGTGGGAATGCGCCCGTTCGGCGCGGCAACCACCGCCCGCCGCGCGACTGGCACGACATGCGCTGTCGGCAGCGCGGCAATGCTTTGCGCCGCAATGTTGCTGCCGCATGCGCACATGAACAGCGCCAGAACGAGCAATACTGGAAACACGCGGCGCATTTAGCTCTCGCCCCACGTCACAGTCAACTCCAGCCCAATATGATCAGACAAATAGCTTTGGACACCACCCGGCAGCGACACCTGATTCGCAAACCGGAAATCACAGGCCAGATGCAAGCCAGGCAGCCGGGGCGCGCGCACCAGCGCGAAGTCGATCGGCATGGCGAAGCGGGCCGGCATGCCGGGCATGCGGCGGTAGGTCGGGCGGGTGTCGCCAGCCAGCGGATCGACCAGGCCGCTGGCTTGCAAAAACTTCTGGAAAAGCGCGCTGCCACGCGGCACATTGAAGTCGCCCGCGACCAGCACAATCGCGCCTGCATCCTGCGCCGTTACAATCTCGGCAAGCTGCTGAAGCTGGCCGCGCTCCTCGCGCACGTAGCGATTTTCCGCCTGCCAGTCGCCGCGATAATTCGCGCTCAGATGCGTATTGAGCATGATCACGCGCTGGCCGTGCGCCTCGGTAGCGACGCGCAGCACGCCTTTATGTAAAATCCAATCTGCGAGCGCGGGCGTGTGGATGTTGCCACGGTTACGATACAACGTATAATCGGAGCGCGCGATCGGCAGGCGCGACAGCGTGAGCAAGCCACCCTTCGGCGCGTGAATGAAGCGCTCTGCCGCCGTGAAAGGAAAGGTATGGCATGCCCGCACAAACAGCCGCCGGTACACATGGGCCTGCACTTCCTGCAAACACACGATATCTGCCGCACTCTTATTCAAGGCATCTGCGAGGGTCAGGAGCCGCCGTTGCGTGCGCGGGGTTGGGGTTCCAAAACAATTAAACGTGATTATCGAAATACTTGGCATAGAATGTGTGTATTTCACCATCAAGCGCAACGCGCAGCCGTATGCACCGAGGTAGAGTATACCAGAAATAGACCATGATCTTCGAGCTTGGTGTGCGCCGTCGTTTTGTGGCAAGGAGAAAGGCACACATGCGGATCGGAACGCTTCTTCGCTATGGCATTTGGGCCGGGATTGTGCAAACAGCGTACGCCAACCGGCGCTACTATCACATGACAACGACATGGTTGCCGCACCTAGCAACCAATAGCGCCGCGCTGCTTCTGCCGGATCTGTACCGGCTTGTGGCACCGGCAGCCGCGCCGCGCGCCACGAGCAATACAGGCACCGATACCTCGCCGCTGCACGACGAGTGGAACACCATGCAGTCGATCTTCACGCAACTGGTGGCCGACAATCCTTCATACGTGGCCTATGTTGCGCCACTTGCGGCGGGCTACTTGCTATCACATCCACAGTTTAACATCTACAAAGGACACATGGCCGACCTGCGGCTGGCCGGGCTGGGCCTTGACGCGCTGCCGCACAGTTCGACCGCCTTTGCGCTCACGGCGCTGACGTGCGACACAGCCGCCGCCGTGCGGAACGATCATGCGGCGCGCGGCCTCCTCGCCGGGCTATTCCGCTGGGGCGCGCACCATCAAACGCTGTTTTCAGGCATGGTGCTGATCCTTGCAACCGCCATCTGGGAATTCGGCGAATACCGCATCTATCGCCATGAAATGGCCCAACGCGGCGACATGAGCAAAATCAACATGCAGTGGAGCGTACAGGACATGCTCTCCGACTGCGCCTCGAACACGATCGGGTGGGCCGTGGCGCTGGCGTGGCGTACATTAAAGCAGCACAATCAGGATGAATGATGAAAAGGAACTTCAGGAAGAAAACGCTTCCGCCGTGCGCCGCAGTCCTTCCTCGATGGAGATGCGCGGCCCGTAGCCGAAATCGCGCTGCGCGGCGCTGTGATCGAACCAGTGCGACTTCGCCAGTTCCGCTGCCGTCAGGCGCGTGAGCAGCGGCTCCTCGTCACGTCCCAACAGCGCGTATGCCTCCTCCAGCATGGCGGCAATCCGCTTTGCAACCGGGTAGGGAATGCGCCTGGTAACCGGCGGCGCGCCCACCGCATGCAGCACCTCGTTGATGAACTGCCACAGATTGACCGGGCGCTCCTGGCCGATGAAATACGCCCGCCCGCGCACCAGCGAGCGCTCATGCAGCGCATCGGCGGCCAGGATGTGCGCCTCAGCCGCATTCTCAACGTATGTTACGTCAACCATATTCGTGCCGTCGCCGACCTGCCGCAGCCGACCGGAGCGCGCCCGCACGATCATGCGCGGCAGAATGTGCGGATCGCGCGGCCCCCACACGAGATGCGGGCGAATAGCCGTGACCATGATCTCCTGCTGCTGCAACACATAGCGCTCGGCCAGCGCCTTAGTCTGCGGGTAGGGCGCGAGATAGCGCGCCGCATAGGGCTGGCGCTCGTCCGCGCCGCTGATCGACTCCGCGCCGAACACCACCGAGGGCGACGAAGTGAAAATAAACTTTGGCACGCCAGCATGCACCGCCGCCCGCACGAGCCGCTGCGTCGCCGAGACGTTGTTGCGGTAATATTCGTCCCATGCGCCCCACACACCGGCTTTTGCCGCGACATGAAACACCGTGTCACAGCTATGCAGCGCATGCTGAAGCGGCGCAACATCGCTGCTGGTAAGGTCAGCGCGGAAGCACGCAACGCCGAGCGCCGCCAGCTCAGGGTAGGCGTTGCGCCCGATCACCCGCACCTCGTCACCGCGCGTCACTAACTGCTCGACGATGTAGTGGCCAATAAAGCCATTGCCGCCCGTCACCAGCGCCCTCACAACATCACCTCGTCGCCGGTCGTCACGGCGCGCAGCTCGACCAATTCCCAAAAATCGCTTTCGAGCTGTGACTTGCCTTCCTCACTCGGCAGTTGCATGTACAACGCGCGGTAGATAAACCACAACGCCACGCCAAAACTGACGAAGCTCAGCAGCGGATACAGAATGCGCGAGATCGCGTTGACGTAGGCGACCTGCTGATTGAAGGCGTCGGTGCCGAACGCCGCAGTGACGTTCGTGAGATTCAAAAAAATATTGATGGTTCCGGTGATAGCGGTCGCAATGGTGATAATAACCGTGCCAAGCACCAGCGAGCGGCGAACGCTCGGCGCGCCTATCAGTTCGTCGAGGCTTTGCTCCCGCTTCGGCGTGTCGGGATTAAGCGTCTGTTTCAAAAAATACAGAATGATCGGCTTGCCAACCAGCAGCGAGCCGCCAAAAATCAGCACGCTAACGAACACGCCCGCCGTATCTTTCAGCGCGTAACGCAGGCCATCCACGAACCAGAACGCCAGCGCGCCGTTGATCACCGCCGTCAATCCGACGTAGCTGGTGATGAAGTTGAAGCGCCTGGTGATCGCAAACAGGTCGATGAACACCCATGCCACCGGGATGAGCGCGGCAATCACGTAGGCGGTCGGCGCGCCCAACGGCTTCGACAGATTGTTCAGAATCAGAATCGGAATAACCGCGCCGATCACAATATCAAGGATGAGTTTAGTCGTTCGGCTCATGACAGCCCTTTGAACAATAATCGAGCCGCAGAGATCACAGAGGACTCAGAGAACGATTACATACATATTGAACATGCATACCATTTCGAGCGCAGCGAGAAATCTCTCCGGAGAGATTCCTCACTGCGTTCGGAATGACACCTGATATAAGTTGTACGTGACGTTTTATGAGAAAGTAGATTTTCATCTCGGTGATCTCTGTGATCTCTGTGGCCTACAAACACTTCAGGCAAGCTCCTGTTGCGCCCATGCCGCCAACTTCTCTCGAAAGATCTTAGCGTTGTGGCGAATATCAACGGGAAACGATCGATGGAACAGCACCGTTTGGATTGAGGCGGTCATCTGATGCGCCGCGCCAAGTGCCAGAAGTTCGGCCTCAAAGCGCTCACGCTCGGCGGCAGTGCGGGGGAATTTGTCAGCATGCGGCTCGATAATCATGACGGGACGAACGACGGATGACGAATGACGAATGCTCTGTGCAGGGTTCTCTTTCGTCCTTCGTCCTTCGTCCTTGGTCTGGACACCCACCAACGCCGACCTGAACACATCCGGGTGCTGGTTGAACACCAACTCGCACGGCTCGGTGAACAACGGCCCGTCCGCCGTCTCGACGCGCTGCACCTTGCGCCCATAGAACCAGACGCGCTCTTCATCGTCAAGGTAGCCCAGGTCGCCCATGCGGTGCCACACGCGCCCGCCATCCTGAATCTTCGCCAGCCGGGTCGACTCCGGGCGGTTGATGTATTCCTTCGTCACCGCCGGTCCGCTCACCGTGATCTCACCGACTTCGCCGGGCGGCAGCACGAGATCATCGCTCCATGCGGGAATCGCGTCGTCGGTGATGCGGATGATTCGCAATTCCACGCCGGTCACGGGACGACCGACGCACGTCCCGGCGGTTGGGCCGGGCCGCTCAGCACGCAGCGCCAGCAGTTCGCGCCCGCTGATCGAACTGACCGGCAGCGCCTCGGTCGCGCCGTAGGGCGTGAAGGTGTTGGCTTGTGGCTCGATAATCTGCATGAAGCGTTCATGAATGCGGGCAGGTACGGGCGCGCCGGCCATGAGCACGCGCCGCAGCGTCGGCAGGCGCACGCCATGCTCAACGCAATAGCGCGACACCTTGTCCCAGATCGCAGGCGAGCCAAAGCTCATGGTCACGTGCTGGTCATGAATCGTCTCAACAACTTTAGCTGGATCGCAGGCCGCCGGACGCGTCGGGTCGATCGGCGGAATCACCGATGTGACGCCCAGCGCGACGTTGAACAGCGCAAACAGCGGAAAGGCCGGCATGTCAATTTCGCCCGGCTGCACGCCGTAAAACTCCTGCAACATGCGGCACTGCGCGTTGAACATGCCGTACTCGTACAACACGCCCTTCGGCACGCCGGTGCTGCCAGTCGTGAAAACAATCGCCGCCGGATCGCCAGCGTGCTTCTCGGCCATGGGGAACGGCGTCGTGATCGTCGCGCCCACATCATACAGGTCATCGAGCGTCGCGCCGCCCCACGCCGCCCAGCGGCCCGCCGTCACATGCCGCCGCACGGTGCGGAATGCCTTGCGAAATACAAGCCGCGCAAGATGGGCGCGCGCCACGCCGATCATGGCATCCGGCTGGCACTCCGCGATGCAGACGGCCAGGTTTTGCGTACCCATGGCCGGGTCGATCAGAATCGGCACGCAGCCAACCTTGAACAGCGCAAATGTCAGCGCGATCAGCGGCAGGCCCGCCGGAACCAGCAACAGCACGCGCATGCCCGGCTGGAAGCCGTAACCAGTCAAGCCCCACGCATAGGCATCGCTGCGCCGGTCGAGTTCGGCAAAGGTCCACTGTTCGTAGATGACCTTGCCATTCGCGTCACGCCCCGCGCCAGTTACTACCGCGATCTGCTCAGGCCGCTCGCGCGCCATTTTGGGGAGCAGGCGGGCGATGTTGGCGTTTGTTTCCGTTTGAATTGCTGTCATGGTTATTTGGACGAAAGACGAAGGACGAAAGAGTTGGCGACGTTCGTCCTCCATCTTTCGTCCTTCGTCAACTCAAGAACCGCTG
>DASTWM010000518.1:0-5502 GCA_035765855.1 Roseiflexaceae bacterium
TGTTCGAGTTCGAGTTCGAGTTCAGATTGCTGTTGAGATTGCTGCTGTTCGAGTTCGAGTTCGAGTTCAGATTGCTGTTGAGATTGCTGCTGTTCGAGTTCGAGTTCGAGTTCAGATTGCTGCTGTTTGAGTTCAGATTGCTGTTGAGATTGCTGCTGTTCGAGTTCAGATTACCGTTCAGATTATCATTCGTGTTCTCACCGGTAATGCTTGTTGGCAGGCCGGTGTTCGGCGTAGCAGGCTCAGTACTGCAAGCGCCAAGGGCAATAGCCAGAACGGCAACGCTTGCGAAACCTACGAACTTTCTCATCGTGTTGTTCTCCTTATAAGTTCATCCGCCTTGGCACAGCACCAAAGCACGTTTAGACCTTCCATGGGGCGTCTTCGCAGCAGGAAGCGTGCCTACACATTCAGCAGGAAGTGTGCCGGTGCGCAAATGTGTGCATGATGAAACGCCATGTGCAATAATAGCGTAAGCGCCAATTATACATAGAGGTAAGCCCAATGGCTGTACAACAGATATCTTTTCATGATCGGGTTGATCGTGCGCTCAACAGCGAAACGCTTCAAACGGCGCTTGGCCGCGCGACAACGCGCTTCATCGCCAACCGGGCGGGCGCGCTCGGCGCACTGAACGATGCGGACGGGCTGCGCGATCAGGCGCGCGCTATTCGCGCCAGGGCGCTGAGCCGGTTGGACGAGATGCTGACGCGGCTGGCCGACAATGTCGAGGCGCATGGCGGCCAGGTCTGCTGGGCGCCCGATGCCGAAGCGGCGCGCCAGTATATTGTCGATCTGGCAAAGCAGCGCGGCGTCAGGCGGATTGTCAAATCAAAATCCATGGCCTCTGAGGAAATTCACCTCAACCACGCGCTGGAAGAAGCGCAGCTTGAAGTGGTCGAGACGGATCTCGGTGAATATATTATCCAGCTTGCGGGCGAAACGCCGTCGCACATCGTCGCCCCTTCGATCCACAAAACGCGCGAGCAGGTATCGGCGCTGTTCGCGCAGCACCTTGGCCTGCCGCCAACCGACGACATTCCGGCGATGACCGCCGCCGCACGTCAGGCATTACGCCAGCGCTTCCTGCACGCTGATATGGGCATTAGCGGCGTGAACTTCGGCGTGGCTGAAAGCGGCGCAATTGTGATCGTGGAGAACGAAGGCAACGCGCGGCTGACAACCACCGCGCCGCGCATCCACGTCGCCGTCATGGGCATCGAGCGCATCGCCGAGTCGCTGGACGACCTGGGCGTGCTGTTGCAGGTGCTGGCGCGCTCGGCCACCGGCCAGAAGCTGTCGGTCTACACGTCAATCATCAGCGGCCCGGCGCGGCCCGGCGAACCCGACGGCCCGGAGGAGTTCCACCTGATTCTGCTCGACAACGGGCGCTCGCGCATTTTGAGCAGCAGCTACGCCGAGGCGCTCATGTGCATTCGCTGCGGCGCGTGCCTGAACGCCTGCCCGGTGTACCAATCGATCGGCGGCCATGCCTACGGCGGCACCTATTCCGGCCCGATCGGCGCGATTTTGACGCCGCTGCTCCAGCCGGATCTGCCGGACGCGTACCAACTGCCGTACGCCAGCAGCCTGTGCGGCGCATGCCAGAGCGCATGCCCGGTGCGGATCGCCATCCCCGACATGCTGCTGCGCCTGCGTGCCGATGCGGTGGAGCAGGGCAAAGCGCCGCTGGTCGAGCGCGCCGCAATCGAGGGCTACAAAATCACCATGAACAACCCGAAGCTGTACCGCGCTGGCGGGCGGCTGGCCGCGCTCGGCACACGGCTAATCGGGCGCAAAGGCCGGGTGCGCCGCCTGCCGCCGCCGCTGAGCGCATGGACGCGCCGTCGCGATTTTCCGCAGTTCGCGCCCAGGAGCTTTGCGGAATTGTGGGAGGAGCGGGAAAAGCGAGCATCAAACTAATGCGCTGCCCTCACCGCGTTCCTCATGGGAGCGAGGTGAGGGCATGAATGCTCAATTCTGCACGGTAAACGGAACCACAATAACGCCGCTATTCGTCCCCGGTGGAGCACTGATCTGCGATCCAGCCCGAAGCATGAGCTTGTGAACACCGTTGGTTAATTGGCGCGTGTCAATGCTGACGCTGCCGCTGAAGGGGCCGCTTCCCAGATACGGCGCTGTTTTAGCTATCCCTTTAACTGTGATTGGGACACTGACGCCCCGACTCATCCCATGAATATTGGGGTCGATCAGGATTTCATGCTCAGTCACCGGCGTGCCGTCCGCGCCTTTGTCCAGCCGCACCTTAAATGTCCAGATACCCGATACAAGCGTGTCTTTCGGGAAATTATCGAGCCGGGCATTCGTGTAATTCGTTCCGGTATGCCATCCGCGGCCCTCCACGCTTTCCAGCGTCGAGTCAAACCCCACCGGCTTGACGGTCTTGCCGTTGGCGAGATAGGCGCGCCAACCGTTGGTTTGGTACATCACCGTGCTATTGCCCATGTCCATATTGGTCGCAAGGCGGAACTCTTGCAGCCCATCATACGGAAATTTTGTGGTATCAACGTCGAGATGGATGTTAAAGGTGCAATCCATGACGTTGGCCGGGCAACGGAGCGGCGGCTGCGGGTCGTAGCACACGATGCCATCGCCGTGACAGCCCTTCTTGATTGCGCCATAGTTCGGGTCGCTCGACGGCAGATAGATTTGGACGCGCACCCATGTAATCACGCCTGGATTATTATGCAGTTTGATAACAGCATCGAACGGCACTGTCCCTGCCACTGTTTGGGCATGCGGGAAGCATGTGCCGAGGTGCAGATGCTCCTGCATAAAATAGTCTTGATTTTTGTCCTGCCACCACGCCTGCGAATCGAAGAACCAGCGCTTGTAGTCAGTGTACGTGCTACAGTCATTCGGATCGACAGCCATGGTATCAGTTTGAGGAGCGAACGGCTCGCGAGCAAGTTGTGGCGCGCGTGCTGCGCTGGCCTGAGTTGCTCCAGCAAGCACGCACAGCAGGATCATGATGAATGATTTGAGTGAACGCATTGATTGCTCCTTCCATGAACATCGCCAGACACCATCGGGAAACACGCTGAACCAGGCATGCGCTCTTTCACAGAGACATGGACACGAGCTAACAAACCGCACTACTTCAAACTGCTTTACCGTAGCGACAGTCCGGATGTGATATATTTGAAGTTACGTAATGGATAAATATTGCAGGCAGTATACAAGAAGAAAAACCCAAAATCAATGGGCTATTTGTGCCATGACGAGGATGTATATTCCGTCTCGGTGAACCAACAGTGGTACAATCATTGAAGGTAAAGCCATTGAAAGCGAAGAAACATGACAACAGCACGCGAGCAGATGCTCGCACATATTCGTGCGGGGCTGCAAAAAAACCGCCCGGCGCTTGAGGCCGAAGCCGCACGCGCGCCGCACGCGCCGCCACCCTTCGTCCATCCACCGCATGACGATCTTGTGGCGCAATTTGCCGCCGAGCTAGCCAGGCTGGAGGGGTTTCCGCACCGCTGCGCCGACGACGAGGAAGCGCTCGACGTGATCGAGCAACTGCTGGAGCAACACAGCGCGACTGCGACCGTCGCATGGAATCTTGACCAGATCAACCTGCCGGGGCTCGACGTATTGCTACACAAGCATGGCGTCACGCAACTTGACAATGATATTGCCAACGCAGATGATCGCGCGGCACAACTTCAGATGCTGGAGCCAGCGCAGGTCGCGCTTTCCGGCGCGTTCGCGGGCATCGCGGAAAGCGGCACGCTCGTGGTACTGAGCGGGGACGGACGCGGGCGGCTGGCTTCGCTGTTGCCACCGGTTCATATTGCGGTGGTGCGCCGCGAACAGCTTGTGCGCGGCCTGGGCGAGGCGCTGGCAAAAGTGCAGGCGCGGCATGGCGCGGTATTCGACGCGCACAGCAACATCACGCTGATCACCGGGCCGAGCCGCACCGGCGATATCGAGCAGACGCTGGTGCTGGGCATTCATGGCCCACACGAAATCCACGTCGTGCTGATTGATAAGTAGTAATCGCAGATGCGTGCAGATACAATAGGAACCGCCGATATACGCCGATGAACGCAAATAAAGCAAAAATAAGCGATTTGAGCCAAGCGGCTGACAGATATGTGTAGCGCGGGTTGGCCACCCGCGCCACCGTTCATTTCCCATCGGCGTTTATTTGCGTTCATCTGCGGTTACTTTATCTGCATGCATCTGCGGTTATTCCACATTCACGGAGGACAACGATGACCTCGACTGCGGAAGGCGCGCTTCTGTGGGAGCCGTCCGCCGAGCGCCAGGCGCGCTCCGAGATGCGCCGCTACATGGCCTGGCTGGCCGAGCACAAAGAATTAGCGTTCGACGATTATCACGCGCTGTGGCAGTGGTCGGTTGACAATATTGAAGATTTCTGGGTCTCGATCTGGGAGTTCTTCGATGTCAAGGCCGCCACGCCGCCTGAAACAGTGCTGCCCAAGCGCGCCATGCCGGGCGCGCAGTGGTTCCCCGGCGCAACGCTGAACTACGCCGAGCATGTGTTTCGCAGCGCCGCGCCCGACCGTCCAGCGCTGGTTTTTCAGTCCGAGCGCCAGCCCGCCACGGAGATGAGTTGGGCGGAATTGGAGCAACAAGTTGCGGCTGTCGCGGCAGCATTGCGCGGCATGGGCGTGCGGCCCGGCGACCGCGTGGTGGCTTATTTGCCGAATATTCCGCAGGCCGTCGTCGCGTTTCTGGCATGCGCCAGCCTGGGCGCGGCATGGTCAAGCTGCTCGCCCGACTTCGGCAGCGCCAGCGTGATCGATCGCTTCCAGCAGATCGAGCCGGTTGTACTGTTTGCGGTGGATGGCTATCAGTACGGTGGCAAGATGTTCGACCGGCGCACCACGGTAGCCGAAATCCAGCGGGCGCTGCCGACGTTGCAGCATACCGTATTCATCCCATATCTTGACCCGCATGCCAGCGCCGATAGGCTTACAAACGTTATGCGCTGGGACAACATGCTGGCCGAAACCGCGCCGCTTCAGTTCGAGCCAGTGCCGTTCGATCAACCGCTCTGGATTTTGTACTCATCTGGCACGACCGGGCTGCCCAAGCCGATTGTGCAGGGGCATGGCGGCATCCTGCTGGAACACCTGAAAGCGCTGAGCCTGCATTGCGACGTGAAGCCAGGCGAGCGCTTCTTCTGGTTCACGACGACCGGCTGGATGATGTGGAACTTCCTGGTGGGCGCGCTGCTGGTCGGCGCGACGGCGCTGCTGTACGACGGCAGCCCCGGCTATCCCGACATGAATGTGCTGTGGCGCTTCGCCGCCGACACGCAGATGACCTTTTTCGGCGGCAGCGCGGCGTATATCAGCGCATGCATGAAGGCGGAAATCGAGCCAGCAACAGCGTTCGATCTGCGCGCGCTTTCCGGCATGGGCTCGACCGGCTCGCCGCTGCCGCCCGAGGGCTTCCAGTGGGCCTACGAGCATATCAAGCGCGACCTGTGGCTGGTGTCGCTCAGCG
>DASTWM010000519.1:0-3573 GCA_035765855.1 Roseiflexaceae bacterium
AAACAATGATTGACAAAACGCCGGTCGGGCGGGCCGGGCAGCCGCAGGACGTGGCGAACGCGTACGTCTTTCTCGCGTCGGACGAGGCCAGTTTCATCAACGGCGCGGTGCTGCATGTGGACGGCGGGCAGGTCGTCGGAACGTAGACCATCGAAGGCGCTGTGGTATACTCAAAACAACACAACCCGCCTGTGACGCGAAGCATGCGCGTGGGTCGTGTGGATTCGTATGGCGCGCATTATTGTCCTTGAGGTTCCTGATGTCATCCTCGCTCACACCCCAGGCATTTGTTACGAAGTGGCGCTCATCCCAACTGCGCGAAAATGCCAGCTATGCCGAACATTTCATGGATTTATGCCGGCTGGTCGGCCATCCCACGCCCGCCGAGATCGATTCCGACGGGACACATTTCACCTTTCAGGCTGGCGTGACGAAGCAGAGCGGCGGCCAGGGCTGGGCCGACGTGTGGAAGCGCGGCACGTTTGCCATGGAATACAAGGGCAAACACGCCAACCTCGACAAAGCCTACCAGCAGATTCTGCAATATCGCGAGGCGCTCCAGAACCCGCCGCTGCTGGTCGTTTCCGACATGACGCAAATCGTCATCCATACCAATTTCACCAACACGGTCAAGCAGGTGTTCACGCTGACGCTGGACGACCTCGTGACGCAGCAGGGCATGCAGCGGCTGCGCGCCCTGTTCTACGAGCCGGAGTTCTTCCGCGCGCCGCAAACGACCGAGCAGGTGACGAAGGAGGCCGCCGCGCAGTTCGCCCGGCTGGCCGACCAGTTGCGCAAATGGGGCGAGGACGCGCACCAGATCGCGCATTTCCTCATCCGCATCCTGTTCTGCCTGTTCGCCGAGGATATTGGCCTGCTGCCGCCGCACCTGTTCACGCAGCTGATCACGCGCACGCGCACCCGCCCGGCGGTGTTTGCCCGGCAGGTGCGGCTGCTGTTCGACGCCATGGCGCACGGCGGCTGGTTCGGCGCGGATGAGATTCTGCATTTCAACGGGCGGCTGTTCGACGATGCGGTGGTGCTGGAACTGGACAGCGACGGGCTGGATATTCTGCACCGCGTCAGCGCGCTCGACTGGTCGAGCATCGAACCGGCGATCTTCGGCACGCTGTTTGAGCGCAGCCTCGATCCGTCGAAGCGCTCGCAGCGCAAGATTTCGGTGCTGGCACCGATTGGCACCGCCATGCGTTTGAGCGCAGCCTCGATCCGTCGAAGCGCTCGCAGCTTGGCGCGCACTACACCAGCCGCGACGATATTCTGCTGATTGTCGAGCCGGTGCTCATGGCCCCGCTGCGGCGCAAGTGGGTGGCCGTGCAGGCCGAGTGCATGGCGCTTGCGACGAAAGACCAGGGACGAACGACGAACGAAGAAGCAGGCACAACGAGCGTTCGTCCTTCGTCATCTGTCGTTCGTCGCATCCAGTCGTTGCTGCTGGCCTTCGCCCATGAGATCGCCAGCGTACGCGTGCTCGATCCGGCGTGCGGCTCCGGCAATTTCCTGTATGTGGCGCTCAAGCAGTTGCTCGACCTTGAAAAAGAGGTGATCCGCTTCGCCGCCGACATCGGCGTGGGCGGCTTCTTCCCCAGCGTTTCGCCGGAGCAACTGCGCGGCATCGAGATCAACGAGTACGCCCATGAACTGGCTTCGACCACGGTGTGGATCGGCTACATTCAATGGCTGCGCGACAACGGCTTCGGCGCGCCGTCGCAGCCGATCCTCAAGGCGCTCGACACGATTGTGCAGATGGACGCGCTCATGGCGTTTGACGACGCGGGCCAGCCCTGCGCGCCAGCATGGCCGGAGGCGGATGTGATTGTCGGCAATCCGCCGTTTGTGGGCGGCAACAAGGTGCGGCAGGAATTGGGCGATGCGTATGTGGACGCGCTGTTCCGGCTGTACGATGGGCGCGTGCCAGCGTTTGCCGATCTGGTCACGTATTTCTTCGAGCGGGCGCGGGCGCTGATTGAAGCGGGCGAGGTGCAGCGCGCCGGGCTGCTGGCGACGAATTCGATTCGCGGCGGCGCGAACCGCAAGGTGCTGGAGCGCATCAAGCAATCCGGCGATATTTTCATGGCATGGAGCGACCGGCCATGGATTCTGGATGGCGCGGCGGTGCGGGTTTCCATGGTTGGGTTTGATGGCGGCCAGCATGCGGACGCGACGCAATCCATGCAACCGATGCTGAACGGTGCGCCCGTTGCGGCAATCAATGCCGATTTGACGGGCGATGTGAATCTTGCGGCAGCAAAGCACCTTGTTGAAAATGAAACTATTTGCTTCCGCAGTGACGAAAAAGGTGGACCTTTCGATATAGATGCGGAAACAGCACAGAAGATGTTAGCCGCACCGCTTAATCCTAACAATCGTCCTAACTCGGATGTTGTGCGTCCATATGTAAACGGTCTAGACGTGACACGCCGCTCTCGAAATGTATGGGTTATTGATTTTGGCGTTGACATGTCAGAAGAAGATGCATCTTTATACGAATTACCATTTGAACATGTTCGGCAAGTTGTTAAACCCGTTCGTAATGTTGTACGAAATGAACGAGAGAGAACTTTTTGGTGGCTTCATCGTCGGCCTGCGCCTGACATGCGTATCGCTATACGCAACTTATCGCGTTTCATAGCAACGCCATCAGTAGCAAAACATCGTCTCTTTGTTTGGCTTGATAGTCAAACAATCCCTGATCATCAGCTTTATGTCATCGCCCGCGAGGACGATTATTTCTTCGGCGTGCTGCACTCCAGAGCGCATGAACTCTGGGCGCTGCGCATGGGTACGTCGCTCGAAGATCGCCCGCGCTACACGCCCACCACCACCTTCGAGACCTTCCCATTTCCATGGCCGCCTGGCACGGAACCCGCCGACGATCCGCGCGTCGCAGCGATTGCCGAGGCCGCCCGCGAGTTGGTCGAAAAGCGCGAACGCTGGCTGAATCCAGAGGGCGCGAGCGAAGCCGAACTGAAGAAGCGCACCCTGACCAATCTGTACAACCAGCGCCCGGCATGGCTCGACATGGCGCACCGCAAACTCGACCGGGCGGTGTTCGCCGCCTACGGCTGGCCGGACGATCTCAGCGATGAAGCGATTCTTGAGCGGCTGCTGGCATTGAATCGGGAGCGGGCGGCGGCACCATAACGCAGAAGTATGCTTAGTCCGCGCACCGCGCCGCCTGGAGCGGTGGACACGGATGGTCGCCATAGGAGCAAAACACGCAACAATCGCCCGCTTTCGGGCGGAGTACGGTCGCACACTGCGGGCATTGATAGACCACCTGGCATGCGTCGGTGGGCATCGTCACTTCATACGCAGACCCACACGCCGGACAATGCAACGTCGTGACAGTCGTAACCGGGGGACGGTTGTAATTCATTCGTTCGCCTGAGTGCTATACTTCGAGATGAAAACAGAAAATCACCTCGGCCCGGACAGCATGCGGGTGGGTTCTGTCGTATTCGTTGTGTGTCGCGTCTGCATTGTCACACTCCGCATGATCCTTGTCAAGGTGCCGCCGCGACGCGGACCAGTGAGATCTATAGCCTGATGAAT
>DASTWM010000520.1:0-16249 GCA_035765855.1 Roseiflexaceae bacterium
GGCGCAGTGGAACTGAGCGACATGACCGGCGACCCGTTCAGCGCCCGCAAGGTCGTGTTCTTCGATTCAGTAAAGTGGGTGCCGGAAAGCGACAGCACCAACGTCGCGCTGGTGAATGTGGCGTATGACAAAGATACGGTCGCGGCGGGCGACCTGCTGCGCGTGACCTTCACGCTCAAGAACATCGGCAGCACAACCTTGTACAGCCAGGATCCACAGATCGACATGACGGCCAACGGCGGGATAAACGGTCCCGACAACGGCTATGTGTACGATCAGGATGAGTGTTTTCTTGGCGATGCGCGCGGCAGCTATCCGGCCTATCCCAAAGAAAGCGGGCGCTTCCGTGTCGCGCTCGGCCTTGTGAGCGCAAGCCCGGCGTCGGCCAGCAACATCAATTGCGCGACTGGCTTCGGCGATTATCCATGGCGCTGGGGCTTGAACCAGCCGCTCGCGCCCGGCGCGCAGCAGACGGTGATCGGCTACGTGCGCTTCCGCACGCCCGGCCAGTACACGCTGCAAGCTGGCATCGTCCAGGAATATTTCAAGTATTATGCGGAAGGCGCGAACAGCGCGACAGTGACGGTGACGCCGGAACAGTTCACGCCCGACATAGCGGTCTTTGATGCGCAACTGCGGCCCGTCGCCAATGTGTATCGCATGGGCAACGTTCCAGACAATCTGCTAGCCCGCACGCACAATCCGCTGTCAATTCCGCGCGGCGATTACGTCGGCAGCTTCGTGTGGGACGGCAGCTTCACGGATTGGGGCAATGGCGGCCCGCTTGATGTCACCGACAGTTTTGTTATCGAGCAGACCCGAAGCTTCATGGCACCGGTCAGCGGCAATTATACATTCCTCACCACCAGCGACGACGGTTCGTGGCTGTGGATCGACGGCCAGCAGGTGATTGACAACTACGGTCTCCACGCGCCCATGATTGTCACTGGCACGGTGAAACTGAGCGCTGGCATGCATACGCTTTCGTACAAATACTTTGATCGGAGCGGTCCTGCCGCCGCCGGTTACGCGATTCGGCTGCCGGGTGCCAGTGGAGGCGTAACGACCTCCGGCGTCGGCGATGATTCTGGCATGCCGCCTACGGCAACAAACGGATTTGCTGAGATCAGCGATGAGCTAGCGCCCGGCACGCCGCGCTTCGGCAACACGTTTGCCATGCCGCCTGCAATCACCATCTCCGCCGACGATCAGGGCGGCACGGGCGTCAACCGCGTGCGCGTGCGCATCAACGATGGCGATTGGCAGGAAACGCTGTCGTCCATGGTGCAGCTCGGTCCGACGCTGTTCCCGAACGGCAGCTATCGCATCCAGTACGGCTCGGTCGATAACGTGGGCAACATCAGCCCAACGCGCCAGGTCGATTTCAAGGTTGATACGTCGCTGCCGCTCGTCCACACCTTCATGCCATTCATGAACACACCCGGAAAATAACAGCAACAGGGATGGAGCCTAAACTCCATCCCTGCTCACGCTCTGCACCAGCGTTGAGATTTGCCCTATTTACGCGATCCTGAGGTGACGTTTGCGGATGTGTTGGTGCTCGGCGCTTCGGGGTTGCCCGACTCAGTCGGCGGCGACCACGCCTCCTGCTCCTGGGCAATCTGCTTTTCTTCCAGATATTTTCTGCCGTCGGTGGGGCGCGCTTGCTCCTGCGCTGTTTCGCTCGGCGTGTCCGTGTTTTCCTGGTGCTGCGGCACCTCGCCTGGCTTGTTCTGCGTGTTTGTCGCAGCAGTCTGTTTCTGGTGTTGCGCTGCCATGATTTTCTCCTTTGCGTTGGCGCTCGGTGATCATGTAGCAACCACCATGCCAGAAGGCGCGCGCCCGCATCGCCACCCTCATCAGCTAATGTTCAGCCGTGAATCAGGCCGTGCCAATTTGACACTTCAACGCTCTATGCTACACTCTGGGCGCAGTAATAAACACAATTTCAATCATACATGGAGATTGCATGAAAAATATGCTTGTGACTGGTGGCGCAGGGTTTATCGGCAATAATTTTGTCGACCTGATGCTGGAACGTTACCCTGATTACAAGATCGTGGTGTACGATAAATTGACCTATGCTGGCCGCATGGAAAATATTCACCGCTTTGAAGGCAAGCCGAATTTTGCTTTTGAGCAAGGCGATATCTGCGACGCGCCGCGTGTGCGCGAGGTGATCAAACAGCACGCGATCGACACTATTGTGAATTTTGCCGCCGAAACGCACGTCGATCGCTCCATTCTGGACCCGGACGCATTCGTGCGCACCAACATGAACGGCCCGTATGTTTTGTGCGAGGCTGTTAAAGATCTTCAGCTTGAGCGGCTGCACCACATTTCTACCGACGAAGTGTACGGGCCGATCCCAAGCGGCCAATTCAAAGAAACCGATGCGTTCAACCCGACCAGTCCGTACGCAGCAGCCAAGGCGGGTGGCGAGTTGCTGATCATCGCGTACTTCAAAACGTATGGGCTGCCAATCACGATCACGCGCGGCGTCAACACCTATGGGCCTTACCAGTACCCGGAAAAGGCGATTCCGCTGTTTGTCACCAATGTGATCGACAACCAGCCGATTCCGCTGTACGGCGATGGCATGCAGGTGCGCGATCGCCTGCATGCCCGCGACCACGCGAGCGCGGTGGATGTGGTGCTGCATCGCGGGAAGATTGGCGAAGCGTACAACGTATCTGCCGACATGGAGCATACCAACATCGACGTCGCGCAGCGCATTCTCAAGCTGCTAGGCAAACCTGAGTCGCTCATCCAGCCGGTGAAGGACCGCGCCGCCCATGACGTGCGCTATGCGCTTGATGCCGAGAAGCTCGGCGCGCTGGGATGGGAGCCGCAGATTACGTTTGACCAGGGTCTGGAAGAGACCGTGCGCTGGTACGTCGATAACGAGGATTGGTGGCGACCGATCAAGGCTGGTGACTACCGCGAGTATTACCACAAGCAATATGTCGAGCGCGGCTAAAGAGAACGTCCTGCACGTCTGAAGGATGGAACAAACACGCCAGCAGGTGCTACGGAGCAGCCGTTGGCGTGTTTGTTATTGCTGTCGTTTCGGTCGGTGTTGATGTGTCTGCTGGCGTCGGCGTATTCGTGGGCGTCGGCGTATTCGTCGGTGTGCTGGTTGGCAATGGCGTGGGTGTCGGATGAACGACGTTGAAGCGCCGTGTGGCAAACGCGCTGCCACCATCTGCCGCACGCACGACGACCTCCACACGATAGTTGCCGTCGGCAATACCATTCCACCAGGCGGCTGGTGGCGTTGCACACTTCATGTTGGTCGTGCTAAACGCGCAGTACGGCACGTAATATTCGATCCAATCCCAAACAACTTTATCAGTCGCTTCGTCAACAATCGTAAAACTCATCCATGAAATGCCTTCGCCATTATTGCCGTTGCCGCTCTTTACAAGCGTTTCAATTGCCGCTTCTGAACTCCGTGTGTAGACCTGTCCATCCGAAGCCGGATTCACGAAGGTGATCGTAATCGGCTGGCCTCCGCCGGTCGGAGCGGGCGGAAAAGCGCCCCCCACCGCGCAGCTAATGCCCGCCACCGAAAACCGGACCCGGAACGAATCGTCATTCGTTAAAGGCGGGGCAGTGCTCCGATAGGTGGCCTGCACATAAACGTTTCCACTTGAGATTGAGCTTGCGTTATTGTATTCATAATCGATTTTGCTGGAACTATCACTGGGCGACAACGCATTGATAGATGAACTGGCGCCGGTCGATGGATTGTGCTCATCAGTGTTTTTCAACACCCGAATAAGCAAATCAAAATTTCTGACTGGTTTTGCGCTTGCATTACGAATGTTGATCGTCAGTGTGGTCTTGCCGCCATTTGTTGTCGTCACCGGCTCAAATGCAACATTCTGGCATGCCACCACGCCTGGCGTCGCAGTCGCCGACGGCGTAGGCGAGCTGGTGGGTTGCGCGGTCGGCGTGACAGAAGGCATATTCGGGTAAACAGGTGTCATAGTAGTAAATGGCGCTATGACGCCGGTGGGCGTCGCCGTCTCCGGCGGAACCATCGTGCGCCTTGGCGGTAGAGATGGTTGTGGCACGACCGGAGTTGTGCGCGCAGGAATTGGCGAAGCGCTCGGCTGGAGCGCGGTCGCCTGTGCGGGCGGCGGCGCGGCCGGCAGCAATGTAGCTTCCGGGGATGGTTGCCCGCCGGGCGCTACAGTTGGCGCTTGTGTTGGGAATGGCACAGCGGTCGCTTCGTTCATGCCAGCGGCGGTTGGCAGCAATGAGTCGTTGGTTGCAGAAGCTTGTATTGTTTGGACAGGTTGCGCTGGTGCGCCAGGCGCAACGATTGTAGCAACTCCAACAGAATCGCCAATCGTGCTCGGCGATTGGGCCGTCACGTTCGCATGTGAGGCATCGGGCGGCCTTTCGACAACATGGGACGGAATCAGCGCGTCTGTTGGCGTGCCTGCTTCGGCGCTGCGCGAGGCAGGCAGCGGCGTTATCGCTGCCCGCGCTGTTGGGCCAAGTGCCAATTGTTTCACCTCAGGCGGCAGCACCGCCGCCGGGACTACCTTCGCCTGCGCCTCCTCATCGCGCTCCGCCGCCTGAGCAGCCTGCGGGTCAAGTGGCGGCAGGAGTAGTTCGTCCCTGGCATTCCACGGGGCATAATCTGCGCGAAGTTGCGCCAGAAATCCATGTGGGTATAACTTCCAATCTGGCGCAATGAGATGCAGTACAAGATAGGATACGAGCCATGTGCCTAAGATAGTAACGCAGATTGCGCCCACCATGACCTTTCGCAAGGCACGGGGCGAGGATGCATGAGGAGCCTGCTTGTCTGCGAAAAACCATCTCATACTTCATGAAAGTGCTTTAGCGGGCAAAAAGTTACGCTGGCTGAATATGCTCCTTGTGACACTATGTAGAAATCAGCCTACTGTACGACAATGAGACAATTCTGCCCAAATTCGGATGTGTTCCCGCTCTGGTCGGTTGCGGTGGCCGTGAGGGCGCGGCCCAGCGCCGCTGCGTTAACCTCTATGCTGCCGCTGAAATTTCCATTGGCGTCGGCGAACAGATCACTGATGAAATATTGCCCCTCACCGTAGCCGGTTGGGTCGCCGTCCGATACAAAGAACTCAATGTGCGCGCTACCAAACGCCGCCTGGCCTGGCGCGCTGCCGACATAGCCAGTAATCGTCAGTGTCGATCCGTTTAGGTTCGCGGCGGTGATGACCGGACGGTCCATGCCGTTGTTTGCCTGCATTGCGTTGAGTGTACCGTCGTTAGGTGTGACGCCATTCTGGTCGAGATCGATACCGAGTCCTTGATTGGCGCTCATGGTATTCTGGGTGAGCGTCGTTGCACTGGCTGCAATAGCTGTCACACCATTTCCGCCATTCTGCGCGATCGTATTTTTCTCAAGGGTAATAGTCATGCCGCGCAGGAGAACACCATCGTGACCATTGTTCGTGATGGTGTTGGCAAGCAACATAATGTCATGCGACGTACCGACGAATTGAACACCATCATGGTTATTGGCAGTAATTGTGCTGTTGTATATAAATATATTTGCAGTGTCTTTCAGCACAATGGCGCTGCTGTTCGGCGCTTGCGCGTCACCGTTATTTGTAATCAGCGTGAAGCGCATATCGTTGTACTTGCCGCCGTCGAACAGAATCGCCGCCCCACCTGCTGTGGCAAAGTTGCGTATATCAATGCTGCGAACACTAATGCCACTGCCAGTGACCCGCAACCCTACACTGCCAGCACCAGGTTGCGCCCCATCAATTCTGACAGCAGGCACTCCGGGATTCGTATTGCCCACCAGGGTGCTCTGCGTGCTGCCGTCAATGTATGTGACCGCCCCACTCACTGCTGGCAGAGAGCTTTGCGGTTGAATAACCGCAATGCCGTTGACAACACCGGGATCGTCGGGAAGTCCAGCCAGATGGTACGGTATCTGAAAGAGCGATAGATTTTCTACCGCGCTTGCATTGGCGTTGATCAGAAACTGCCGGAACGAACCCTGTCCACTATCTTTGGTGTTCGTAATCAGGTTGTATGAGAAGCCAAAATCGACGCCATGCATGTCGCCAGTGACGACCACTGTGGTGTTGGTATCGCCCGCCCCTGCGCCCGCCGCCGTATCGGCGTCGCTCACGCGCAGATTATTACCACCGAGCGCGCCGGACCAGCCGTTGGCCGCAACACCGTTATTTTCAAATGTCTGCTCGGGCAGTGCGCCCGAAAAACCGCTGTTGAAACCACCCTTTGGCGGTGTATCAACGTCGCCGATGCTTGCAGATACAGCGCGCACAAGATACGTTTTGCCAGCTTCAACGGTGAACGTATAGACCCCAGAAGCATCTGTCTGTGCGGCACCGACGAACGTTCCTGCCGAATCGTACAACTCAACGCGCGCGTTTGGCAGCGGCATGTCCCCCGCCGCAAACGCCGTCCCCGGCCCGCCAGCGTAGTCAACATCCTCGAATATGCGCCCAATTATCTGCGCCGTAGGAATCGGCGTACTGGTAGGCGTGCTGGTGGCCGTCGGCGTGTTCGTCGGTGTATCAGTTGGTGTGCTGGTGGGCATGGCCGTCGGCGTGTTCGTTGGCGTATCGGTTGGAATGGCAGTCGCCGTCGGCGTCGGCATGCTGGTGGGCGTATCGGTCGGCGTCGCAGTTGCAGTCGGCGTATCGGTCGGCGTCGCGGTGGCCGTTGGTGTGCTCGTCGGTGTATTAGTTGGTGTGCTGGTGGGCATGGCCGTTGGTGTGCTCGTTGGCGTATTGGTTGGAATAGCAGTCGGCATCGCAGTCGCCGTCGGCGTATTGGTTGGAATAGCAGTCGCCGTCGGCGTCGGCATGCTGGTGGGCGTCGCGGTGGCCGTTGGCGTGCTCGTCGGCACAGTTGTTAGTGTCGCGGTGGCCGTTGGCGTAGCGGTTGGCGATGATGTCACCGTCGGTGTTGCCGTTGCTGACGGTGTCACGGTCGACACTGTCGTGGCACGCACCGGCACAGCCGTTGGTGCCCATGTTGGCGTCGGTGTGCGAGTTGGCGACGGCGTCCATGTTGGCGTCGGTGTGCGAGTCGGAACAAACGTATTGGGCAGCACAGGAGTTTGCGATGCAGCAGGAGCAGCAGTGAATGCACCAACACCATTGTCGATCTGTGTCGTTGCTGGCACTGCGGACACCTGAGCAGCCACCGTTTGAGCAGGCAGCGCGCTCGGGAGTACGGCAACAGGAATATATGTCGGCGTAGATTGCGGCACTAAGCGCGCCAGAGTCGGGACCACTTTTGCAGGGCTCCGGCGCGGCGTGGCAGCCGCGGAAGGTAGTGGTGTAGGAGAAGCTACGCTGCCGGGCTGTGCTACGGCACCCGGCAGCACAGCGACAGGCACAACGTGATTTGTATCAGGAGCTTGTGTATCGCTCGCTGCCGCGGCAGCCGCCTGTGGCGCAAGCGGGGGCAGCAGCGGCAGATCATTGGCGCGCCATGGCTGGTAATTGGCGAACAGACGCGACATAACACTCTGCGGGTGCAGCCGCCAAAATGGCATGACTCCAAACAACACAATGTACGAGATGCACCATGTCCCGAACAAGGCGAACAGCGCCGCGAGGACGACAGTTTGCCGGCCAGCATGGCGACGAGCAAACCGACGTTGCGCTGTTCGCCGCCGCAGATGTGAATACGAAAGGTAAATCTTCATACAAAGATGTTGAGAAAGACGATTGATTTACCGAAATATATTGTTGTTCAACGACCGACATGTGATTGTTGAGTGTCACTCGTCAGGCGCATGGGACTGATTCAGGCTGCCGTAGCAAACGCCTCGTCGGATTGCATTTCTTCCTGAACACACGGCAGTGTAAAACTAAAAGTGCTTCCGTGTTCTGACGTACTGTCAAGCCAGATGGTGCCACCGAGCTGCTCGATCAGTAACTTTGATATGGCCAGACCAAGCCCAATGCCACGCTCCGCCGAATTAATGCCTTCCGCGCCGCGCGTGAAACGGGTAAAGAGATGCGCTGAAAGATCGTCGCTGATGCCGGGGCCAGTATCGCTCACGTTGACCTTCACCACCATGTTCTGCTGCTCAGCCGTGATGGTAATTCTGCCTTCGCTCGTGTAGCGCCGCGCGTTGTCAATCAACTGTTGCAACACATTGCGAAGCTGCTGCATGTCGGCCAACACATATGGAAGGTTTTCGGGAACATGAACAACCAGATCAAGCCCTTTGAGCTTGATGGCCGGGCGCTGAGACCACAACACTTCGTCAAGCACATGACGCAGCGAGAGCGCCTCAACTTCGAACTGGAGCGACCCTGACTCGATGCCTGCCAGCGTGATCATGTTGTTCAACAGGGTTGTCATGTTCTGCGTGTGCTTGCGCATGCCTTCGATCAAGGCACGCTGATCTTCGTCGAGCGGCCCGACCAACCCGCGCAACAACAAATCGCTGCTGCCGCCGAGCACCGTGAGCGGCGTGCGCAATTCATGCGAAATCGTCGAAATGAAATTCGTCTTTGCGCGGTCAATAGCTACCTCGCGCGTCAGGTCTTGCAGCACGTACACATCGCCAAGCCGTGTGCCATCCTCGGCAACCACCGGCGCGGCATTCACGCGCACCACTTTGTCGCCGAGATTGAACAGGTCGGCGGTGTGCGCCGCGCCAAAAGTCATCACCGTTTCATCGAGCGGACGCAGCATCAGTTCCTCAAAGCGGCGCGGCGCGGGCTGCGCATCAGTTAGGCCCAGCAGTGTGCGCATGGCCCGATTGACGACGATAACTTCGCCATGCGGGTCGCAAACCATGATGCCGTCGGTGATACTTTCAACAATGGCGGCGCGCTGCTGCGCATCAGCTTGCACAACGCGATACAGATCGAGCAGGTGCTCGGTCATGTCGTTGAACGAGCGCGAAAGAATGCCGACTTCATCCTGACTGTGTACCTGGCTGCGCCGGTCAAGGTCACCGGCAGTCACGGCCTGTGCCGTTGCAACAAGTTCGCGCAACGGTTGCGTGATCTGGCGCGCGACGATCGTGCCAAGGCCAATGATTGCAAGCATGAGCACAACAGTGAGCATGATGAGCGGTATCTGAGCGTCTGACCATGGGCCGGTCACGTAATCAGTCGAAAGCGCGACCGAGATCAGGCCCACCACATCGCCACGGATACGCAATGGTGCGTAGGCAAATTGATACTCGCGCTCGTTCACGCGCTCAACATTGAACACGCTCTTTTGCTCGGCAACGTTTACGTCACGAATATCTGACACGAGTTCAGGACGAATATTGAGCGTTGCAAGCCCTTCGGTGGGAATCTGCGAACTTGCAAATGCAAATCCACTATCTGCCCGGTACACCGTCACAATCGCAGCCAGTGAATTCTCGCGTAAATCACTTAGCAATGTATCAAGCCGCGTTGCGATGATCATGCCGCCGACAACGCGGTCAGATTGCTTAACTGGCGCAACAGTGAAGAAATAGTTCGTGGTGTCGCCAAGATCGAGCAGCCCGGCATATTTGTCGCCGAGCGTGTCCTGGCTGCCTTGCAGAATACGCGGCACAAACCAGAGCTGGGTAATGTCGCGCGGGTCGCGGCTGACGCGCTGTCCATCGCCGCCATTGGGCGAATGCTCCCAATCGAGCAGCGAACGGCCATGGGCGTCGAACACGATCATGCGATCGGCGCGAATGCCCTGGCGCTGCGTGCTGACGCGGTAATACGGTTCAAGTGCCTGCTCAAGGCCGGCGCGGTCGCCATTGCTCAGTGCAGCGGCAACTGCCGGCGCGCCAGTTTGGGTGTTTGCCCCGGCGAAGGCCATTTCACGGAGGAACTGAAGATTCGCCGATTCGAGCGCGACAATATTATCGCTGGCGGTGCGCGCGACCTCCGCCAACTGATTGTTGAGCCGATCCTGCGCCGTGCCGGTAATCAGGAGGAAGGCGACAGTGGAACCGGCCAGCGCAACAAGCAGCGTCAGCAACAAAAATGGAACAATAATTTTATATTGAATATGTGAGCGTAGATCGTTAACTAGGCGCATGGTGCTCTATTGCATTGACGCATATATATACACAAACATTTACAGAACTGCTACATGGTGAAGCGCCCTTATTGTTCAGTATACCTACTGTTGCCATGTAACTCAAGGGTTGCCAATAAAAGATACATTACATAGCGCTAACGATTTATTCATAAACACGAAGCCGTGGGTCTTGGGCCAGAATCATCCCGATCAATGGCACCAGCGCGAACACCTCAGCGTGATGCTTGCCGACTATCTTCCAGTATACAAGGTGAGCGAACCAATATAGCACCAGAATGCGGCAGCGTTTCTTCTATCTTGCATGGCCCCATGCCTGATGCTATACTCATTGCGATGTTCGCTCGTGCCTTTCTAAGATGGCACTCATGATCCGTTGCAATGACGCTTGATCTGCTCCCAACCTTTGTGATGGCGGTGCTCGCATCCTGGCTCGGGCTGAGTCTGCTGGCGCGCTCACCACGCGATCCAGCGGCGCAGACGTTTGGCTGGCTGTGCTTCAACCTGACGCTGTATGCCCTCAGCATCACGCTTGCAGAGCTGAGCGCGTCTGTAACGGTGCGCGCTGCCGCAGAACGCCTCCAGGTTGTGGAAACGGTGGTGCTGCCGCCCGTCTGGCTGCATTTTATCAGCATCGTTACGCAGGAACGCCAGACGCGCATGCTTCAGCGCAGCACGCTGCTCGGTTCGTATGCAGTTGGCACGGCGATGGCGATCTACGCGCTTGTTGCACCGATGCAGGTGCTGCCAAACGGTCATCTCAGCTTTCCGCCCGGCCTGCTCACCGCGATCTGGACGCTGCACCGCGCGCTGCCGTTGCTGCTCTCGCTGGTTGTCGTGGTGGTGAGCTACCGCACCGCGCGCGACAGCGAGCTGGAACGGCGCAGGCGCAGGTTATTTGCAATCGCTGTGTTCATCGGCGTGGGCGGCGCGCTGTGGTCCACCCTGGCGCGCGAAACGAACCATTCGCTGGCATGGAGCCACCTGCTGTGGGATGCGGCGCTGTTGCTGATGGGCTACACAGTGCTGGCCTACCGCATGCTGCTGCCGGTGCGCGTCGCCCAGCGCGCCTTTTATCGCTCGCTGCTTGGCGGCATGGTAACGGCGGCCTATGTCGGCGGGCTGCTGCTGCTGGAACCATGGGTCAATCGCACGTTCGCAATTTCGACGCCACTCGTTTCGATCTTCGCCGTGGTGCTGCTGATCGCGCTGTTTGGGCCGGTGCGCGACGTGGCGGGCGCATGGCTGGATCGGCGCTTCTTTCACCGCGAGTTCGATTACGGGCAGATGTTGCGCGCCTTCAGCACCGATCTGCTGGAGCGCGGCAGCCTTGCCGACCAACTGCGCGCCGCCCTCGCCGCGATCTGTCAAACGCTCGGCGTGCCATCAGGCGTTGTGCTGGCGCAAGAAGGGATTGGCCTGCATGTCCTCGCGCAGCACGGCAGCGTGGCGCTCGACGCGGCGGCGCTGGCGCATGCCAGCATCCCCGGCGGGCCAGTGGATCACTTCGACGACTGGCAGCCGTGGCTGCATGCCCGGCTGCTGCTGCCACTCTGCCTGGGCGAGCAAACGCTTGGTATGCTGGCCCTGAGCCGTAAGCGTTCTGGCGAACCATACAAAGACCTCGAACGCGAGTTGCTCGACTCGCTCAGCCGCTACCTTGCGCTTGCCATCCGACATGCGCGCAAGCAGCAGGAGTACGAGCTTGAACTGGCAGCCGTGGCGGAACAAGCGCGCCAGCTCCAAACCATGGAAGAACTGCTTGCCACGCAGATCACCGAGGTGCAGGAAGCGAGCGACGCGCCCGCCAGCCTGCTCCCCGCCAGTGATGCGCCGGGCATGCGTCTGTACGCGCTGGGGCCGCTGCGCGTCGAGCGCGACGGCGCGCCTGTGGATCGCTGGGGCGGCAACAAGGCTGGCTCCAAGCAGGCCGAGGCGTTGTTCGCGTTTTTGTTCGACCGCTGCGGCAAAGGCGTGACCAAAGACGAGGCCGAGGAAGTGATCTGGCCCGACCTCGATCTGGATAAGGCCGACATGTCGTTCCACCGCACGCTTGGCGCGCTGCGACGCACGCTCGAGCCGGGGCTGCGGCGCGGCAACCAGAGCCGCACCATCACGTATCATCATGAGCGCTACTGGCTCGACCCGGCGACGATTAGCTGGTCCGACGTAGCGGCCTTCCAACTCGCCTGTGAGCGCGGCCACACGCTGCTGCGGCAGGGCGAGCTTGAGGATGCGCGCGAACATTTTCAAAAAGCTGTGGCGCTGTATCGCGGCGACTACATGGACGATTGCCCGATGTTCGGCGATTCATCGTATGTCGAGGAGCGGCGGGCCGAGCTACGCGCGCAACAGATCGACGCGCTGCTGGCACTCGGCAATGTGTACGAACGGCTCCAGCAGACGGGCGAGGCGGCGACATGCTACCGCCGCGCAATCAGCACCAGCGTGGATGGCTGCCCGCGCGCGGAAGAAAGCCTCGCCCGTCTGCAAGTTAATACTTTTTAGACCTACCAGACGTGATAGGTTTCCGAAACCTATCAGGTCTGGTATTAAACTACTTCAACACCTCCTCCACATGCGCCAATTCTTCCGGCGAGAGCGTCCACTCGGCGGCGCGGGCGTTCTGCTGCACCTGCTCCAACCTGGTCGCGCCGGAAATCACCGAACTGACCTGCGGATGCGCCAGCAACCATGCGTGCGCCAGTTCGCCCATGGAATGGTCGCGCTCCTCGGCCCACTTCGCCAACTCTGCGATCTTGCTATAGTTTTCGTGCGTCATGTACTGCTGCACGTAGCTGCTGTTTTCGCCACGCGAGCCAGCCGGTGCCGGTTGGCCCTCTTTGTATTTGCCGGTCAGGAAGCCGCCCGCCAGCGGGAAGTACGGCAGAATGCCGACGTTGTATGCCTTGCAATAGGGCAGTAGCTCTGTTTCAATCTCGCGCTGCAACATGTGGTAATGCGGCTGGATCGAGACGAACGGCGTCCAGCCACGCACCTCAGCCAGCAGGTTGGCCCGCGCAAGCTGCCATGCGGCCCAGTTCGACGCGCCGATGTAGCGCACCTTGCCCGCGCGAACGAGATCATCGAGCGCGCGCAGTGTTTCTTCAATCGGCGTGTTCTCATCCCAGCGGTGCATTTGATACAGGTCGATATGATCGCTCTGAAGGCGCTTCAGGCTGGCCTCGACGCCCTGCGTGATGTGGTAGCGCGACGCGCCACGGTCGTTCGGGCCGTCGCCGGTCGGGCTGAACACTTTGGTCGCCAGCACGACCTTGTCCCAGCGGCCTTTCAGCGCCTCGCCCAGCGTTTCCTCCGAGTGCCCCTTGGTGTACACATCGGCGGTGTCAATAAAATTGATCCCCAGATCAATCGCGCCCGCAATGATCTCATTCACGCCCTGCTGATCGACTTTGCCGCCAAACTGATTGGTTCCCAGACCGATTACCGAGACGCGCACGCCAGAGTTGCCGAGTTGACGGTATTCCATGAATTGTTTCCTTTCATGAGCAAGTTTTACAACATAATACTATAACCGAAGGTTACACAAAAAGGGCCATGGGAATAGCCACAAAAAGGTGAGTTCAGACTGCGCCGTTTGCAACAATCTGCCTGGCACCGTTTGCAATCCGCGCGTGCTCCATGGCAGTACCTGCATACGCCAATCAGCCCTGCCACATGCTTTGCTCGCCAATACCCAGGCATGGACTGCCTTGAAAGGTATAATTTGCGTTATAATAACTGCCATAACGATAGCGCCCCTGGTATGCGCCAGTGTTGCCGCCCAGGAATTATAACCTGCTGAATGGCCTATCTAAAGGCTAGACAGGTGGCGTATGGCCATTACTTTAAGAGGAACAGGCGGCGAGAATCATGCAACCACAAGCACAATTAGACGGGAAGTTAGAATCGATCTACCAACAGGTCATTCGGCGAAATCCTGGCGAGAGCGAGTTCCATCAGGCCGTGCTGGAAGTTTTTGGTTCGTTGGGGCAGGTGCTGGCCAAATATCCTGAGTTCAGCAATCACAAAATCATCGAACGGATTTGCGAGCCGGAGCGACAAATTATCTTTCGGGTTCCATGGCAGGACGACAACGGCGAGGTCCACATCAACCGTGGCTTCCGGGTCGAGTTCAACAGCGCCCTCGGACCGTACAAAGGTGGTTTGCGTTTTCACAATTCGGTGTATCTCGGCGTGATCAAGTTTTTGGGGTTTGAGCAAATCTTCAAGAACGCGCTCACCGGCATGCCGATCGGCGGCGGCAAGGGCGGCTCGGACTTTGACCCCAAAGGCAAGTCCGATGACGAAGTGATGCGTTTTTGCCAGAGCTTCATGACCGAACTTTACCGGCACCTGGGCGAATATACCGACGTGCCAGCCGGTGATATGGGCGTCGGCGCGCGTGAAATCGGCTATCTCTTCGGCCAGTACAAACGCATTACGAACCGCTACGAATCGGGTGTGCTTACGGGCAAAGGGCTTGACTGGGGCGGCTCGCTGGTGCGGAAAGAAGCGACCGGCTACGGCCTGGTGTATTTTGTCCAGGAAATGCTGAAAGTGCGCAACCAGAGCTTTGACGGCAAGACATGTCTCGTCTCGGGCGCGGGCAATGTCGCGATTTACGCGATCGAAAAAGTGCATGAGCTCGGCGGAAAAGCGGTGGCCTGCTCCGACTCCAACGGCGTTATCTACGATCCAGAGGGCATCGATCTGGAGCTTCTGAAAGAACTCAAGGAAGTGAAGCGCGCCCGCCTGGAAGAATATACCAAACATCGCGCCCATGCGACCTATCGCGCGAACGGCAACATCTGGGAGATTCCGTGCGACGTCGCATTGCCGTGCGCGACACAAAACGAATTGAGCGGCAGCGATGCGGCGAAGCTGATTAAAAATGGCTGCATCGCGGTCGGCGAAGGCGCGAACATGCCGACCACGCCGGAAGGCATCCGCGCGTTTCATGAAGCGGGCGTGCCATTCGGCCCCGGAAAGGCGGCCAATGGCGGCGGCGTCGCGACCTCGGCGCTGGAGATGCAGCAGAACGCTTCCCGTGATACCTGGACCTTTGAGTACACCGAAGCCCGTCTGGCTGAAATTATGATCAACATTCATCAGTTGGTCTTTGAAACGGCTGATGAGTTTGGCACGCCGGGCAATTACGTCAAGGGCGCGAACATCGCCGGTTTCCTGAAAGTTGCGCGGCCCATGGTGGCGTTCGGCCTGATCTAATACCAATACCATTCAAATAACCCCGAAGGCACGAAGGCACGAGGTTTCATGGGAATTCTGAAGCTCTTCGTGTCTTCGCGTCTTTAAGTCTTCGTGGCGAGAAATGACATGCTGCGCGCACGTCAACTCATTCTGATCCACGTCAATAGCAGCGTGCCAATCAGCATGCCGAGCGTAAGCGCCAACCCCAATGTTCGCAACAGGTACTTCTCCCAGCCCCTGCTGTTGGTTGCTCATGTTGGACAATGAAATTATTATATGGACACACTGTTCTTTTCATATGTGAACAGCGCGGCGTGATCGCACACATTGTAGAAACAGGAAAGATTCATGACACAGTCAGATGAGACCAAACGCGCCCTGGTGATCGGCGCGCACCCGGACGACAATGAATTTGGTGCCGGCGGCACGATCGCCAAGCTCAATGCACAGGGCTGGGAAACAACGTTCATCCTTGTCACCAACGGCAACAAAGGCACCCATGATCAAACCCTCTCGCCGTACACGCTCAGCGAAACCCGCGAGCACGAGCAGCGCGCTGCCGCCGAAGCGCTGGGCGTGAAGCGCGTGCTCTTTCTGCGCAACAACGACGGTGAGTTGGAGCCAACATCGGCGCTGCGCACGGAAATTGCGATCTACATTCGGCATTTCAAACCGCACTACGTCTTCACCCACGATCCATGGAAGCACTACATGCTGCATCCCGATCATCGCGCGGTTGGCTTCGCCGTGATCGACGGGATCGTATCAGCGCGCGACCATCTGTTCATGCCGGGGCTGGGCCAGATCGGCATTACGCTCTGGCGGCCCGAGGCGCTGTTCCTGTGGGGCGCGGAGCAGCCCGACCATGTAGAGGACATTTCGGAATTCATCGAGCAGAAGATCAAGGCGCTGCGGGAACACCATACCCAACTTGATCACCTCACCGATCTTGACGAGCGCATGCGCACGCGCGCGGCGGAGGTAGGCAAGGAGAAGG
>DASTWM010000521.1:0-9252 GCA_035765855.1 Roseiflexaceae bacterium
AGCAGTGGCAGGTACAGGAACGAGCCGCTGGCCGGGGACGATGTAATCACCGTTGCCGGACCGTACTCATTGGTCGCGCCGCTGGCCTCAACCTCTTGCAGCCAGTAGAAGTAGCGCTGGCCTGCGCTGGCGCTTGAGTCATTCCATGTGTAGGTCGCGCCGCCCTGCCCGCGACCCTGCGCCGGAATCAGTTCTGGCGTGACCTGCACCGCATCCGCGCGCGAGCCGGTGGTGCTGCGGAACAGCCGGAAGCCGAACGTGTTGATCTCGGCGCTGGTCTGCCAGCGCACCGCAACGCCGCTCTTCTGCGCGGTGGCGTTGAAGCTCACCAGGTCGATCGCGGTTGCGCTGCTGATGATGCGCAGCGGTGTCTTAACTTCTTTGCCTGGAAAGAAGGTCCACAGATCAAGCCCCTTCTTGTCGCCGAAGCCGCCGGTCGAGTCACAGATGGTCTGCGGGTTGCCACCCGTTTGAAAACCGAACGCGCGCTGATTTGGCACTGCGTTTGTGTCATAGCCAGTGACAGGGTCGCTGAACAACGGATTCGGCGGGTTGCCGACATTGCCGGGACAGAGCGGCTGATCAATGCCGGTGCCTACCAGCGTTCCGTTCGATGTCACATAGCCGCGGTCGTCGTAGAACGCCCCGGTGCAGCCGCTGGCAATCGGCGCGCAGGTCGGGTTGGGCTGTCCATTGTCCAGCGGCGGTGGGTTCAGCATGTGAACCATAGGACTGCCGCGAATACTGTTCTCGACATCAAGGAACGGGAAGTGCAGTTCGCCGCCATGGATTGTGGTTTTGGCGACATAGCTCGTCCCTTCGGGAAACTGCGCGCCGCTGTTGTCGAGGCCGTTCCAGACCGCACGCCCATGACCAGTCGCGTCGATTGCGCCGCGCAGCACCTTATTTTGCGGTGCTGTTGGATTGAAATTAGTGCCGTCGCGACTCAGCACAATATCAAAAATACCTGCGACATTGCTGGTGAAGGTGAATGTTCCACCACATTTTTGGGAGTTGACTGAACACGGGACGGTGGTGCTGCCGCCGCCGGGTGCCGTAAAGGTAAGATCCTTGAGCACAGGTACGGTTGCCTGAGTCGGGATGCCGATGGCTTCAAGCGCGGCCGGATCCGGCTTGTGCAAGAAAATAGGGTACTGTGGCGGCGCTAACGAAACATCACCCTGAAGTTCCACGAGCTGATTCTGGCCACGGAAGTCAAGCTGCGGCTTCGCCATAACGTCATGGTACAGTGGCGATAGATCATTGTTGAGGAAGCCCTGCTGATTCCCATAAATGATGAAGCCGTTCGGGTCCATCGCATTCAGGTCAACCTGGTACTGAAATCCGTCCGTGGTGACGATGTATACCCGGCTGTAGATCGGCCTGCCGTTGGTGCCAGTAAACATGGAGAGATAATATGAAAATACGCGGCCACCGGCGTCCGGCATCGCGTCCACATTCTGGCTATCGGTTAAACTCTTGCGCACGGTCACATCCCACACGGCCACAGTCGTTGCCTGGCGTGAGTCATAGTTCGCGGCGGTGTCTGCGATTGAGCCGGACGGCAACGTTGCTGGTATATCCTGCGGGCCAGCAGGCCCCCAGAAGACCACATTGTACACGTCTGTGGTTGGAGCCTGGAAGAAGCATGGAACGTAGCTGTTTGCCACCACATTGCCCGGCGTTGCATTGACAGCATTGGTGATCGTGTCCGGGCCAGCTAATTCCTGCGCGCGGCTGCCAATGCGGCCCTGCGCCGTGCTGCCGGTCTGGGCGCGCTGGGCTTTGCAGCTAAACAGCGGCGTAGATGGCAGCGTTTCTTTGCCGATGGGACCTGTGACACTACTGTAGATAAAAATATCACCCTTGTCGTTCGCGCCCGTGCGATCAGGCACGTCCACCGCGCTCGACCCGGTAAGAATATACTCGCCTGCTTTGGCAAAGACTTTGAGCAGCGTGCGGCGAATAAGTATGTCCTTGCCGTAGGCGCTCGCGGCACCATACCATTCCAGATTTGCGCGGGATGCCCCGACCGGCTGGCCTTCCGGGTAGAGTGTGCCGCTTCCTTCTGCTGCTGCTGGCAGCGCTGGCCAGAGCATCATGCTCAACGCCGTCACCACCGCGAACCATTTGGCGCGGCTGAAAACCTGCAGCATTGTCGTTCGTCGTGTGTTCATTCATGCCTCCTGCAAAGTTGTGTGCATGAGGCCGGTCCATGATAGGCAAATTGAAGCAGTAATGTTTATGTAACGGCATCATTCACAAGGTTCATCACTTGCACAAACGGGGTGTCAAAGATCAACCATGTTCACATCATCGTGATGTAATCTTTTGTGCATTCCAACCTGGGAACGCAAGCGATATACCTTTTCGTGATTTGATCTGGGAGCAAATAACTCCCGTCAGTTGCTATAGCTGCTAAAGCAAAACGTGTTGGACCGAGATATTCTGCGCAATTACATATCACCCCCCTCCAGGCGCAGAACGTAGTCGCCAAAACGAATTTCGCGTGGATCGTTGGTCGCTATGATCGTGATGCCACGTTCGCGCTGTCGGGCAATCACATGCTCGACCAGCGCCGCGCCGCGCTCATCAAGCGTCACGGTCGGCTCGTCCAGCAGCAGCACCGGCGGCTGGTGCAGCAGCGCATATGCGTAGCGCAGCCGCTGAGCCATGCCCGATGAATAGGTTGCAAGCAGATCCGCGCCGCGCCCGCCAAGCCCGACCATGCCGAGCAGCGCTTCAAGATCTGCCGTCGTCCGTTGCAGCCCACGCACATCTGCAAAAAAGCGCAGATTTTCAATCGCTGTTAAGTCGCGGTACAGGTGAAGGTCCGGCGCAACCCAGCCAATAAACCGTGCCATGGCGCCAGTACGGTACGTGTTGCCCCGCCAGTGTAATTGAACAAACCCGGATGTCGGGCGTTGTAACCCGCACATGAGGCGCAATAACGAGCTTTTGCCACTCCCATTCGGCCCGGCTATGACCAGAATATCGCCTTGTTCCAATGCGAGTGTCACATGCGATAACACCCGCCGCGCGCCATATTCAAGCGCTACGTCGGTGAGTTCAAGACGCAGGTGGTGTGCTGTTTCGGTTGTCTGCGGTGCAGCATGCATAAGTGTGACGTTGAAACCGCTGGTATGCTACGCTATTGCTTACGAGCCGCCCACGATGGTAAGCGGCGCGGGAGTGAGTAACAATGCAAAGACGATCAGCCCGAAAATGGCGAGCGCCTTGTGCCACCGGCCAATGCCGGAAATATCGTCGAGCGGAGCCGGGTGGCGCGGCCCGACGATGAAAAACGCCAGCCCGGCCCAGACCAGCCAGAAGTAGGTGAACACCACGCCCATCAGCACGCACAGCCCGATAATGACGTAGGCCAGGTACACCGCGCGCGGGCCAAGTAGCGCAAAGGTGACATGCCCGCCGTCAAGCTGGCCGACCGGCAGCAGGTTCAGCATGGTCACGAGCAGCCCGATCCAGGCCGCCATGGCGACTGAGTTCAGGTGAACGTCGATGCCGTTGCTCGGCAGCATTTGCCCGAACACCAGCAACTTAGCCGCGAGATAGAACAAGGAGTTACCTTCTTGAATATAGCCCTGCTGCACCCACTCTGCGGGGGTTGGGCCAACGCTCGACGTTGCCAGGCCATAAAAAAGCAGTGGGATTGCCACTACTAACCCGGCCAGCGGCCCCGCAATGCCGACTTCCAGCACCGTCCGCCGGTCCTGCATCGGTTCGCGCTGGACGATCACCGCGCCCATGGTGCCGATGAAACTGATCGGCGGAGGCAGCGGAATAAAGTACGGCAGGCTCACCGGCGCATGGCGCAGCCGCCCGACAATGTAATGTCCCATCTCGTGCGCGCCAAGGATGCCCAGCAGCGTCAGGGCAAAGGGCAAGCCCTGCAAAACACTGGATGGGTTGCGGATCAGCATCCCCGGATCACTCAACCAATCCAGATTCTCTTGCAGCATGCCGGTCAGCAGCACCGAAACAAACGTCAGCGCGAACAGCACGGCTGGCAGCAGCATGCGCGGCGGGCGATGCTCGATCACGCCGGGAACGGCCAACAATTCATCGCGTTCGGCAGCGCGGCGCAGAAACGGCGTGAACCCAAGCGTCTCCAGCCGCGAACGAATTGCGCGGTACACCGCCTGCGGCGGCCCGACCAGCCGGCCTTGCAACGTGATTGCGCCGCGTTCATTCCAGGCGTAGTGGTCAATATCCATCAAACCGGCAAGCGCCTCGCGCATGCGCCCGGTCATTTCAAGTCGGTCGAATTCAGCAGTATGTTCCAAGGGATACCTCATAGCCAGCAAGGCCGCGTTTCGTCAAGATCGGCCTTCTGACTACCAGTGAGAGCAAAAGAGAGAACGGCGCACTATCTAGTATACCATGTCAGACAAGTAGCAAAAGTTTACGATTTATTTATGTAAGCGGGAATCGCACAAAAAAACAGGACAAAAGTACGGCATGTTCAGCATACTACATTGTGAACGAACATGGGTCGTAAGGAAATAATGCGACGTATACAGCAATTTTGTTCTATTTTGCTCCTGATCAGCCTTCATAATCACAAGGATTGGCTCGTTTTCATCGCCCATTCGTCGCGCGGGATGAACAAAAAGCCCGACCCCTGGAAGGGCCGGGCTCAAAAAAAGCTGCCGCCGCGTTACTCCTTCTCCTCAAGAAACGCGCGCAGCATCCACGCCATTTTCTCGTGCGCTTCCATCATCGCGGTCAGGAAGTCGCTGGTGCCCATGTCGTTGAATTTTTCTTCAGTGGCTTCCACAAACTTGCGCAGGTTGCGAATCACCGCCTCATGATCGTCCACAAGGTTTGCGATCATGGTCTCGGCGTCCGGGTACTGGCCCGGCTGCTCCTTCAACGTTGCGCACTCAATAAATTCCTTCAGGGTGCCAATGGCCATGCCGCCCAGCGATCGGGCGCGCTCGGCAACTTCATCGCTGGCGACGGCGAGCGTGGTGTATTGCTCTTCCAGAAGCTTGTGCAGCGAATAGAATAAATGCCCGGTGATATTCCAGTGGTACTTGCGGGTCTTGGTGTATAACACCTGCTGATCGGCCAGAACGCGATTGAGAATATCGACAACGGCTGCCCGATTATCAGCTTCAATTCCAATATCTGCCTCGTGAACTTGCCCTGATGTTTTCGTCGGCATGCTGTCCTCCGTTCATTGCATTATTTCTATTTCTCTGAATACCCAAAACCTTTGATATAGCACAGGATGTGCCAAGCCTCGGTGTTGCCCTGCGCGCACGAGTTGCGCTATCAGAAACACCATGGGCCATGGTGTCACAAGCGCTCTGCGCATGTTCGCAGATAATGCGCATGGCATGATAGATGCATTCCATGCATGGTGTTCCTGTTACAATACACGAGGCGCAGGTTGGCTTTGCGTTCCCCGTATGTTGATTTGCTCACGGGCACGCGGCGGGTACAATTGGAATAGTGCGACGACAAGGCAGGAGTGCATGGCGCGAATGATCGAGGAACAGGCCACGGCGTATTACCAGCAGCCTGCCGATGCGGTGGTGCAGGCGCTCGGCAGCCACGCGGAGCGCGGCCTCAGCGCCGACGAGGCGCGGGCGCGGCTGGCGCAATTCGGCGCGAACGAGCTTGCGTCCGAGCCGCCCGTTCCGGCATGGCGCAAATTCCTGGCGCAATTTCAGGATGTGCTTGTTATCCTGCTAATCATCGCAACCGCGATTTCGTTCGGGCTGTGGGTGTACGAGCGCGACACCGCGCTGCCGTACGAGAGCCTGGTGATTTTTGCGATTGTGCTGCTCAATGGCATCCTTGGCTACGTGCAGGAGGCGCGCGCCGAGCATGCAGTGGCGGCGCTGCGGGCCATGGCGGCGGCGGAAGCGACCGTCATGCGCGATGGCGCGCGCCGCCATGTGCCTGCCGCCGAACTCGTGCCGGGCGACATGATGTTGCTCGAAGAAGGCGATACCGTGCCTGCCGACGGGCGGCTGGTGCAATCCACGGCGCTGCAAACCGCCGAGGCCGCGCTGACCGGCGAAAGCCTGCCGGTTTCCAAAGACACCACGCTAATCAGCGAAGAAGCCGGGATCGGCGACCAGCACAACATGGTGTTCAGCGGCACGGCGGCCACCTACGGGCGTGGCCGGGCGATTATCACGGCGACCGGCATGCAGACCGAAATGGGCAAAGTGGCTGGCCTGCTCCAGCGCACCACGACGGAAACAACGCCGCTGCAAAAGGAACTCGACCGCACCGGCAAGCTGCTCGGCATCGTGGTGCTGGTGATCGCCGTCGTTATGGTGCTGACGATTATTTTTGTCGAACATGTACGTGAATTCAGCGCGCTGGTGGACGTGCTCATCCTGGGCGTTGCGTTGGCCGTCGCCGCCGTGCCAGAAGGCCTGCCCACGATTGTCACGGCGGTGCTGGCGCTCGGCGTGCAGCGCATGGTGCAGCGCAATGCCATTATTCGTAAGCTGCCCGCCGTGGAAACGCTCGGCTCGGCCACGGTGATTGCTTCTGACAAAACCGGCACGCTGACCCGCAACGAAATGACTGTGCGCGCGGTGGTCACGGCCAGCGGACGGGTGGACGTAGGCGGCACTGGCTACGCGCCGGAAGGCCCGATTCGTTCGAGCAATAGCTCCGCTGATCATGACGCGCTGCGGCATGAAGTGCAGCGCACGCTGCGCGCGGCGAATCTGGCGAACAACGCCGTGCTGCAAGAACAGGATGGCCGCTGGATTATTCAGGGCGACCCCACCGAAGGCGCGCTGATTGTGGCGGCGCGCAAGGCTGGCCTGCACGAAGATCAGCTCGCGCAGCGCTTCGAGCGCATCGGCGAAGTGCCGTTCTCCTCGGAACGCAAACTCATGAGCACCGTGCATCAGGATGCCGAGCAAGCGCGGCTGATTGTGTTCACCAAAGGCGCGCCGGATGTGCTGCTCGGGCGCTGCACGCAGGAATTGGCCGGGCGTGAACCGCGCCCGCTCGCCGACGAGCGCCGCGCCGCCATCCGCGCCGCCAACGAGCAGCTTGCCGACGAGGCGCTGCGCACGCTTGGCATCGCCTACCGGGCGCTGCCGCTTGACGCCATTCAGAACGAGGTGGACGATGGCGTGGAGCATGAGTTGATCTTTCTTGGGCTGGTGGGCATGATCGACCCGCCCCGCGACGAAGTGAAAGAGGCGGTCGCGCGCGCCCGGGTGGCAGGCATCCGCCCGATCATGATCACCGGCGATCATCCCAAAACCGCTGCGGCAATCGCCCGCGAGCTTGGAATCATGCGCGGCGACCGGGCCGTGGTTGGCGCGGAGCTTGAACAGATGGATGACCAGACGCTCGATGCAACCGTGCGCGAGGTGTCGGTGTACGCGCGCGTCAACCCGGAGCACAAGCTGCGCATCGTCGAGGCGTTGCAGCGCAACAACGAGGTTGTGGCGATGACCGGCGACGGCGTGAACGACGCGCCCGCGCTGAAAACGGCGGACATCGGCGTGGCCATGGGCATCACTGGCACCGACGTGTCGAAGGAAGCCGCCGACATGATCCTGACCGACGACAATTTCGCCTCGATTGTGGCGGCGGTCGAGGAAGGGCGCTCCATTTTTGCCGACATTCAGAAATTTCTGCGCTACCTGCTTTCGTCGAATATCGGCGAAGTGCTGACCATGTTTTTTGGCGTGGTACTGGCGAGTTGGCTGGGGCTGACTGGCGCAGGCAACGAACTGGTGGTGCTACCGCTGCTCGCGACCCAGATTCTGTGGATCAACCTGGTAACTGACGGCGCGCCCGCGCTGGCGCTGGGGCTTGATCCGGCTGATCCAGACGTGATGCAGCATCCGCCACGGGTGCAGGGCAGCGGCGTGATCACGCGCACCATGTGGTTCGATATTGCGTTTGTCGGCGTGATCATGGCTGTCGGCACGCTGGCCGTGCTCGACGCTTCGCTGCCGGGCGGGCGCATCGCCGGTACCGGCGACCTGACGTATGCCCGCACCATGACCTTCACCACGCTGATGCTGTTTCAACTCTTTAACGTCTTCAACGCGCGCTCTGACGAGCAAAGCGCATTTCGCGGCTTGTGGAGCAATCCATGGCTGTGGGGCGCGGTGGGCTTGTCGCTCGGGCTGCACATGCTGGTCATCTACGTGCCGTTCTTGCAGCAGGCGTTCAGCACCGTTACCATGAGCGCGAGCGATTGGCTGCTGTGCACGGCGGTGGCGAGCAGTGTGCTGTGGTTGCGCGAATTGGTCAAGCTATTCGCCCGCGTGCGAGAAGGACGTACCTAGAACAAAGAACAGAGAACAAACTTGCAAGCATGCCCTTGTTCTTTACCTTTTGTTCTCTATCAGGAAAGAAAGGAACAAATCATGGTTACTGTCGAACAGATCATGGACAGCCTGCGTCAGGCGATTGCCTCCCAGCGTGAGGCGAGCGACGTGGCCGGGCTGCGAGAAACGCAGATTGCGGCGGGCGTGTTGATGAATGCTGCCACGTGGGTGCATGACAAAGAAACCGCTCACACATTTCAGGTGATCGCCGCCGAGGCCGCAAACGCGCAGGAGGAAATTGAAGACAAGTAGCCTCCCAATCTTCTGACATGCTGATGCCGCACGTCGCTGAGAGAGCGGCGTGCGGCATGCCTGTTATCGCCCGGAAAGGAAATCTTCGAGCCGCTGCCCGTTGATGAACACCACCGCGTTATTGACGGTTGGGAACTGCAAAATAGTTTCCGTAATCTGCGCGCCAAAGCGCGGATCGTCGCAGACGCCGCCCAGCGCCGTGCTCCCCGACAGGTGCACCGTTGCCGTCCCATTCGCCACGACCGCATCGTCCACATGCAAATTCGACTGATACAGCGCGTTGTACAGGCCAGATTCGCCGTAGAACTGCGACTTGATTGAGAAAAGTTTCTCCAGCGCGGCCCGCAACGGCGCGGTTGTGGGTTCGATCTGCGCCTGCACCGGAATGACGCTATCGCCGCAGCCGATCTTCTTGCCGGATTTGCCATTGTCTTCGAGCGCGATCAGGTAGATGTTCACCATGCTCACGGTGCCGGGGGGATTTTGTTGGCCCTGGAGCACCTCCGCGCCAAGACGGCCCAACAGCACTTTGTACGGATTGGGGTTGTTGGGGTGCCACTCGAAGCGCGCCCGCTCGAACCATTGGACCGACACTTGTTGGCCTTCCACTGTGTCCTGGTACACCTCGGTCAGCGGGTAGCCGAACAGCGCC
>DASTWM010000522.1:0-20608 GCA_035765855.1 Roseiflexaceae bacterium
ACGCGGCGCATGCCACAACGCCAACAGCATCACAGCAGCGCGGAGGAACTGGCTCATGACATTATTCGCGCCCCGACACGGCCCGGAAATTCATCTAGAGATGGAGGAAGGTGAGCGACTGCTCCATGTCGCTCGTTTTCACTGGTTGGTGCTGGTGCGCGACGCGCTGCCGCCGCTGGTGGTTGCGCTGGGCGCGGCGGGCATTGCGCTGTATCGCGCTGTGGGCGGTCGTTTTCTGGTTGCTGGCGACAATACCACTGGCTCGACCGGGCTCGATTTCCTGAACTGGTTCTTTATTCTGCTCATTCTTGGCTTTGGCGCATTGTGGTGGCGCACACAGTACGGAGATATTAAGCTGCCCCGGCTTGCGTACCTGATACGCACGCTGTTTATTATTGCCATTATTGTGGTTCTTTTGGGAGTGGTCCTGTTCCGCTTCAGCGGCGGGCGGCTGTTTTACATTGACCCGTACAGCGCCGGTCATGCCAGCGACGTGCTGAATATCTCATTAATGCTGCTAGCGCTTGTTGCTGCTTTGTATCTCTTCTATGTTATTCATGACTGGAGTGAAAATTTCCTGGTCATCACCAATCTGCGCGTGGTGCTGGATGAAGAAGAATACCTGGTGCAACGCCGCCAGCAGCTTATTGCGATTAGCGATGTACAGCAGGTCAATGTCAAAGCTGAAGGCTACCTGAAATACTGGCTCGGTTTTGGGACGATCGTTGTGCGATCGTTCAGCCCGCGCACGCTGACGTTTGACTACGCCACAAACCCGCAGCTGATTCAGCAGATTATCATGGGCGAGGTCAACAAACTGCGCCGCACCGAGGAGCCAGAGCTGCTGAGGCAGATGATTGAAGATCAGGTCTACGGCAACAAAGCGAAGCCAACCACCATTCCGGTGCAGATCAAGGAGCGGGAGAATAAATTACCGTCATGGTTTTTTCCACCTAACCCGCAAATCGACACACAGCGCGACATGATCACATGGCGTCCGTCGGACGTATTTGTGCTGCTGTCAATCAGCAGACCGATTCTCCTGTTTGCGGCGCTCACGGCGGGTGTGGTATTGCTGGCGCGCCTTGGCTTTGTTGGTGGCGGCGGGGCAGTGTTGCTGTGGTTGCCGGTGCTGCTTATCTGTGGCGGGTGGACGTTCTGGATCAGGGAATCGTATGTTCATGACGTCTATATTCTGAATCGCCAGCAAATTATTGATGTGGACCGGCGTCCGTTCGGGCCAGAAAGCCGCCGCCAGGCTCCGCTCAGTTCGATTCAAGACATTTCCTATGATATCTCGATTGTCGAGTTTCTGCTGGGGTATGGCGATGTTATTATTGAAACCGGCGGCGCATCTGGCGGGCGGTTTACGTTTGCGCATGTGCCCAACCCGCGCGGCGTGCAGGCGACCATCAATGATTACATGACCGATTTCAAGCGGCGGCAAAAAGAAATGCAAATCAAGGACACGCTGGAGTTGCTGAAACATTATCACGCTGTGCAGGTGGAGCACGGCGAGGTTTTTGAGGAAAAGTTCGTGCGCGAAGAGGTTGCGAAAACACGCGAGACGATGGACGAGCATATTCATCGCCATGTGCAGGAATTGCTCCAGGAAGCCGTGCCGGTTGCCCTGCGGCGTGAGGCGCGGGTCGCCGCCCGTTTTGAGATCATACGCATGATGCGCCGTGGACGCCTGCGGCGGCGAAGGTCGGCACGATGAGGGACATGGCTGTACAATCTGTTCGCATGCGATCCTGGCGTTATGTCATTCTGAGCGTCATGGCGCTGGCGAGCTTTCTTCCGCTCCAGGCGGCCTCCGCCGCTCAGGCCGCGCCAATGACGCTCAGTATTCAGGCGGCGTTCAATGGCGTGTATCGCGCGGGCGAATGGTTTCCGGTGGATGTGCAGGTGGCAAACGATGGCCCGGATGTCAGCGGCGTGTTGGAGTGGAACTTTCCGGCGCTGCCGGATGAGACGCGCTTTGAGCAGAGCATCGAACTGCCGCGCGGCGCGCGCAAGCGGGTGACACTGTACGTTTTTTCGCGCGGGTTTGCGCGCAGCGGCCAAATACGTCTGCTCGACGGCACGACGGTGCTGGCACAGCAAACGGTGCGCATTGAAGCGATTGACACGACTATTTTTCTGACGGGTGTGGTGAGCAGCGACGCTACGTTGCTCACCAGCCTCAATTCGCTGCAAATGGCGGGCTTCTCCGGCACCAGCGTGCCGCACTTCGGCATCGATATGCTGCCGGAGCGCGCTGTGGCGCTCACCTCGTTGAACGCACTGTTTTTGCATAACATCGATACGAGCGGGCTGCGAAAGGCACAGCATGAGGCCATCGATCTGTGGGTGCAGCAGGGCGGTCAACTGATCGTCAGCGGCGGCATCAACGCGGCGCAAACGGCGGCGGGCGTGGCCGATTTGCTGCCGGTTGAGATAGACGGTGGGCTGACACCCGGCAGTCTCGCGGTGCTGCAATCGTTTGGCGGCAGCGCGCCGACTGTCCAGGATACGGCGTTGAGCAATGTCCGTCCACGCCAGGGCGCGACGCCGATAGCTGCGACAACGGGCGGCCCGGCGCTGCTGTATCGCTGGACGCATGGCAAAGGAAGCGTTATTTTCACCACGTTCGATCTTGCCAGCCTGCGCGGCTGGTCCGGCGAAGTGGCGCTGTGGCAAAGCGTTCTGAAACCATTCAGCCCGCGAACGACACTGGCAGACGATCGGCTGTCGCGCAACAACCCGTTGGAGCGCGTGCTGCACTCGCCCGCGTCGAATTTGCCGTCGGCAGGCTTGTTGCTGGTGTTGCTCGCCATTTACCTGCTTGCTATCGGCCCGGCGAACTTTCTGCTGCTGCGGCGGCTTGGCCGCCTCGATTGGGCATGGCTCACTATCCCAGCGGTTGTTGTGCTCTTCTCGGCGGCGTTTTATCTCGTGGGCTTTGGCATCCGTGGCAGCCTATCACAGCTCGATCAAGTCGCGATCGTCAATGGAACCGAAGGACAACCGCGCGGGACCGCCACAGCCTTTATCGGGCTGTTCTCGCCACGCCGCGCGCGCTACACCGTCGATTTTCCCGCCGAAACGCTGATCAGCGAGGCGCGAAGCTGGCGCGATGACAATGGTGCCGTGACCACGGTGCGTTATACCGATGGCGCGACCGAAGTTCCAGACGTGCTGGTAGATGTTGGTTCGGTGCGCACGCTGGCCGCGGAAACAGCGGTTGACATGCCGGTGCAGGTGCAAAGCACGCTCCGTGTTGAAAATGGCAATGTTGTTGGCAGCGTGCGCAGCACAGGCGGCGAAACGCTTCAGGATGTGCTGATCGTGCGCGGCAATGCGTTCCAATCGCTGGGAACGCTCGCGCCCGGCACAAACCAGCAGGTATCGTTCAGCACCGCCAGCAGCAATTTCCCCGAGCAGGTCGATGTCCAGCCAGCGGGCGCAATTCAGCGCCAGGAATTGCTTTCCACGCTGTTCAGCAATGGTTCCAGCATCGCTCCATCCAGCAACGATGAAGGCATCTACCTGCTCGGCTGGCGACTGACACCGACGGTGTCGCTGCGCCTCAACGGGCAGGACGCAGCACAAGCCGGCGTCACGCTGTATATAATCCGTTTGGCAGGCCCATAACCACGCTCAACCCGCTGGTGTAGATTGCCCATGGAATCGTTGCTTGTTGCGCGCGTGCGCGCCTGGTTTGCTGAAGCACAGCCACTTCCCCATGGCGCGGTGCTGCTCGTCGGCGTATCAGGCGGCGCAGATTCGTTGTGCTTGCTCCATGTGCTGGCCGCCCTGCGCGAACCGCTCGGCTTCAGGCTGCACGCCGCGCATCTCAATCACCAGCTGCGCGGCGCGGACTCGGATGCTGATGCTGCATTTGTGCTTGAGACAGCGCGGGCATGGGGCGTGCCTGCCACCGCTAAAACGGTTGATATACAGGCATACGCGCAGGCGCATCGGCTCAATCTTCACCATGCCGCACGCGAAGTGCGCTACCGCTGGTTTGCCGACCTTGCTCATGCTCACAATGCCGCTGCGGTTGCCGTGGCCCACACGGCCAACGACCAGGCCGAAACGGTATTGATGCACCTGCTGCGCGGCGCTGGCTCAACCGGGCTGCGCGGCATGGCAGCTGTTTCGGCGTTCACGCCTGAGAAGGCCGTCTCGGAAGATACCGACGAGCCAGAATCCTCGACCAAGCCACTGTACCTGCTCCGCCCGCTCCTAACCACCACGCGCGCGGAAATTGAGGAGTATTGTCGCGACCATGGGTTGCAGCCGCGCCAGGATGCGACGAATGCCGATCTGTATTACACCCGCAATCGCATCCGGCACGAACTTTTGCCGCAGCTCGCTACCTTCAATCCCAACATCATTGCAAGCCTGGGGCGCACGGCGGCGATTGCTGCCGAAGAACACGATTTTCTACAGCAACGTTTGGACAACGTGTGGCCGACACTTGTGCGACCAACGCCAGAGATCATCTCATTTGACGGCAGCATCTGGCGCACGCTTCATCCGGCGCTGCAACGGGCAGCCATTCGGCGCGCCTACCAACGCATCGTCAGCGCGGACACGCTGGCATGGGAACGGCTGGAGCAAGCCCGGCAGACGATTGGGCGCGCGGGGCGGCGCGTGGAACTGCCCGGCCATGTGTGGCTTGTGACAGACAATGATGACAATTTTACGATTGGGCGCGCTTATCAGGCACCTGTCCAGCTTCACGCGCCACAGCTCGCGGGAGACAATTATCCTCTTGCGATACCGGGCCACATCGCGCTCGCAAATGGCTGGGTTCTGACGGTCGATCATGCGCCGGCGCTGCAACCACCCGATTCCGATGGTTGGCAGATCGATCTCGACGCCGACGTGCTGACTGAGCCGCTGGTGCTGCGCCGCCGCCGCCCGGGCGATCGCATCCAGCTTACTGGTGGGCATGGTCACCGCAAGCTGCAAGATCTATTTGTCGACGCCAAAGTGCCACAGCCGCTGCGGGCCGCATGGCCGGTGATCGCCACAGAACGTGCTATTATGTGGATGCCGGGACTCAAAGCTGCGGCGAGATACGTCGCCACACCGCAAACCCATAGCATTATTCGGATCCGATTGTATAAAACGCACGTAGAAGACTATATGAAGGAGCAAGGAATGCACGCCGATATCGATCATATTCTCCTCAGCGAAGAGGTCATTCAGGCCCGTGTGAAGGAACTCGGCGCACAAATCACTGCGACCTATGCTGAAGATGATAACCTGCTGCTGGTCGGTGTGCTCAAGGGGTGCGCCATGTTCATGGTCGATCTGGCTCGCGCGATTGATCTGCCGCTGGCGATTGATTTCATGGCGATCTCCAGCTACGGCGGCAGCCGCGAGTCGAGCGGCGTGGTGCGGCTGCTCAAAGACCTTGACACCGACATTGCCGACCGGCACGTGCTGATTGTCGAGGATATTATTGATAGCGGGCTGACAATAGAGTATCTGCGCAGCCAGTTGCAGCGCCGTAATCCGGCCAGCTTGCGCGTATGTTCGCTGCTGAACAAGCCAGAACGACGGGCCACAGCCATGGCGATTGATTTTCTTGGGTTTGATATTCCTAACGAATTTGTGGTCGGTTACGGATTGGATTACGCTGAGCAATATCGGAACTTGCCGTATATTGGGGTGCTCAAGGAAGAAATTTACACAACCTGACGTACTATCCTTTACAATTCCCGACATGTGACGATTCCTTTAAGAAACGGTTGTGAAAATGTGATCTATGTACCTTGCCGCAGGGGGGGCGGTTTGGTATAATAATACTATTACTCGATAACCTGTTCGCAGGTTTCCACCTCCTTTCATCCGTTCTCATAATTAGGAGTTCCGCTCCTGGGAGGGAAAGACTCATTACCATGGGAGATAACCGCTGGCTAAAAAATAGCTTTGTCTACTTAATTATTTTAGTAGCAGCGCTGGCTTTGTTTTTTAACTACTTCAACACTGGCACCGGGAGCGCGTCGCAGATGGGCATCTACGAAGTGCTGTCCAATGCGAAGGCAGGCCGAATCAGCAAAATTGTGACGCAGTCCGGCAGCGACGAATTGGTTGTGACGACCAAGGACAACAAACAGTATCGCTCGCGGCTTGAAACCGGCGATACAATCACAACCTTGTTGCTGCGTGCAGATGTGGCACCTTCGGATGCAAATAACATGGTCGTTCAGGTTGATGCTGCACCGGCATGGGGCGGCCTGCTCAACATTCTGACCATTCTGCTGCCTGTACTGTTGATGATCGGCTTTTTCGTGTTCTTCATGCGCCAGGCGCAAGGTTCAAACAACCAGGCGCTGTCGTTCGGCAAAAGCCGGGCACGCATGTTTTCTGGCGACAAGCCGACGGTCACGTTTGCCGATGTCGCCGGGCAGGAAGAGGCCAAGCAGGACTTGACCGAGGTTGTGGAATTCCTGAAGTTTCCGGATAAGTTCGCGGCACTTGGCGCGCGGATTCCACGCGGCGTGCTGATGGTTGGCCCTCCCGGAACTGGTAAGACGCTGCTTTCGCGCGCGGTTGCCGGCGAGGCAGGCGTTCCATTTTTCTCAATCTCCGGCTCGGAATTTGTGGAAATGTTTGTCGGTGTTGGCGCATCCCGCGTGCGCGACCTGTTCGATCAGGCGAAGCGCAACGCGCCATGTATCGTCTTCATTGACGAAATTGACGCGGTCGGTCGCCAGCGCGGCGCTGGTCTCGGCGGCTCACATGACGAGCGCGAGCAAACGCTGAACCAGATTCTGGTTGAGATGGATGGCTTTGACACGAACACCAATGTCATCCTGATTGCCGCCACGAACCGCCCGGACGTGCTCGACCCGGCCCTCATTCGCCCGGGCCGCTTCGACCGGCAGGTGATCCTGGATGCGCCCGACGTGCGTGGTCGCGTGGAAGTGCTCAAGGTCCACACCAAAGGCAAGCCGCTGTCCGATGATCTCGATCTGGGGATTATCGCCAAGCTGACGCCAGGCTTCTCCGGCGCGGATCTGGCAAATGCTGTCAACGAAGCTGCTATCCTGGCAGCGCGCCGTTCCAAGAAGAAGATCGGCATGACTGAGTTGCAGGACGCGATCGAGCGTGTTGCGATGGGCGGGCCAGAGCGCCGCAGCCGGGTCATGACCGAGCGCGAGAAGATGCTGGTCGCGTATCATGAGGCTGGACACGCGATTGTATCAGGTGGCATGCCAAAGTCCTTCCCGGTACAAAAGGTGACGATTGTGCCACGCGGGCGCGCAGGCGGCTACACGCTGTACCTGCCCGAAGAAGAGAGCATGCGCTACACCAGCGTGTCGCAGTTCGAGGCACAGCTTACGTCGGCGCTCGGTGGTCGCCTTGCCGAGGAGATCGTGTTTGGCTTGCAGGAAGTCACGACCGGCGCGGCCAGCGACATTCAGCATGTGACGCGCATCGCCCGCTCGATGGTGACGCGCTACGGCATGAGCCAGAAACTCGGCCCAATCGCGTTCGGCGAGAAAGAGGAATTGATCTTCCTTGGCCGCGAAATCAGCGAGCAGCGCAATTACAGCGATGAAGTTGCCAGCAGCATTGATGGCGAAGTGTACCGGCTGGTCAACGAGGCATACGAGCGCGCGCGCAGTATCCTGAACACCAACCGCACTGTGCTGAATGACATGGCAAGCGCGCTGATTGAATACGAAACTCTTGACGGCGAGCGCCTGCGCGAACTGATGGGTCGCGTGCAACCACACGGCTTTGAGCCTGAGCATGCCAATGGCAATGGCTCGCTGCCTTCAACCAGCAACACAACATCCTTCCAGGCATAACGTTTCCTACACAAGAACCGAACAGGGGCTGGTGCTATGCGCCGCCCCTGTTTTACTATGTACGGCATTTTCATGTCATATCAATCAGATGAAGCAGATCACGGGTATGCTATAATAAAATGAGCAATTAACACCATTCAGGAGGCGTGTTTATGTCCGGCCACTCAAAATGGCATTCTATTCGCCGCACCAAGGGCGTGCTCGATCAGCGCCGCGGCCAACTTTTTACCAAATTAGCTCGCGATATTACCATTGCTGCGCGTGAAGGTGGTGGCGATCCTGAGATGAACTTCCGCCTGCGGCTGGCTGTTGATAAGGCGAAAGCCAGCAACATGCCCGCCGACAATATTCAGCGCGCCATCGATCGCGGTGCTGGTCGCGGTGGCGAGGCCGATCTCGAAGAGATTACGTATGAAGGCTACGGTCCCGGTGGCGTCGCAATCCTGATCGAAACCGCAACCGATAACCGCAATCGCACCAATGCTGAGGTGCGCTCCACGCTGACAAAAGGCGGCGGCTCACCGGGCGAGCCGGGTTCGGTTGCATGGATGTTCGATCAAAAGGGATTGATTACGATTGATTTCCATGAAAACAAGCTCGATGCCGACGAGGTCATGCTCCAGGCGATTGATGCGGGCGCAGAAGAGGTCGATGTCACCGAAGATACCATTGAAATCTACACCGACTTCAAGCAGCTTGCCGCCGTGCGCGAACAGTTGCTGGCGGCCAGATTGCCCGTTACCCATGCTGAAAAAATTATGCAATCCAAGGCAACGATCTACGCTGAAGCAGACGATGCGTTCAAGATCATGCGCTTGATTGAAAAGCTGGAAGACCTTGACGATGTGCAAAAGGTCTACAGCAATCTTGAGATCAGCGAAGAGCTTGCCGAGCAGTACGCGAGCGAGTCATAGCCCACATGCGCACACTTGGTATCGATCCTGGCACCGCAATCATGGGGTGGGGCGTTGTGGACGAGACAGCAGGCAAGCTCCGCCTCGTCGAGTACGGCGCGCTGACCACTCCGGCAAAGATGCCGCAATCCGAGCGGTTGGTCCTGTTGTACGACGGGTTACGCGAGATTATTGCGCGCTTCCAGCCCGAGGCCGCCGCTATCGAGGAGCTGTTCTTTGGCAAAAATGTCAACACAGCTATTACGGTTGGGCAGGCGCGCGGCGTGGCGCTGCTCGCCCTCGCGCAAAGCAGCATTCCCATGGCAGACTATAAGCCACTGGTTGTGAAACAAACCTTGTGCGGGTATGGTGGTGCCGACAAAAGGCAAATGCAGGAAATGGTGCGCATCACGCTGAATTTGCCCATCATCCCCAAGCCTGATGATGCCGCCGACGCACTGGCTATTGCCATTTGCCATGCCTACACTGCGCCGACGCTGCTACGTATCGCGGGTGGCTAGCTGCTTCGAGTCGAAGACAACGTTCTAAGCAAGAAAGAGAGGGCTGTATGGATCGCATTGTTGTGCTCGAAGGCGACCAAACAGGGCAGGAACTTCTGGAAGAAGGGCTGCGCGTCCTGAGTCCAGACGTGATTGGCGTTCAGCTTTCGTTTGAACGTTATGATCTGAGTCTGGAAAACCGCCGCGCGACAAACAATCAGGTTGTGCTTGACGCTGCCGACGCCATGCGCGAAACAGGGTACGGACTCAAAGCCGCAACTATTACGCCCGAAGGCAAAGGCGATGTTGGCAGCCCGAACGCAATTTTGCGCGAACGGATCGACGGCACCGTTATCGTTCGTACCGGGCGGCGCATCCCTGGCGTTCGGCCCGTCGGCGGCGTGTACGCTCCGATTTCGGTGGTGCGCATGGCAGTTGGCGATGCTTATGGAGCAAAAGAATGGCGCGAAGGCGAAGGGCTGGACGAAGTAGCATGCCGCACCGAGCGCATCACGCGGCGGCACTGCCGGGCAGTTGCCGAGCATTCCTTCCGCATGGCGGCCTTGAACGGCGGCAAAGTCTTTGGCGGCCCTAAATACACCGTCAGCCCCGTGTATGAGGGCATGCTGAAAGAGGAAATGGACGAGGCAGCCCGCCGCCACCCGGAAGTGCGCTACGAACCACAGTTGATCGACGCGACCTACGCCTTGCTTTTGACGCAGAGCGGCGATGCGCTGGTCATTCCATCGTTGAATCGCGACGGCGACTGCTTGAGCGATCTTGTGCTGCAAATGTTCGGTTCCATTGCTGGCTCCGAGTCGCTGCTGATCAGCTTCGACGATGAATGGCGCACGAGTGTTGTCATGGCCGAAGCGCCGCACGGCACCGCGCCAACGCTCTTCCGAAAAAACATTGCCAATCCCATGGCCATGATTCTGGCAGGCGCATCGCTGTTGGCGCACATCGGCGGCGACGCGCGGCAGGCCGGACGCGCTATCACTGAGTCGGTGTTCGAGGCGGTGTATGATGGCGTTCGCACGTCGGATATTGGTGGACACACTACCACCAGCGAATTCACCGACAATGTTATCGAGCGCGTGAAACGAAAGCTCGAAGTCTGGCCGTCGCTCGGCACCTGATGCGCGCAACCGCGCATGAACATTGCCGGTTAACTTGACGGTGTCAGCGTCAGGACCAAAGCACTTGCTGCCGGCACCGCCACTTCGACAGTGCTGCTGTTGAGGCCCAGAATGCCGGCTGAGTCGTCCCTCCAGCGCCCGGCAGGGCTAATGCTTGCCTGGTCCATGGTTATATGATCGCGCGCGGTGAGCGACGGAGCCTGCAACCGCAACACGCTATAGTTTGTGTAGAAACCACCAAGTTGCACATCCACGAGATGATCATGCGATGAATCAGCATTGATTAACGTGACGCGCAGTTTGCCGTCGGCGGCGCGCGCGGCAAATGCCGTTAGGGTGTCGGCGGGCGTGATTGTACCTGTTGCGGTCAGCGTCGTCGTCACCAGTTGGCCCACGGCCCCGTAATGGAAAAGCAGCATGCCATAAAAAGGTGGCGTGGCAACATAGCGCGGACCTGTGCTTGCAGCAGTGGGCTGCGCTCGCAACAGCGTATAGAACGGCTTGCCTTCAGGGTTGAGCCCGCCATGAACATTCACACCCGCCGCGCCTTGCTGCGCCACAGTAAATAAGTATTGTGCCATCCAGAGCGTAGCGGCAAAAACATCGCTTACACCTTTTTCTCCACCACCTGAAATAGAATTCGTTTCATCAATGCGCAACGGCAACCGGGCATTCCGCGCTGCCGCAACATACTTACGCACGTCTTGCCCGGTTTGCTCCAGCATGCCTGGTGAAAGCAGGTGCTCCACGCTTGGGTACGTCGGGTCAGTTTCGGCTTGTTTCGCACTATGAAAGAGCGGGTAGTAGTGGTAGGTTGCCAGGCTAAGCTGCGGTCCATGACTCTCAACAAAGGGCGGCAACCAGTGCCCCCATGAGGAATCTGGACCGACGAACGCGACATGCGGCACGCGAGCGCGGATCGCAGCCGCAAAGGTGTTAAACGACTCACGGTACTGATCAATGCTCCATTGCGGCTTGTACAAATCCGCCTCGTTGCCGATTTCAACCGCCAGCAACAGCGGCCCGCCAATATCAGCCGCAGCAGCGATCTCGTCCGCCGCCTGCTCAGGTGTACCAGCTTGCAAGTTGACGCCAAGGATCACTTGCCAGCCAACCTGCCGCGCAAACCCGAACACGCGCTCAAGATCGGCGCGCGTTACCACATATTGCTGTGCCGAGCCAGTGCCTGGCGGCGCGCTTTTCCAGAACGTGCGCTCGACCAGATTACCGCCAAAGCGCAGCACGCCCGGCCCCAGAAGCGCGAGCATGTGTACCAGAGCGCTATTGCGAGCATCGATTTGAGGGTTGGCGAGTTCTTTGGCCTCGAAACTGAGGCCGAGGAAACGATCAGGAATGACAGGGCCAGGTTTATCAGGATGTACGGCGACAACGGCACCTGGTGCCGTATGCCATGGCGCTGCGCAACCCGTCAGGATTGCCAGAACGACCGCATAAACTATCCATCGAACATATTTCTGTTGGCTCATGCATTAAGTATTAACCAAATTGATAAGACCGTGCTGAAGCGCAGCTAAATATTTGCTGACAAAAAAGACATCCCGGTATATCATTTAGCATGACACGTCAGGATGCTTACACATGCGAGCACACGCACGACGAGTGATTACTCAACAGGTTTGAGCCACTCTACTCCGTCTTGCGACTGCTGGGCGCTCCAACCGGTGCCGCGGTCGCTTTCAATACGCCACCACGTATAACCATCAGCTTCGACTGGCCCTTCAACCACGTTCACGTTATCTCCGTCGTGAAAGGAAACCTTGACGGGAGATTTGAGGTTCGGCTCCTGCCGCGCCCGCAGCGCGCCATCCTTGATATTGACAACGGTTGCATGCCCGCCGGTGTGGAGCGCCACAGGTGTCGGGGTGGGAAGTGGCGTTGCGGTGGGGAAAATCGGCGTCGAAGTGGGCAGCACCACTGCCGCGCGCACCACCGTCGATGCAGCGGACGACTGCGCGAGCAGCGCCGCCTGCTCTTGCGAGCGCCTGAACAGCACAAAACCCGTTAGCCCGACGATCAGCAGCGCGCCAATGATGATAATCGTACGTCGCCAATTGGTTTGCAGAATGGCAGGCTGATGGAGGCGGCGACGAGTGCTGTCAAAAGCGCGCCGGTACGGATAATAATGCTGATAATAAAACGGGTGGACTTCCCCGCGCTCGGCATCAGCAACGCCACGCCGATACATTTCATCGGTATCCATGTCTGTCTCTCTGCACGGCCACATTGCCGTGGTGCGTGTACACAGGCGACAATCATGGTGCGCCCATGCAGCTATGTTGCCTTCTGGAGCGGATTAAATTATATCGAAAAGCACCAGAATTCGTCAACGGGCAATTTACGGCGTCGGCGCTGGCGCGGCAGGCGCGACGGTCGGCACGGTGGCAGGCGCGACGCATTGACCGGCTGTCGCTGTCACGGTCACTTGCTGAAAATCGAGCAGCTTCAGGAATTGTTCCAGCGAACGCTGCGCCTCGTCAGCCGCCTGCTGCATGATCCCACCTTCGCATGCGGCGTTGAGAATTTCGCTTTCGGCTTGCTGGCGCGCTTGCGTTTCTAAATCTTTGTTTTGCGGCGCAAGGATACCGCTGCTGCGGTCGTACACGCGCGTGCGCTCGTTATCCAGCGCTTTGCTAAAAATTTCCGATGGTGGCAGATGAACGGTAATGCTTTCGCCATCAGGTGAAATGATCACGTCAGCAGGCGTAAGCTTGCTAAGATCGACGCCCGCCACCACCGTGCCGCTCGCAATCAGCAGCAGCCGGTCGCCAAGCAGCAGATCGAGCGGGTTGCCGCGCTGAACGCTTGCCTCAATGACGCGCTCGACCGAAAAGCTCTTTGTCTCTAACCGATTGAGGCTGCGAATCTGCTGAATGGTGCCGCCCCGGTCGCGCAGAGTCGGCGTCGGCGTGGCGATGACCTGCTGAATCTTGGCTGGTACGTTCGGCACCAACGCCGACGCGGCGCTTGAAATCAGGCGCTGCCCGGCCAGCAGAAACACAACCCCGATGACCACCACCGCCAGGAGCAAGTACAATGCCGTCGTTGCGCAGCCACCGCCCGATGAAGGCCGATATGCTGGCGCTGCATAGCCGCCGCGCGCACTGCGCCGATACGCTGGTTCATCGTAATCATCATAGTCCTCGTAATCCTCGCCTTCTTCGCGGGCGCGTAGTCGCCGCTCAATGAGGCTATCGCGGCGGCGCGGCGGCGCATCATTCGGGCGGCGATCGTCGCCCCGGCGTCGTGGCCGCGCATCATCATCATACGGATCCATATATGTTACCCCGTTGTTATCGTTTTCATGATCATTTTCGAGCGGTATGGAGCGCAACAGCGCCTAATCCCAGCAACGTGTAGCGCACATCCGCCCAGCCCGCCTCGCGCATCAACGCGGCTAACGCATCGGGAGAAGGAAAGGTGCGCGCCGACTGCGGCAGGTAGGTGTACGCCGTCGCGTCGCCGCCGAACGCGCGCGCGAGCAGCGGCACCACGCGCTCAAAGTACGCCGCATGACCAGCGCGCAGCAGCGGATTATGCGGGCGCGCAACCTCCAGACAGGCCAGCAGCGCGCCGGGCCGCGCCACGCGCCACATCTCACGAAAAGCAGCGCGTATATCGGTCACGTTGCGCATGACAAAGCCGGTCGTCAGTGCGTCAAACGATTCGTCAGCAAAGGGCAGCCGCAGCGCATCACCGCCGACAAACGCCGCGCGCCCGCCCGCCCGTTCGCGGTTCGGCTGACCCGCATGCAGCATAGCCGCCGTGTAGTCCACGCCGACGGCCAATCCGTCCGGCAGCCAGGGAGCCAGAAGCGGCAGAAACGCGCCGGTGCCGCAACCGACATCGAGCACGCGCGCCATGGCGGGCGGCGCAATCGCTTCAACCGCGCGCGCCCGCCAATCATCATCCATGCCGAACGTCATCAAGCGGTTCAACCGATCGTAGCTGGGCGCAATCCGCGCGAACATGCGCTCGACGTAGACGGCCTTTTGTTCTGGTGCTGGTAAAACTGACATATTTCGTGAATCACTACAATCCGGCTCACGCCAACCACTATTTATTTGCGCGCGATCCAGCACAACCGCTGCGTGTACGGCTCTGGCTCCTGAAATGTAAAACAATCGTACACGGCCTCGACACGCAGCCCCGCCGCTTCAAGCAGCTTCGCTATCACATCTGATGGATAGGCGCGCTCGACATGGGTTTCGTCAAAGCGTTCGTAGCCGCGCTGATCATCGCCCACAAAACAGGTCAAACGCATCGTCGAGCAGCCACTTGCATCGTCAAATGTGCTTTGCGCAAGTTGAATAAAGCCCGGCATTTCCACAACTTCGTGCTCGCCCCAGTCATGCGCGAGAAAATGGCGCGTGTTCATGTCGCCCACGAACAGGCCGCCAGGACATAACGCCTGCGCCACGTCAGTAAAACATGCCAGCACATCGGCCTCGGTCAGCAGATAGTTCAGACTGTCATACGTGCAGGCGACCAGATCAAAGGACGCTGGCCGAAGCACGTCGTTTGCTTCTTCATCATCGCCCGGCCACAGGCTGCGCATGTCGCGCTGCACAAACATGGCCTGACCAGCCGAATCCAGATTACTGGCCTTCGCGCCCGCGATCTCCAGCATGGCCGCCGAGCCGTCAACCCCAACTACGTGCCAGCCAGCATCGGCCAGAATCAGCGCCAATGTGCCAGTACCACATGCAAGATCAAGCGCGCGGCGACCTTGCACCGCATGGCGCGCCAGCACTTCCTGAAGATACTGCGCCATGAGAATGGCAAAACGCACATGGCCGCTGCCATCATAAAACTGCGCGTACGCATCGTACACTGACATGTGTTCTATTGTACCATGTCTGCCCCATTCCTTCAGGCAGCGCCCACATTGACAGCGCGGAACAGGGTGCGTACAATGGCATGATTGAACACTAGGGGCCGGTAGTTTTCACCATGGTATCTACCGACGCAAGCACAGAGGTTGTCATGTTTCCATTGTATCCGCCGGACGATCCTTTTCTTATTAACGCGCAGCTGCTTGGCTTTCCACTCGTCGTGCGCTGGTATGGCGTGCTGATCGTTTCCGGCGCGCTGCTGGCCGGTTATATCGCCTCGCGGCGCGCGTACGAGCGTGGCTTCGACCCGGAGCACATCTGGAATTTGCTCATGCTGGGCATGATTCTTGGCGTGGCAGGCGCGCGGGCCTATTATGTAGCATTTGAGTGGGATCGCTTTGCGGGGCGTCCGCTGCTTGAGATTATTAATCCGGCGGGTGGCGGCGGCGGTCTCGCCATTCATGGCGCGATCATTGGTGCCATTCTGGCAGCGATCATCTACACCAGATGGAATAAACTGCCGACCATTCGCATTGTCGATATTGCGCTCCCGACCATGCTGATCGCGCAGGCGATCGGACGCTGGGGCAACTTCATGAATCAGGAAGCATACGGGCGGCCAACATCGCTGCCGTTCGGGGTGGTGATTGACGCCGACCGGCGGCTGCCGCCGTACAACGACATGCAGAAGTACCCGCCCAATACGTTGTTCCATGCGACCTTTTTGTATGAGTCGATCTATGACGTGACGGGGCTGGGCGTGATTCTGTGGCTGGAGCGGCGGTTGCGCGGCTGGCTGCGCGATGGCGATGCTTCGCTGATGTACGCGGTCTGGTACGGCTTCGGGCGCTTCTGGATTGAGGGGCTGCGCACGGACAGCCTGTGCACCAATGGCGTTGGCGGATCATGTGCAGGCGCGCTGCGGGCCGCGCAGATTGCCAGCGCAGTGCTGTTCTTTGGCGGATTGCTGGGCATTTTTCTCAACCATCGCTTCCGCGCGCTGCCCACGGCACCGATTCCCGGGCTGCCCGGCGTACACCCGTACGGCAGCATGCCAGAAGATGAGGACGATGATGCAAGCGAACCCGCTGCACCTGATGCACCTGAATTGCATCCGAACCCGCGCACCTGACAGGTAGCTTGTTGGTATAGTCATGGGTGACGAAGCGTGTAGCAATTTATTTGTTACACGCTTCATTGTATAATGCGTTCATGCTTCAACTACGACAAATGATCGTTCTGCTGTGTTTTTTCGTGCTGCTCACGGGCTGCGGTGGCAACGCACCGGAAGTACCAACATCTGCTACCGCACAGCAGGCCGCGATTGCCACCGCCGCGCCGACAGCGTCACCAACATTCGCGCCGACCAACGTTCCGCCGACAAATACGCCGGTGCCGCCAACGAACACACCGGCACCAACAATCACTCCACGTCCACCTACGCACACGCCCGCGCCGCCGACCGTCACGCCCGCGCCGCCGACCGTCACGCCGGTGCCGCCGACCGATATACCCGCGCCGCCCGCGCAAGAAACTGCACCAGCGACGGATGTTCAGCCAACCGACGCACCTGCACCGCCCGCCCAAGCAGCGCCCGCGCCTGTCGAGCGACGCTATATGTTTCCGGTGCAGAGCAGCGGCAAAATAAGCTACGGCCAGTATCACCATGATTATCCCGCGACCGATATTTTTTGCCCGATTGGGAGCCAGTTTGTAGCGCCAACGGGCGGTGTTGTCGACTGGATCAGCACCGAAGACACATGGGATCCGGCTACAGACGACCCGGCAGTGCGCGGCGGGCGCTCGGTCGCGATCATTGGTGATGATGGCGTGCGCTACTACGGCTCGCACCTGTCCGCCGTTGCAGATGGACTCAACGTCGGGCAGCGCGTCGAGATCGGGCAGGTGCTCGGGCTGACTGGCAACAGTGGCGACGCGCGTTTCACACAGCCGCACCTGCACTTCGGAATCTCGCACCCGACCACGCCCGACGATTGGAAAACACGGCGCGGCGCGGTCTCGCCGTTCCCATATCTGAATGCATGGCGGCGCGGCGAAATGGTTACACCAAAGGTATAGCCAGTGCGTTCGGCAGCGTCTCATGAAAAAGAATGAAGGCATGCGCTATCGATTGAAGAACATAATGTCGCTGCTCATGCTGGCGTTGGTGTTGAGTGGGTGTGGCGCTGGCAATCGCCCATCTGGCAGTGCCGCCACGCCGCTTGCTACCAATGGCAACAATGTATCTGCTTCGCCGGGCGTGCCGCGCCGCACCGCGCCTGCTGCTCGCGCGCTCCGTGTTGGGCAAAGCTTCGCGATCGATCAACATGCCCAAAGCGATCAGCCCGCGCTAAAGAATGTAGCGCTGGTTATCCATAGCGCCACGGTGACAACCGGCAGTTTGGTACTGCGGATTGCGTTCCAGAACACCAGCAATACGACCTACTCGGTTTCAGGCGGATTCGGCGGCGAAGATGCTGTGCTTGTGGACGAGAACGGGCGGCAGTACAATCCAACGAACGTCAGCGCCAATCTGCGCAGCCTTGCGCCTGCGGACGGATTCGGACCCGGCACGGCGAATGTCGGCGACGTGGCCTTTCCCATGCCATCTGGCAGCGGCCCGTACGAACTGCACATGCCGAGCTACGCGCCGATTCATTTCGGCCTCGACACACTGCTGTCGGAAAGCCATGCTCCGCTCGGCCAGGGAAACTACGCGATTCAACAAACGCTGCACAGCCAGGAGCCAGCGCTCGCCCCTATCGAACTCCAGGTGCGCTCGCTTGAGGTTATGTCAAGCGTAGCCGTATTCAGCGTTGCATTCGTCAATACCGGGCGGCAGGGCTATACTCTCACCGTGGGACCAGATGGCAGTGACGCGCGCCTTGTCGACAGCGAAGGCCAGCAGTATGAGCCGACCAGCGTCAGCGACAGCCTGCAAACATCGATTGCGCCCGCCGGCGGCTGGCAGCCCGGCCAGGCCAACGCAGGCACGCTGACTTTTCCACTCCCAACCGCAAGCGAAACGCTGCGGCTTGTATTCCCGACCTACAACGCCGTCAGCATGCGCTTTGACGCCAACGGGCTGGTCGCCGCAACCATCACGTCGCCATCCGGCGGCACGCCCGCGCCGACATCACAACCGAGCGCCGCCGATGCGGCGTATACCGCTCTTTCGCGGCTACTGTCGCAGCAAGCCATGGCGGTTGAGTCTGGCGATAGTGATGCCTATGTGGCGACCTTCGATCCAGCGCTACGCGATGAGCAGCGCCGCGTCGCCGAACGCCTCAAGCAGGTGCCGTTTGTGAGCTACACGCTGCGACTCGCGCCGGACGCGCGCATGAACAGTCCAGAAAGCGGCACGATTGAGGATGTACCCGTCGAAATGAGCTATACCTTGCGCGGGATCGAGTCTGATAACAGCTTTCTCAACCATGCACGCTTCTCGTTTGCGCGCGATGGCTCGACATGGCGCGTCACCAGATCCAATTTCGATGATACCCCGCCGTTCTGGCGTCTGGGCGACTTTGTGCTGCGCGAGACGCCGCACTTCCTGATCTTCGCGCGTCCGGAAACGCAAAGCGATCTGCCAGAATTGGAACATGAAACGGAACGAGCCTACACGACCTTGCAGCAGCGCGGGCTCACGCTGGAACCGCGTTATGTCGCCTACTTCACGAACACCGCCGACGAATTCACCAGATTGACCGGGCGCGACTCAAGCAATTATCTGGGGCTGGCATTGTCGCGTTACGAGTTCAACGGCGCAGCCATCACCGCGACCAGCCGTGCCTTCTACATCAACGGCGCGGCGTTTCGCGCAAACGCCAACCGAATCTCGCCAACCGAACGCCAAACCACGATCACGCATGAACTCGTGCATCTCGCGCTCGCCGTGAGTACGCGCCCATTTACACCGCCATGGCTGGCTGAGGGCATCGCGGTGTTCTATTCTGAGGATAATGGCGCGGCGCAACGGCAACAGCTAGCCAACAGCGGTCAGCTTGATGACATGTCGCTCATAGATTTGACCAAAGCAGGCACACTTGGCGAGGCGGATTACAGCGAGCAACGAATCGGTGCCGAGTACATGTTTTCCGGCGCGACAGTTGAATATCTCGTGCAAACGTTTGGTGAAGAGACCGTGCTCGATTTCTACCGCTCCTACGCGGCGGTGCCTGCCGCCGATGTGCGCGCCAAACTTCCGCAGCTTGGCAGTTCGCTGCCTTCCGATGCCGCCTTCGCCAACCTGAGCAGCGACCTCACTGCGCAGGCAGTTCAGCAGTTCTTTGGCCTCAGCATCGCGCAACTCGATGCAGATGTCAAAGCGTGGGTGCAGCAGCCTTAGCAACGACTCGTTCCATGATTTCTCAACCTGAGGAGCGTTTGATGCACAGCCATTGGTATAAATGGTTTATTACGTTTCGGCCATGGAGCTACACCGCCGCCGTCGTGCCGGTGCTGCTGGGCAGCGCGATCGCGGTGTACAACGGCGTCTTTCACGGCGGCCTTTTTCTGCTGACGCTGATCGGCTCGGTGGCGCTGCAAGCTGGCACGAACCTGGTGAACGACTATTACGACGACAAAAAAGGGCTTGATCAAGAGCGCGTCCATGGTCCCGGCGGCTTCATTCAGAAGGGCGAAATCCCGGCCCGCAGCGTGCTCATGGTTGGGGTGGCCTGCTTCGTGCTCGGCGCGGCCATCGGCCTGTATCTCGTCAGCGTCGCCGGTTTGTTCATCCTGTGGCTGGGCGTGTTCAGCGTCGCCGTCGGCTTTCTGTACACCGCCGGGCCAGTCGCCCTGGCGTACATCGGCATGGGCGAGATCACCGTGTTCGTATTCATGGGGCCGGTGATTGTGATCGGCTCGTATTACGTGCAGGCGCGCAGCGTGCCGCTGCCGGTGGTGCTGGCCTCGCTGCCGGTTGGGTTCCTCGTCGCGGCGATCCTGCATGCCAACAACCTGCGCGATCTTGATTTCGACCGCCAGTTCAACAAGCGCACGCTGGCGACCGTGCTGGGCCGCCACGGCGCAAACGTCGAGTATTACGCGCTGATCGGCGCGACATACGCGATGCTTGTCGTCACGGTGCTGCTCGGCGCAGCGCCGTGGTTCACACTGCTCGCGCTGCTGACGCTGCCGATGGCAGTCCGTCTAATCGGCATTGTGGCGCGCGAAACCGAGCCAGCGAAACTTCAGCCAGTGCTGCGCGGCACCGGGCAGCTTCACATGCGCTTCGGCGGGCTGGTCGTGATCGGCTGGATGGCGGCCTGGCTGCTGAATATATGGCCGCATGGCTAACAAGCTATGCTATACTCTTGCTGTCTTGCTGAGAGGAGCCTGCCATGACCTTTGCTATCCGACAGTTTCACCCAAGCGATTTATACGCGCTGTATCGCATTTGTC